>MKRV01000234.1:25901-78228 GCA_001897995.1 Alphaproteobacteria bacterium 65-37 | reverse complement strand
GTCGCCGACCGTTCGAGATGGGCGATGCCGATGGCGATGAGCGCACGATCCCAGGCCTCGCGCGGCTGCTCGTCGAGCAGTTGCGCCACGCCGTCCGGACCGACACGTGTCGGCAGGCGCGCCGCCGTGAGGGTCAGCAGGGCCGCAAGCGCATCGCTTGCCGGGCCACGCGTCATCGGATGCCGGGCGAGCGCGCGGGCAAGGCGGACCGCCTCGACGCAGAGTTCGGGATGAACCAGCGCGTCGCCCGACGACGCGGAGTAGCCTTCATTGAACATCAGGTAGAGCGCCGTGCGCACCGATTCGGCGCGCTCCGGCAAAGCCTCGGGCGGCGGCGGTTCGATGGCGACGCCCGCCTGCTCGAGCTGGCGGCGCGCCCGCACCAGGCGCTGGGCGATGGTGGTCGGCTCCGCCAGCAGCCCGGCCGCGATCTGCGGGACGGTGAGGCCGCACACTGTCTTCAAGGCAAAAGTGACGCGCGCCTCGACCGACAGCGCGGGATGGCAGACGGCAAACAGCAGCACCAGCTCGTCGTCGTTCAGTTCACGATCGAAGCGGCCGCCCTCTTCTGGGACCGCAGGAGCCGGCAACGCCAGCTCCTCGGCGAGGGCAAGCCCGCGCACCTCGTTGCGCAGCAGGTCGAGGGCGCGGTTCCTGGCGACGACGGCGAGCCAGGCTTCGGGCTTGGCCGGCACGCCCTTGAACGGCCAGTGGGACAGCGCCTGCAGCAGCGCGTGCTGCACGGCATCCTCGGCGACGGCGATGCGGCCGGCACCCAGCCGCCGCGCCAGGGCGGCGACCAGGCGGCTCGCCGAATCGCGGGCCAGCGAATCGACGAGCCGGTGAACGCCCGGGTCCATGGTCAGCCGGCCGCGGCCGCCCGCACCTGTGTCATGTCCTCGATCGGCCGGATCTCGATCCAGTTCGCCGCCGCCAGCGTGAGATGCGGGCATTCCCGGGCGATGGCTTCGGCCTCGGCCGCGTCCTTCACTTGGATGACGAAGTAACCGCCGATCACGTCCTTGGCCTCGGCATAGGGACCGTCGCTCGCCACCAGGCCGCCGTCCTTGTTCTTGATGGTGCGAACGCCGCCTACGGCCAACTTCTCGCCACCGGCCATCTGGCCTTTCTGGCGCAGGCCGTCGGCCCAGGCCATGTAACGGCGGGTCATCTCCAGCGTCTTCTCGCGCGGCAGGTCGACGGTGTAGTTGGGCGCCTGGTGCAGCATCAGCAGAAATTGAGCCATTGTCGATCTCCTCGGTTGGCGACGGAAGGTTCCGTCACCCCATCGACGCCCCGGCCGACCGAGAATCGACATCGGCCGCCATTTTTTCTCTACGCTACTTTTTCAGCACGTCCGGATTGAGAAGGTTGATCGGGCTGCCGTCCAGCCAGGCTTCGATGTCCTTGACCGTGCCCTCGTAGAAGTAGCGGTAGCTGTCCTCGACGACGTACCCGAGATGCGGCACCAGGGTGACGTTGTCCAACTTGGTCAGCGGATGGCCGGCCGGCAGCGGCTCCTTGTCGTACACGTCGAGGCCAGCATGGGCGATGGTGCCGTTCTGCAGGGCTGCAATCAGCGCCGCCTCGTCGACGATCGGCCCGCGCGAGGTGTTGATCAGGATGGCGGTCTTTTTCATCTTCGCGAGATCGGCGGCGCCGATCAGGCCACGCGTGCGGTCCGACAAGGCAAGGTGGATCGAGATGAAATCCGAGGTCGAGAGCAGCTCGTCCTTGGTGACATGCTTGACGCCGATCGAAGCCGCCTTCTCCGCAGTCAGGTTCTGGCTCCAGGCCACGACGTCCATGCCGAAAGCCTTGGCGTAGCCCGCGATGCGGCTCCCGAGCTTGCCGAGGCCGAGAATGCCGAGCCGTTTACCTTCCAGCACGTTCATCTGCCGGATGCCGTCGTGCCAGCCGCCCGAGCGCATCAGCCGCTCGGCCTTGGCGAGGTCGCGGGCGCAGGACATCAGGAGTGCCCAACCGAGCTCGGCGGTCGGCGCGTTCGAGGTGCCGCCGGGCGTCGTCGAGATCGGAATGCCGCGCTCGGTCGCGGCCTTGTCGTCGAGACTGGCCGCCCGCGCGCCGGTCAGGACCATGAATTTCAGGTTGGGCAGCTTCTCGATCAGCGCCCGCGGGAAGGCCGTGCGCTCGCGCAGCAGACCGAGAATGTCGAAAGGTGCCAGTTTCTGCGCCGCATCATCGACCGAAGCGAAGGGTTCGTGAAAGACCGTAATGTCGATACCGCGGCTGCGCAGGCGGTCCCAATCGGCCATCTTCAGGGCAACCTTCTGGTAGTCGTCGAGCAGGGCGAGCTTCATCGTTTGCGGCATGGCGTTTCCTGGGAGAGAATGACGGTGGGTCGGCACTATAGCCGCAGGAGGCGGTTGTGAGCATCACGGTTACGCCAACGCACCCCGGCTTCGTCGCCGAGATCTCCGATATCGACCTTGCCGCCCCCTTGCCGCCGGCCGACCGCGACGCCATCGAGGCCGCCATCAATCGCTATGCCGTGGTGGTGTTCCACAGCCAGAAGCTCGACGACGAAAAGCAGATCGCGTTTGCGAGTGCCTTCGGCCCCGTCGAATCCTCCGCGGCGAAACTCCGCCAACGCGATATCAAGCATCGATTGGCCTCCAGCCAGATCGCCGACATTTCCAACCTCGACGCGGACGGCAACGTGCTGGCGGCCGATGCGCGCCGCCGGCTCGACTGGCTGGCCAATCGGCTGTGGCACACCGATGCCTCGTTCCGACGCGTGCCCGGTGCACTGTCGATGCTCTACGCGCATATCGTTCCCGACGAAGGCGGCGAGACGGAATTCGCCGATATGCGCGCCGCCTACGACGCCCTGTCCGAGGCAAGCAAGCACGACCTCGAAGGCTTGGTCGCCGAGCATTCGATCTGGCGCTCGCGCGAACAGCTCGGCGTCGTGACGTACAGCGAGGAGGAACGCGCCGCCCTGCCGCCGGTACCGCAGCGGGTCGTGCGCACTCATCCCGGCTCGCATCGCAAGACGCTCTATATCGCCTCGCATGCATCGCACATTCTCGGCCGGCCGGTGGCCGACGGCCGCCTGATGCTGATGGACCTGATCGAGCACGCGACGCAGCCGAAATTCGTCCATGCCCATCGCTGGCAGCAAGGCGATCTCGTGATCTGGGACAATCGCTGTACCATGCATCGCGCACGGCCCTTCGACACGACCAAGATGCGTGACCTGCGGCGCGTGACGACACGCGACGTCGCCTCGACCCTCGAACAAGCAGCCTAGCGATGAGACGGTCGGCCGACCTCTGGCTCGCCGCCGGCGTGCGCACGCCCTTCGCCAAGGTGGACGGCGCACTCGCCGCGCTCGACGCCATCGACCTCTCGGTGCCGGTGGCGCGGCACATGCTGGCCGAGCTGGGTGGAGCCAGGCCAGATTTCGCGGTCTGGGGTGTCGTCGTGCCGAGCCTCACCTGGAGCAACATCGCCCGTGAAGTCATGATGGACGCCGGGCTCGACGCCACGATCCCGGCTTTCTCCACGGTGATGGCCTGCTCGACCAGCATGATCGGCACCATCGAAGCGGCCGGCATGATCGACGGCGAGAGCTATAACCTCGCCCTGGTCGGCGGCGTCGACAGCCTGAGCCGCGTGCAGGTCGGCCTTGGCCAGCAATTGTCCGACTGGCTGCGCAAGTTCCAGCAGGCCCGCTCGCTCGGCCAGAAAATCGATCACATCACGGCCCTGCACCTCAGGGACGTCCGCCTCTTCATCCCGGCGATCAGCAACCGCACGACCGGGCTCAGCATGGGAGAGCACACCGAAATCACCGCCAAGGAATGGCAGATCGGCCGTGCCGAGCAGGACGAGATCGCTCTGGCCAGCCATCGCAACGCCGTCGCCGCCTGGGAGTGCGGCTTCTTCGACGATCTCGTCATCGAGATCGCGGGCACCCGGCGCGACACCATCCCGCGCAAAGACACCTCGCTGGAGCGGTTGGCCAAACTGCAGCCCTCGTTCGACCGCACCAGCGGCAAGGGCACGCTGACGGCGGGCAATTCCTCACCGCTGACCGACGGCGCGGCGGCGCTCTGGGTCGCCTCCTCGAAGGGGCTCGAGAAGCTGCCAGCCAGGACGCCGCGGGTGAAGCTGGTCGACTGGGAGATCGCCTCGGTCGATTTCCGCGTGGAAGGGCTCTTGATGGCGCCGGCCTTCGCCATCCCGCGCCTGCTGGCACGCAACGCTCTCGGCTACGGCGACATCCATCTTTGGGAGATCCACGAAGCCTTCGCCGCCCAAGTAGCCTTCCACCTGAAGGCGCTGGAGAGTGCCGAGTTCCGACGGAGCAAGGCCGGCGTCGATCGCGATTTCGGCGCCTTCCCGCGCGATCGCCTCAATCCCAACGGCGGCAGCACGGCGATCGGCCATCCCTTCGGCGCCACCGGCGCGCGCATCCTGAGCCAAGCCGTGAAGGAGTTGGCGGCGATGCCCAAGGGCCAGCGCGCGATCGTCAGCATCTGCGCCGACGGCGGCCAGGGCTCGGTCTGCCTGCTCGAAGCGGCCTGACGCCGCTCGATACTCCAGGCTACGCCGCGATATTGTCGATCAGGCGCGTGCGACCGAGCCGAACGGCCGCCACGACGCGGGCCGGGGCGGGGGCCACCCTCTCCAACGGGGCCAGGCTCTCGGCGTCGACGACGGTGAGATACTCGACCTTGTCGAAACCACCAGCCAGCAGCGCCTGGCTGGCCGCGGCCGTCGTGGCCGCACAGGCGGCCCCGCCACGCACGGCCTGGGCGACCTCGTTCAGTGCCCGATAGAGGCCGGTGGCAGTCTTGCGCTCCGCGGCATTCATGTAACGGTTGCGCGACGACATCGCCAGGCCGTCCGCTTCGCGCACCGTCGGCATGCCGACGATCTCGAAGGGCATGGAGAGGTCGCGCACCATGCGCTTGATGACCTGGAGCTGCTGGTAGTCCTTCTCGCCGAAGAAGGCGCGGTCCGGCATGGCCATCAGCAGCAGCTTGGAAACGACGGTGGCGACACCCTCGAAATGACCGGGCCGCAACGGACCGCACAGCCCCTCGGTGACGCCTTTGACGATCACCGAGGTGAGCTGCTCGCCGGGATACATCTCGTCCTTGGTCGGGGCGAAGACGATGCGGCAGCCGGCGGCCTGCAACTTGTCGAAGTCGCCCTGCTCGTCGCGCGGGTAGGCGGCGAAATCCTCGTTGGGACCGAACTGGGTCGGATTGACGAAAATGCTGGTGACGGGAACGTCACCGCGATCGAGCGCGCCCTTCACCAGGCTGACATGGCCCTCGTGCAGAGCGCCCATGGTCGGCACCAGGCCGATCGTTTGGCCGGCCTTGCGGAAGGCAGCGACGGTGCGACGCAGGTCGGCCACCGTGCGGACGATGGCGAGGCCCTGTTCCCGGGCGGGGTCGGTCGAGGTGCTCACGGTCGTGGTTAAGCACACCGCGACGAGGCCGCGCAACCGGCCGGCTCAGTCGAGTTTCGCCTTCAGGGTCGACCTGAGCTGCTGGGCGATCCGGTCGGCCGCCAGACTCTGGCCATACTCCGACCAATGAGCATCGGACTTGCGAAATGTATCGAGCTTGCCCTCGAGGACCGTCCGCAGATCGACGAACGGCACATCCGTGCCCTGCAGCGCCTCGACGAGCCGCTCGTGCATGGCGGCGCAATGCAGATACCAGGAATAGTAATGCGGCCACGGCGCCCAGAAGTCGACGAAGGCGCGGTCGACCGCGCCAGTCGGGATAACGAACAACGAGAACGGCACGCCCCGCTCGCGCGCCGCCCGATTCATGGCAACCAGCCACGACAGGGTCGAGTCGATGCCGTCCTTCTGCACGGAGGCCTTGGCCTGCTCGAGCGTGGTGATGCTGTTGAAGGCGTTGGGGTTGAGTTCGGCGCGCAGGATGAGATTGGGCAGCCAGCCCGCGAGATACTCCCGGTCGTCCTGCCGGGCGGCGAAGAGGTCGATCAGCCGCCCGTCGCCGCGCGACAGGATCTCCAGCAACCGCTGTTCCGGCACGCCGGGAAAGTAATGACGCTTCATGTGCTGGGCGAGCTTGGCCAGCGCCTCGGCCTTGGGCTCCTTGACGATCTGCTGCAGCGCCTCGAATTCACCCGGGATGGGCTCGTTGCTGCTCAGGAACTCCGACAGCCGCAACCGGTTCACCAGCAGCCAATTGGTGTGCGGCATCAAGCGACCGACGATCGAACGGCCGGGCGATTCGTCGACCAGCGGCGGTACCCATGCGGACGAAAAGCCAGTGTTGCCGAACAGGAAGTCGTTGCCGGAGAAGAAGAACACCGACACCTGGTCAGGCGCCAGCGGCAGAGCGACGTCGCGCAGGCGGTAATAGTAACTCGGCACCCCGCTGCCACTGATCCCGAGATTGACCGCTTCGACCGGCTTCTTGGCTCCCTGCAGCAGGCGTTCTTCGACCGCGGCCGGCAAGCTCTTCCGCAGTGGCTGGAACTCCACGAAGCTGTCGCCGACGAAGACGGTGCGCACCGTGCCGGCGGCGGCCGGGCCGAAAGCCCGCTCGACATCGCGCATGCCCCAGGAGTTGTACGGCGCCGTCATCCAGTCGGGCAGGCCCGTCCCCAGGGGCAAGTTGTTGACGGGCGGCGTCGAGCGCAAAGCGTAGGCAGGCCAGGACGGGCTGTAGAACGCGGCGAGCAGCTCGATGCCGACCAATGTCACGGCGGCAAGGATCACGAAGTAGATCGCAGAGAAAGCGAGAGTCTTCTTTTTCATCTCGAAGTTGGCCTCAGCGGCTGTTGCCGAACAGCTTGCCCAGCCGCACCAGCACACCGCCGGTATCCTGCTGGTTTTCCTCCACGACTTCTTCCTTGGACGTGCCGGCGTTGATCTCGGTCAGAGCCGTGGCGAAAAGGGCCAGCGAGTGCGTGAAGTGGCCCGCTCCGACTGCCGTGCAGAGTTCATCCCGCCGCGCCAGCATTTCGCGATGAACGAGCTGCAGGACGTCGCGGTTGATCGCCTGCCAGTCGTTGCGCGACGTGGCGAAGGTGCCGCCCACGACCGATGCCTGGGAATGGCTGTTCTTGCCGTGCATGCGGTAGGCGTAGAGCGATTCGTGAATGGCGATGCCGCCGGCGACCAGCATGCCGAACGTCGTGAGATAGTGGTCCAGATAGAGCCGCAGGCTCTCGTCGCTCTCGGGGAAAATCAGATCCACCAGGCTGCGCCGAAACATCAGGGAGGCCATGCTGTTGCACGACCAGGCCGACGACCATTCGGCATGAAGCGTCAGCGCCGGCTTGAGCGGAAAGCTCGCGACGCCTCTTGCACCATCGATCGTCGGCGTGGTCGCCGGCTCGACCGAACGATGCGGCGGGTCCCCATTCGGCCGCTCGAACCACCAAGCGGTTCCCGCCAGCAGTTCGCCATCACCATTGATGACGTGCGAATCGCAATAAGTGAACCCGACAGGAAAGTCGGTGTTGAGGTGGGCGGCGAGGTGTCGCTCGACGAAGGTCTCGTGCCAGATATCGTCGCCATCGAGGAAGCAAACGAACGGCGTATCGAGCTCGCCGAGCCCACGCCGCACGGCGCCGGTCTGGCCGAGATTCGACGGCATCGCGACGAAGCGGAACCGGCGGTCCTTGAGGCGCGCCAGCGCCTCCTCGATCACCTCGACCGTACGGTCCTGCGACGCGTCGTCGACGACCACCACATCGAGGTTGCGGACGCTCTGGCGCGCTACGGACTCGATGGCCTGGGCGATATAGGCTTCGCAATTGTAGCTGGTGATGACGACGCCGACCGGCGGCAGCTTCACTTCGGGCGTGGTGGAGAGCATGGGGTCCGCCGTCAGGCCGCTTTGGCCAGCACGTCCGGCGTGCGCTCGCGGGGCACCGCCACGATGTTGGGCGACACCGCCGCGCCGTCCTTCAGAAGCTCGACGCCGCCGGTCTCGGCGGAGAAGACGAGGATGTCATAGCCGAACTCCGACCGCAGCAGCGCCAACAGCTCGTCCACACTGGTGTCCTGCGCTCGCAACGCCGGTTCGTTGGCTTCGAGAAGGAGAAGCGGACGTGACGACATCAATACCTTCCGGGCGCCTTTCAGAACGCCGACTTCCGCGCCCTCCACGTCGATCTTGACGAAATCGATGCGTGGGAGCGCACAGCGGTCGATCACGTCGTCGAGCGTCTCGACGGTGACCAGCTCGGAGTCCACGGCGAGGACGTCATCGTAGGCGAAGGTGCCGAAGGTATTGTGACCGGCGTGCAGGCCGTGAGCGATCTTGAGATTGGCCTGTCCGGCCTCGGCGCCGAGCGCCGACGGCCGCACGACGACATTCGTCAGGCTGTTGCGTTCGACGTTGCGCTGGAGGTTGGCGCGCTCGCGCGAACTCGGTTCGACCGCCAGCACGCGCCCCGACGGGCCGACGCGGCGGGCGGCGAAGACGGTGTAGAGGCCGTCGTTGGCGCCGACATCGACCATCGCCATGCCGGGTTGCAGGACACGATCGATGAAGGCGAACTCATTGGGCTCGAACGAGCCGCTGACATAGAGGCAGAGGCTCTGGTCGTTGCCCAAGGTGACGCCGACGGTCGTGGCGCCGTACCAGGGCACGTTGAGTGGTACGCGAAGCTTGCGCTCCAGGGCGGCGTCCCACAACGCCGCCCGGCGCAGAGCCGTCCAGCGACGTTCGATGAAATATTCTGCGGCGAAGGTCCAGCCCGGGTATCGCTCCAATCGCGGCCGGCCGGGCGACAGCAGCGTCGCATAGAGCCTGCCTGCCGCAGGCGCATGGACGAGCAGCCAGCATCCCAGTCTGTCGAGATAGTTGCCGACCTTCCACCGATAGTCGGACCAGACTTTGGCAAAGCCCCGAGGGGGATCGGCGAGCATCATCAGTTCAACAACCAGCGGGCAGGCAGTGCGACAATGATATTGGGCCGGCCGCTACGGCAAAAGCCACCCTGTCCCGACAATACGCAACAGTTGTGGCAAGCCCAGCATTCTTTCGCGGCATCGACCGACAATCGGCGGACCGGCGCACGCGGTCCTGGAACATCGAAACTGCAATGGAGGTTCGGTGGGGCTGCGCCGAACACGCAAGAAAAGAGGTTCTGCCGTATCCTTGAACCCTTTTCGATGAATGGAGCGGGCGAAGGGATTCGAACCCTCGACCCCGACCTTGGCAACACGCTCAGACGATTTACGCTACAGCATCTTTTTCTATCCCGCAAACCTCTAAGTGACTGTTCCATAGAGGTCTTTGCCCTTTTCAACCATCCTCACCGTATCCTCTCCACGCCCGGCGATTTTCGCTCGCGTGCTTCCCCCCTGCTTCCCCGGCCTCCTCCCAAAACTCGGGGAAGCAGTACAGATCGTGTGGTTTTTTCGAGGAATTGAATCATGGGCAAGATTACCAAACGTTCCGTAGACGCGCTCCAAGCCGAGCCTGATCGAGACGTCTTCGCGTGGGATACGGAGTTAAGAGGCTTCGGAGTCCGCGCCAAACCCTCGGGCGTGAAAACCTTCCTCATTCAGTACCGAAACATCGAAGGCCGGACTCGGCGACTTGTGCTCGGTCAATACGGCGTGCTGACACCCGAGATCGCGCGCCACCTTGCCCGCAAGAAACTCGTTGCTGTGGTGGAAGGCGCCGACCCATCGGCCGACCGCCAAGGAGTCCGGGTCGGCATGTCCGTCAAGGAAGTGTGCGACTGGTATCTCGAGCAGGCTGAAGCCGGCCGGCTCCTCGGTCGAAACCGTCGGCCGATCAAGGCATCGACACTCAAGAGTGATCGAGGCCGCATCGAGACTCACATCAAGCCGTTGCTCGGCGCCCGGCTCGTGAGCCGTCTCACCCTGCATGACATCGAGGGCATGCAGGCGGACATTGCCGCGGGTAAGTCGGCTCGCGGGCGCAAAAAAGGTCGCGGGGGCCGGTCGACTGGGGGTCCTGGCGTCGCCAGCCGGGCAATTAGTACCTTACGGGCCTTGCTCGGCCACGCCACTCGTCTCGGCGTCATTGGCAGGAATCCTGCTCAAGGCGTCCGGCAACTGGCGGTCGGAAGCCGCAAGCGCCGACTGAGCGAAGACGAAATCCGTCGTCTCGGGAACGTCATCCGCAAGGCAGCGGCAGAAGGTGAACATCCTACCGGCCTCTCGGCGATCCGGCTCATGCTGTTGACGGGGTTCCGGCGGATGGAGGCGCTGGGGCTAAAGCGAGACTGGTACAGCCGCAGCGACCACTGCGTGCGCTTTCCCGACACCAAGAGTGGCGCCCAGGTCCGGGTTCTTGGAGACGCTGCAATGGACTGCATTGATGCCCGACCGAGTCGGGCGGGTTCCCCTTTTCTCTTTCCGGCCGATTGGGGAGACGGGCATTTCATTGGAGTCGTCCGTGTTCTCGACCGCATTTGCCGTAAGGCAGAGCTCAAGGGTGTGACTCCACATGTGCTCCGTCACACCTTTGCTAGCGTTGCCGGCGACCTTGGCTTTTCCGAACTTACGATCGCGGGTCTGCTTGGGCATTCCGCCCACGGAATAACGCAAAGGTACGTGCACCTGGATACCGCCTTGGTCGTAGCGGCCGACCGCGTGTCGGTAGCGATCGCAGCATTACTTGATGGCGGCACATCGCCAGTGCGAACAGCCAACGCCCACGGGTATGCACCATTGTCGATCTCCACCGTAGCGCAACCAGTCGAAGACGCTCCGGCCTAAGGTCTCGACGCACTCATGCAAACGGCACAGTGGGCCACATTCGGAGTCTTTCCCGGAAACGATCACAACGAAACTCTTGGACGACAAACAATGCAGACTAAGGCATGCTGCGGATAGTCAGAAGGGAGGTCGGTGATGCTGCCCTCCGTTGCCGACAGGCACCGCCCTTAACGAACAAGGAGATTTGGGATGGGGGCGCCTCACCGATGGAATCGCCTGGCGAGCGACCAAATATGTCGAGCTGGCCGGGAAGCAGCAGTTCCTCATCACGTGAGCGCCTGATGGCGATAGCGTCCACCCACTTCTCCCCGCTCACGATCGCAGACTATGCCGCCCGCGCAGCGGAGACCGACCAGCGCAGCGATGGAGGATCGCTAAGCTTTCCACTTCTCGGCCTGTTCGGCGAGATCGGCAGCCTCCTCAGCGAAGTCAAGAAGAAGCAGCGCGATCGTGCATCCTATCTTGGTTATGCCGGCGCGGTCGTCGAAGAGCTTGGCGACGTCTTGTGGTACTTGTCTACGGTAGCCGCGCGCGGCGGGATCGCGCTGAACGACATCTTCGCCGAGGCAACCCCTGGCCCACATCTCCAGGCTCGCAATAAGGGCGAGGCGCTGTCCTTCGCCGCCGTGCAGCCCGCGATCATGACCCGCGCCATCGAGCCCACGGAGGCTTTCGAGCGCACGCTCCTGAAACTCGCCGGTGACGTCGGCCTCCTCGTCATCGACCAGGAAGCGGGACGACTCGTCGACAGCCCTTCCTCCCTGCTCGGCCGCTTGAGCGCAATCACCCGCACGCTCATCCAAGCTGCCAACGAGGCCGGCGTCACGCTCGAGGCCGCCGCTGTCAAGAATCTCGCTAAGACAGCCGACCGCTGGCCTCGTGAACGCACCTATCCTGCACCGCTCGATGCCGGCGCCGAGCCCGAAGAGCAGCTGCCGCGCGATCTTACGATTGAAATCTTCGAACGACAGGTGCGCGGACAGACTTATGTCTTCCAGCGCTGCAACGGCATCAATATAGGTGACCGTCTCACCGATAACGCGATGACCGCCGACGACTATCGCTTTCATGACGTCTTCCATTACGCCCATGTCGCCGTGCTGACTTGGTCGCCGGTGATCCGCGCGCTACTTCGTCTTAAGCGCAAATCAGACCTCAAGATCGACGATGCCGAGGATGGTGCACGTGCGACACTGATCGAGGAAGGCATTACAACCTGGATTTTTGGCCAGGCGATCGAGCTCGACCTCTTCGCCAACATGAAGCGTGGCGATATGCCGTTCGATCTCCTCAAGCATGTCCGTCAGTTCGTCGCAGGCTACGAAGCGGAACGTTGTCCGCTTTGGCTCTGGGAAGAGGCCATTCTGCAGGGCTATACAGCCTTCCGCTTTCTGCGTGAGCACCGCCGGGGGCGCGTCCGAATCGACATGAACAACCGCCAGCTTTCAATCGAGGCCCTGACGTGAAAACGCCCCGATCCTTCGCGACCGCACTTGCCAACACACGCCTGCCGGCTGTCTTCAATCCCTATCGCGACAGCTGCCCAATCCACGACCGATTTGATGCACCGCTTGTGCGCAAGCGGAACCTCACACAGTGCCTCGAGGCCGCGCTCGACGCCCACGTCGATACGATGTGGATCGCCCGCGATCTCGGTTACCGTGGCGGCCGCCGCACGGGGCTCCCCTTGACCGACGAGGTGCATCTTGCCTCAGCCAGCACGCTGCTTGGCGGTATCACGCTTGATCGTGCAACGCGTGGCCCGATCGTCGCTGAACGCACCGCCGCGGTCATATGGAGCGTGCTTGCGCACATTGGCGCGCCGGTCGTCTTGTGGAACGTGTTTCCATTCCATCCCCATGAAGCGGCCGATCCGATGTCCAACCGCTGCCACAGCCGGTCCGAGCGCAATGCGACTTGGCCGCTGTTGATGGCGCTGATCGCTATGATTGCGCCGCGCCGCATTGTCGCGATCGGCCGCGATGCGGGCCTTGCGCTTGCGGAGATCGACGTTCCGGTCACGATGGTTCGGCATCCGAGCTATGGCGGGCAGGCGGAGTTCATCGTCGGCGTTCACGCCCTTTATGGGCTCGATAGACCACATCGGGATGATGCGACGCTCGAATTGCCGTTCGCTCATGCTGCGAGCGGTGTTCCCGCCTGATCGAACTGTGCGAGCATCGCCGCGATTTCGCTGCGGCGGGCTCTATTCGGTTGGTCGATCTCGGCGTGCGTCGAGATCACGGTGAGCGCGCCAACCTGGAGGCCGGTTTCACGGCCGACAAAGGCCATCAGCCGGCCGAGCCCGATCAAGTTGCCAAGCAGCTTCTCGATGTAGAAGTGGTTTCGATACATCGCGGTCAGCGTCAACGTGCGCTCCGCGCCCGGCACGACCTTGAAGCTCAAAAAACTGAGGCACTGACCGCCATACGGTGAATTGTCGACATCGCGGACTGGATCGAACAGCGAGAGTTCGAATTTGTTGAGCGCGCGTACCTCGTCGTTGCGCATACGCTCCACGATATCCCAGAGCTGGTTCGGCGGTTCGCCCGCCGGCACGGGGAAATCGATCATGCGCTCGAAGTAGTAGCCCGACCAGCGTCCGCTCCGTCGCACCTTCGGCAGCACCTTGGTGCTAAACACGTCAAAAAAGGCGGGCGCGCGATGGCGATAATAGAGTGACGCAGGAAAAATCGTATTGGCGACCGCTTCGACCGACTTGTCGCGCGCCGTCAAGAAGTCATCTACGACCGCGATGCCAGGGTGCGCGCGCGTTGCATTGGCTGTCGGATCGGCCACATCGATCACGACATTATAGGCCTCATGGCCGGAGGCGCCGTCGACCAGACGGACCGCTTCGCGCCACGCGGTCACACAGTCAGGCTGCGGCGGGACAGGCAGATACATCGACATCCTCCGTCAATATCGCGGCCGCGAAGAGACGGGGCGCGAGGAAGGTTTCCGTAAGCCAGCCATAGCCAGCGGCGCCCCATCTGAGACCCCAGCTGTTGCGCACCAAAATCGCGCGCTCGCCATCGACCGTCCCGTGAGCGGTGGCAACGACGGCATGGCGGCGCGCTGGATCAGGCCCTTCGCCGGCAGACGGATGGATCACAGCTTCGGCGGACGGTGCATAGAATGCGTGGGACAGCATCAGCAGGAGGATCGCGGGACGATCGCCCTCGAGTTCCTGAATGACCCTGTCGAGCGATGGCTGAAGCGTCTCACCGGCGCGTCCGAACAGCGGTCCGACATTGTCGGATGGCGTCCACGACGCGGCGTCGCTCGGCGTTGCGGGCAAATACGGCCAGCCTGCTTCCTCGGGCTGCCCGTCCTTACGCAGCGCCTCGAGCATCGCCGACAGCGTTGCGCCCCGGCCGGGCGGCCGTCCCGAACGCCGCTGCGCGTGATAGAACGCGAACTCACACGACAACGGCGCCCACCCTGGCCGGAGGGCCGCATGGGCATCGCTGCCGGCGAACGCGAGGCAGGTCGGCCGCGGTCCTTGATTGCGCGCCTCGCCGAACAGCGGGCGCAAATCCTTCAACACGACGATCTCGGTCATGCGGCTTCAAGTAACCTCCGCCGCTCGGCGCGTGACAGCCCTTCCTCTTCCGGTCCCGTCAGGTCGAAGTCGAGGTTCAGCCGCGACAGCGGAGGTTCAGGATCCCAGGGCCGCCGCTCCTCGATCTGGAGTGAGCCGCGATGTGTCTCCTCCGGCGCCGCGGTCACGCGCCGCACGACTGGCCCGCCCACACCTTCGCCATCGATCGCCTCGAGTTCGTCGCGGACGATCGCGAACCCGCTCGCCTTGAGCTGGTCGATATCCCACAGATAGCCGCCGCCACTATGTTCCTCCAACCGCAACACGAACAGATCGTTGCGGCTGCCATCAATGCGCGTTCCGGCATCGCGCTCGGTCAGGAGCCAGACGTCGCCACGATAGTCCTGGGGCTTATAGGTCTCGAGCAGGCCAACCTTAAGCTCACGGGGCTGTGTTTGAAGCAGTTCACGGGCGAGCCCGGCCTGGATCAGACGATGGCGGACTAGAGTCCAGCACGTCGCCTCGTAGCTCGCGCCGATCCGAAGCGCGAGCTGGTAGACCCGGTTCGCACGCCGGAAATCCTCCACCGTCCAGCTTTGGCGGGCGGCGTGCCACTGGATCAACCACCGGGGCATCATGAAGCCGACCGCAAAGGCGTCGGCTTCGACTTCCTGAAAATCCTCTGCGGGCGCGCCGGTCAGAGTCATGCGGCGGAGGATGCTTTCATCGTCAAGGCTCGGCTGATGCTTCATCTCGAAATGACCGAGCTCATGCGCGGCGGTGAAGCGTTGGATACTCATCGGCCGCCGCGTCGTGATCAGAACGCCTGGGGCTGGGTCGCTCAGATACGCGCCCAGCAAACCCTGCAGCGGACGGAGCAGAAGAGGCAGGTCGACGGCTTGGATGGCACCGAAGACGTCGACATTGCCACCCCTCGTTTCGACGAGCTGGCGCAAGTCGAGACGTTGATGCAGCCGCGAGGCCGCCATCGTCCCTGCTCGTACCGCGCCCGTATAGTCCGATGCCACCATGAGGGTCAGCCCTGCCCAGCACGCGCCCGCGTGCGCAGGTATTCGGCGAATCGGCCGAGCTCATCGCGATCCTCTGGTGACAGGTCGGCTGCACGCCGCGCGAGATGCGCGACATCGACCGGCAGGTTCGCAGACGCTTCGTCTTCGCCAGTGAAGAAAGCGACCGGCTGCCGATAAAGCTTGGCGAGCCGCGTCAGCTCGATGGCCTCGACGCGGCGCTGACCGTTTTCGATGTCGGTAAGAGCCGTCCGTGGGATCTTGAGATAGGTCGCGACCTCCTCCTGCTTGAGGCCGAGATATTTGCGCGCCTCGCGTAACCGATCACCCAGCCGCCGTCGCTCCTCCTCATCACTCTCTTGTCGAAGTGCCAGCTCGGTCATGGCTTGCCTCCTTTACGCTTCTTCCACTGCGCTTCGATCCGCGGCAGCAACTGATAGAGTGCACTATCCACCGATCTATAGCCGCCCGTGCGCACGACACTTTCGGGCAGTTCGAAACCGACAATTGGTTCGATCACACACAGGATCGAAACGACGACCAACGAATCCATCTGGAAAGGCGCCTTTGCGATGTCGGCGGCCGACGTCGGCAGCGCGATCCCTCTGATCGAGGCTTCGTCCTTCACCGCTTGGATGAGATCGCCCCGCAAACTCGTCTCAACCGCTGCCGCGGGAAACGGTGTGAGAACCGAACCGGAGGAAGAAAAAGCCAAAGTGCTGACGGTCATGCGTGTGTCTTTCCAAGACGCAAATCCAATGTAATGTCTGATTTTTCGACATGCAAGGCGATTCGTCAACGATGCGGCCGTGGGAGTTACACGGTTCTAAAAGCCCATTGTTTCCAAGGACTTAGCCTTGTGGGAACTTCTTGTCTGAGGCTCTGGTTTCCCGCCCAGCCCCTCTGCGAAGTCCCGACAACGCATTCGGTGCTGTTGGGCGGAGCGGAGACCCGCCGCGACAGCATCGAGCTTGCGCTTCCGCGCCACGCCCGGAAACTCGGCACCCTCCGCCACTTCACCATCGTCCCCGTCCTTCAGAATCACGAGGCGATCTGCGATCCGCACATCCTCATGGGGCGACAGGAGAAGCTTCGCGTACGGTGGTCCCGTGATCTTCGCCGCCGCCAGCGGCAATTCAGTGGTCTCGTTCACAGGTGGGTCACCTTCGCCCGGCCAAGGTGGAAATCCAGGTCAATCCGTCGTGTCGAGATCGACGTGCGCCTTTAGCGACCTCGGTATGCATACCGCTGATGGATTTAGCTCACGGAGCGCGGCGCGCCTCTGGGTGTAGCCGGTCATCTCGGGGGTTGATTGCAATCATTCAATATCCGCGAAAACCAGACTTTAGGTCCCGACGGCTACATGTGGAACTGTGCGATGCCGTAGCTGCCACAAGTCAAATGACCCGGCAGGGATATCATCGCGGGCTTCGCAAGCACTTGGCCTCGATATTCCAGCTGTGTTGGTGGCTAACCATAGGACAAATGCATGATTGTGGCAGCAGAGGGATAGGCGCGATGGATGTGGTAGATTTGCGCTATCTATCCATCGCGGCGGAAACTGGCAATCTATCGCGTGCTGCGGAGTCCCTGGGCATCAAGCCGTCGACGATCAGTCGGCGCATTGCCCGACTCGAGGATGAACTCGGCGTTACGATCTTCGAGCGCGGATCCTTTGGCATTCGCCTCACGGCGGCCGGCCGGGAGGTCATGGTCCCGGTCCGGCGAACGCTCGATGGCTTCAACAGCGTGCTGCAAGTAGGCAAGAGCAGCGGGTCTGGAATGAACGGGCAAGTCCGGCTGGGCGTCCGAATGCCGCCCGTCGGCGACCCGCTCCAGCCTTTGTTGGCGGCATGGCGCGAGCAGCATCCTGACGTTGTTCTCACGCTTCACGAACTGAACGACAACGAACTCTCAGCGGCGCTGGCGGAGCGCACACTGGATGCCGCTCTCGTGACAACACATACACTCCGGCGTGGTGCCAACACTATCCCTGTCTATCGAGAGCCCCTCGTCGCCGCGCTTCCCCACGGACACATCCTTGCTTCATATGATTCTCTGACGTGGACTCTATTGCGCGATCAGACCCTTCTCATTCAGGGGTGGGACGATAGTCACTCAGCCCGAGCGTTCTATGCCTCACGCCTGGGGGAGGGCGCCCGGTTCTCCTCCCATCCCGCAAGCAAGCAATCGGTCATGGCGCTCGTCGCCGCCGGATTTGGAATAACGCTGGCCACCAAGAGCCAGTCGGAGGTGACGTTTCCCGGGGTGGTCTATAAGCCAATTCTTGAGGACGATGCCTGGCTGCAGGTCGAGCTGGCCTGGCGGCCAACGAGCGAGGACGCCGCGGTCGGCCGGTTCGTTGCCTTCATGCGCGACGAAGCACGATCACGCAAATTGCTTTGACCTGGCCCGCCGAAGCTTCGCGAACGCGCGGTCTGCCGCCATGAATCGGGCCAGCATCGGCGGGATGAGCTTTGCGGGCTCGACCACGGCCTTGCCTGTGCCTTGACCGAGTGCCTCGGCATAGACAGCAAGATCGCGGTGCACCGTGGCGGGTAGTTCGACGGTGAGCCGCACGGGCTTGTCATCCTCGATCGCGCTCAGCTTCAGTTTCGACATGGTGTTTTCCTCAGCTGCCGTAGGGCTCGAGCACGAGATCGCGCGTGACCAGGACGCGGACGGGGAAGCCCGGCCGGATGGTGATGGTGGGCTGCACGTTGAGGGACCGGGCAACGATGCGCTGGCCAATCTGGTTGACGCTATCTGCCCCGCCGCGTCGAATGGCTCGGATAAGGTCGTCCTCGTTGCCGCTCGTTCCGACTTCCGAACCGACGCTCAGGAGAGTCGAGAGGATGGCTGCCTTGAACAGCGTGCCCCAATGATTGTCGACCTCGTCCTCGAGGCCGGCATAACCCTCCGCATCGGCGCCCGGCTGACGTTCCAGCACGATCGACCGTCCATTGGGCATGATGAGACGGTTCCACACCAGAAGCGCCCGCGTCTGCCCAAACGTGATGTGCGAGTCATATTGGCCGATGAGGCGAGCGCCCTGCGGGATCAAGCGGAACTTGCCGGTGGGGCTGTCATAGACATCTTCGGTTACTTGAGCCGTGACCTGGCCAGGCAGGTCCGAACTCAATCCGGTAAGCAGCGCCGCGGGGACTACGGCGCCGGCTTGCAGGACATAGGGGCTCGGGGGCGCACTAATGCGATTGGGGCTGACGGTGCGGCGATCGACGTTGCCGTTGAGAAAGGCGAGCTTGTTATCTTGTGAAGTGAGTTCATTGGCGCCGCCGCCCGGTGTGGCCGCTGCTGGCGAGAGGCCGGGCGCAGTTGGCATGCTGGGAAGGGCCTGCCTGACATTGATTGTTGCGAAGAGGTGGCTGACCCGCGCTGCTTCCTGTTCCCGGGCAATGCGTTGCTTCTCGGGATCGGGGGACGAGGCTGGTAACAGTGCGCCAGCATTCCCAATGCCCCCGTTGAGGATCGGCCGGCCGAGGTCGCCAGGCAGGGGTGGCCCGAGCTGAGGGATATTCTTGGGCAGGCCGGCGTAGTCGCGGGGCAGATTGGAGAGCCCGTCCGGGGTGGTGCGATTGTCGGTGTTGTAGAGTTCCGAGCCAGCGATTTGCCGCTTGGGCTGCAAAGCGAAAAACAGTGCGCTCGCGATTGCGACGGCCGCCACGAGACCAAGGGCAAAAAGAACTTTGCGGGAGAGCCGCATGACAGGCGCCCGATTGGGCCGCAGGCGCATCTCCAGCCTTTGCGCATCTCCCGCAGGCCCCTCCGCCGATTCACGCGAGACGTCGGTCACGACCGCGGCTTCCCATCGGTGCGGACGATACGTACCTTCTTCTGGGGTTCGCCGCCGAGCCTGAGTTCGGCCGCGGCAAACAGCCGATCCACGATCATGTGGTTGCCTTGGATGCGGTAGTTGACGAGTTCGGCCCCGCCCTCGGGGCCGATGATCCATAGGGGCGGCATTTCGCCCTGGCCGATGCCGGTCGGGAACGCGATGAACACCTGGCGCCCGTCGTCGAAGGCGCGGAGCGGACGCCAAGGCGGATTGTCGCCTTCGATCCGGTAGCGGAAATTGAGCGCGTTGATGTCGACCCCGGTGGCGACTGAGGCGGCAGCGTCAGCCGCGGCGTTCTGCCGGCGCAACGCGATCAGCTGGTCCTGCGCGTAGGCCCAGGAAACCGATGCCATATAAGTCTTCTCGGTGGAGCGGAGCTCGAGGTGGTAGGTCCGCCGGTCGGTATTGATGATGAGATTGGTGACAAGGTCGGCGCGCGTCGGCTTGACGAGGATGTGGACGCGCTTGGCGGGTCCGGTCCCGCTCTCGGTGTCCCCGATAACCCAGCGCACGGTGTCGCCGGCGGCGACCGGGCCGGAACCCACCAGCTGCTCGCCCGGCGCCAGCGCGACATCGGTGATCTGTCCCGGTGCCGCGTAGACCTGATAGAGCGCACCCTCCGAGAACGGATAGATCTGCATGGCATTGATGTAGCCCGCGCGCGTCGGCTGCACGCGCGCCGCTCCGTTGGCCTCCTCCACGCGCCCATGCGGATCGACCGGTTCAGCCGGTGCCGTCGTCGCCCCCGGAAGTGGCTTCAGTTGGCCGGGCAAGGGCAGCGGCTTGGGCAGTTCGACAATTTGTATTGATTTGGGTGGATCGGCCTGGAGCACGGCCTGCCGCGGCGTGTTGTCATAGCTGATCGCCGGCGGCTTCCAGGCGGTCGAGCAGGCGGCGAGCGAGACCGATGCGAGCAATGGGAATGTCAGTGGCGGAATACGCATCAGCCGTGCTCCTTGGACCAGTTGAGGGCGTGGACGTAGATGCCGAGTGGATTCTTCGTCAGTCGGTCGGCGTCGGCGGGCGGCTGTACGACGATGGTGAGGATGGCGCTCCAACGCTCGGTCGCGTTGAGCGCGCTGTCGACATAGTGCCGTTCCACCCACGCGACGCGGAAGCTGTTGTCAGAGGCCCGGACGACACTCGCGACCTCGACCGCGATCTGGGTCTTTCCGACCTTGCTGAAGGGATCGCTGGTCCTGGCGTAGTCGTTGAGCGCCAGGGCGCCGCGATCGGTGACGAAGCGGTAGGCCTCTAGCCAATCATGGCGCAGCACGACGGGATCGGCTGGGACGCGACGCACCTCCTCGATGAAGCGCGCCAGATGCCAGGCGATCTGAGGATCGGTCGGGCGATAATCCGCAACGGCGGGTGCCACCGCCTGAGCCTGTCCAAGTTTGTCGATTTGAACGACCCAGGGTGTGACCGTGCCGCGGGCCGACTGCCAGACAAGTCCGGCCGCGAGTCCGCCGCTGATCAGGAGCACTCCGAAAAAGGCTAGACGCCAGCTCCTCGCCTGGACGCGTGCGGAGCCGATGCGGTCGTCCCACGCCTGACCGGCGCGCTGATAGGGCGTTTCAGGTTCAGGCGTAGTGCCGTAACGAACGGTCGGACGTCGGAACATCGCTATGATCCTTGTGAGAGATCGACGGAGGAACCGCCGCTGGGCCGGTCGCCGGAGCGCAGTGCATGGTCGGCGGCGGAAGCGCCCCGGCTGACGGTCTGACCGCGCCTCATGCGGTTGGCCCAGGCCGGAGGTCCGGAAGTTTCGCGGGGCCCGGCAGCACTTGGTTCGGCCGAACCCGAGTTGTTCGTCGAGGCTTGGCCGCCAGCCTGGAAGTTCTCGCGCAGGGTCGCCACGGCGTGGCGGAGCGGACTTGTGGCAGCGTACCCGGCCGCGCCCGCGACACCGCCCATGCCGCCGGCGCGGAACGCGGCGGTGGCGCCGCCCGCGACACTTGCTCCGGCACGCGTGGTGCCGCCGATCGCACCGCCAGCTGCGCCCACGCCTCCAGCTGCCAAGGCGGCACCCGCGGCGCCGACGCCGGCGACAGCCAATCCCGTGCCGACGGCGGCACCTGCGCCGAGCTGTGGGCCGCCGGCGATCAGGCCGTTGGCGATGCCGGCGCCAAAGATCGAGAGACCGAGCAGCGCCAGGGCTGCCAGGATCAGGGTCAAGGCGTCGTCGATGGTCGGGGGATTGTTGAAGCCACTGGTGAACTGGCCGAAAATCGTCGAGCCGATGCCCACGATCACGGCCAGAACGAGCACTTTTACGCCGCTGGAGAATACGTTGCCTAAAACCTTCTCGGCGAGGAAGGCCGTTCGGCCGAAGAGCCCGAAGGGGACCAGCACGAACCCGGCAAGCGTCGTCAGCTTGAACTCGATCAGACTGACGAAGAGCTGGATCGCCATGATGAAGAAGCTGATGACGACGATCATCCAGGCGATCAGCAGGATGACGATCTGGATGAAGTTGTCGAAGAAGCTGACGAACCCCATCAATCCGGAAATGGAATCGAGGATCGGTTTACCCGCGTCGATGCCGACCTGCGCCAGCCTTCCCGGTTGGAGAAACTGAGCCGCGCTGATGGTGTTGCCGCCGGCCTGAAGCCCCAAGCCCGCGAACGAGCTGAAGATGACCGAGGCAAGATTACTATAATTGCCGATGAGGAAGGCGAAGACCCCGATATAAAGGGTCTTCTTGACCAGCCGGGCGAGCACCTCCTCGTCGGATGAGAACGTCCAGAACAGACCTGCTAAGGTGATGTCGATTGCGATCAGCACGCCAGCGAGCCAATGTACGTCGCCTTGAATGAGGCCGAAGCCCGAGTCGATATACTGGGTAAAAATTCCCAGGAAGCGATCGATAACGCCGGTGCCGCCCATATCGCCTACCTGTCCTCCACGAACCTGGCCGGCGCAGTGCCGCCGATCCTGGCGAAACTGGCAAACTGCCGGTGCATCAGCGGAACATCTGCACGGTCTGCGCTTGGTAGCCCGGACCATAGTTGAGGAAGCGTTCCAGCTGCTGCCGGGCCTGGGCCTGGCTCAGGGCGGTGCGAGCGCCTTCCAGGCTCTGGGCGCGGGCGATCGACGCCATGACGGCGGTAAGGTCGGCGAGCTGGTTGGTCTGAAGAGCGACGAGCTGATTGCCGGATTGAGCGGCCTGAAGCGCACCCGTTGCGGATTGGCTCGAGGAGACCAGCCCGCTGATCTGCGTGCGCGTGCTCTCGAGGTTCTGGACTACACCGGCTTGGACCCGCATGGCGTCCTGGAAGCTGGCCAGCGAGTTCTGCCAGCGTGTCTGGGCATCCGCGAGCAATTGCATCGAGGAGGTCGCGGTGGAATAGCTTTGCGGATAGGTCCGGGTGAAGGCCTGATCGATCGTATTCACGTCGTAGGCGATGCGCTGCGCCTGGGCGAGGAGCTGCTGGGTCTGACCGATCGATTGCTGAAGCTCGGCCAACGAGGAGTAGGGCAAACTCGCGAGATTCCTCGCTTGGTTGAGCAGGGACATCGCCTCGTTCTGCAGGCTCTGGATCCCGTTATTGACCTGCTGCAGTGTGCGCGCGGCCGTCAGCACATTCTGGCTATAATTGCTGGGATCGAAGACGGTCATCTGGGCGCGCGCGGGAGCGCCGGCGATCGCGAGCACCGCGATGGTCGCGCCGATGGCGAATACTTTGCGAAGGCGATCCTTGGTCATGGAGAAGTCTCCTCGCTGGTGGTGAGCAGAGTGGCCGCCCATTCGAGTCCCTTGCGTCGTAGCCAGGCGGCGGCGAAGCCATCGGGATCTTGCGCGGCAAGCGTCTCCGCGATGGCGGCCTGATCGGTCTTGGAAGATGCGGCGGTAAAGGCGAGCGCCACCTCGGAGAGGCCGAGTTCGAACAGCCGGTTGCCGCGGCGCGACTGACAGTAGTAGTCGCGCTTTGGCGTCGCTCGGCTCAGGATCTCGATCTGCCGGTCGTTCAGGCCGAAGCGGCGATAGATGGCAGCGATCTGTGGCTCGAGCGCGCGCTCATTGGGCAGGAACAGTCGCGTCGGACAGCTTTCGATAATAGCCGGTGCGATGGCGCTCCCGTCGATGTCGGCAAGCGACTGCGTGGCGAAAATGACGGAAGCATTCTTTTTTCGAAGGGTTTTTAGCCATTCCCGGAGTTGTCCGGAAAAGCCGTGATCGTCGAGCGCGAGCCAACCCTCATCGACGATTACCAGCGTGGGACGGCCGTCGAAACGGTCTTCTATGCGGTGGAAGAGATAGGAGAGGACCGCGGGCGCCGCGCCGCTGCCGATCAGCCCCTCGGTCTCGAACACCTGAACCTCGGCGCGGCCCAGGTGCTCGGCCTCCGCATCGAGCAAATGCCCCCACGGGCCGCCGACTGTATAGGGCTGCAACGCCTGTTTCAGGGCGTTGGACTGCAGCAGGACCGAAAGGCCTGTGAGGGTGCGCTCCATGGTGGGAGCGGAGGCGAGCGAGGTCAGCGCGGACCATAGGTGCTCCTTGAGGTCCGGGGTGACGGTCACGGACTCCCGGGTCAGCAGGGCCGCGACCCATTCGGCTGCCCAGGCGCGCTCGCCGGCATCATCAATGCGGGCAAGCGGTTTTAGGGCGACGGGCTCGCCGACGTCTCCGGTGAGCGCCCCGCCGAGATCGTGCCAGTCGCCTCCCATGGCAAGTGCTGCCGCCCGGATCGAACCACCGAAGTCGAAGGCGAAGACCTGCGCCTGCGGATAGCGCCGGAATTGAAGCGCCATCAGGGCCAGGAGCACGCTCTTGCCGGCACCCGTAGGGCCCACGACAAGGGCGTGGCCGACATCGCCGACATGGAGGGAGAAGCGGAACGGCGTCGCACCCTCTGTCCGCGCAAAGAACAGAGGCGGCGCGTTGAGATGTTCGTCCCGTTCCGGCCCGGCCCACACCGCGGAGAACGGCATCATATGGGCGAGGTTGAGGGTCGAGATCGGCGGTTGACGGACATTGGCATAGACATGACCCGGCAGGCTCCCGAGCCAGGCTTCGATCGCATTGACCGTCTCGCGCATACAGGTGAAGTCGCGGCCCTGAATGGTCTTCTCCACCAGACGGAGGCGATCCTGGGCAATGGCAGGATCCTCGTCCCAGACGGTCACGGTCGCGGTGACGTAGGCTTGGGCGACAGCATCCGAGCCCAGCTCCTGCAAGGCCAAGTCGGCGTCGAGTGCCTTGTTGGCGGCATCGGAGTCCATCAAGACCGAGGCCTCGTTGGTCATCACTTCCTTCAGGATCGCCATGATCGACTTGCGCTTGGCGAACCACTGACGGCGGATGCGACCCAGCACCTTGGTGGCCTCGGTCTTGTCGAGGCAGATCGCGCGCGTGGACCAACGATAGGGGAAGGCCAACCGGTTCAACGCGTCGAGCAAGCCCGGCCAGGTCTGCGACGGAAAGCCCATGATGGTGAGGGTCCGCAGATGCGCCCGGCCGAGACGTGGTTCCAGCCCGCCGGTGACATCCTCATCGACCAGGATGGCGTCGAGGTGCATGGGCGTCTCGGGCACCCTGACGCGCTGGCGCCGTGTCGAAATGCAGGAATGCAGGTAAGTGAGAGTATCGCTGTCATCGAGCCAAGCGGCCTCGGGCATGAAGTCTTCGATCAAGGCCAGAACCCGATCGGTGCGGTCGATGAAGGCCGCCAGCGCGCCACGCCAGTCGGATTCTTTGCCAGACCGGCCTTCATAGAGCCAAGCTTCCGCGCGCGCGGCATCATCGGCCGGCGGCAGCCATACGAGGGTGAGAAAATACCGGTTCTCGAAGTGGGCCCCTTCCTCTTCGAACTG
Organism: Alphaproteobacteria bacterium 65-37; assembly: GCA_001897995.1. GTDB lineage: Bacteria > Pseudomonadota > Alphaproteobacteria > Reyranellales > Reyranellaceae > Reyranella. The sequence continues at coordinate 53,251 of MKRV01000234.1, read as the reverse complement.
CGCGCGGCGCTCGGCGTCGACGAGGCTGGACGCCGGATCCGGGAAGCGGCTGTCCGGGTAGTGGTTTGCGGGCAGACGTTGGGCTTCGACGAAGATTGCCCAACCGGAGCCCAGCCGCCGCAGAGCGTTGTTGAGCCTGGAAGTGATGGCCACGAGTTCGGCGGCCGTCGCGGAGTCGAGATCGGGTCCCCGGAAGCGCGCGGTCCGTTGCAGCGAGCCGTCCTTGTTGAGGATGACGCCCTGCTCGACCAACGCTGCCCACGGCAGGAAATCGGCAAGGCTCTGGGAGCGACGGCGATATTCGGCGAGATTCATCATGAGGTTCGCCTCACGCGGCCAGATGCTGTGGGTAGCGAAGATGCCGCCGCATCACGTCGACGAAGGCAGGATCGCGCTTGGTGGCCCAAACCGCCGCCAAATGGCCGACCAGCCAGATCGCCGCGCCGACAATCCACAAGCGGAGGCCAAGGCCGACGGCAGCGGCCAGCGTGCCATTGACGATCACGACCGCCCGGGGCGCACCGCCCAAAAGAAGCGGCTCCGTCAGCGCGCGATGGACGGGTGCGTAGAAGCCGGCAATGGAGTCGCGCTGCTCCATCAGACGAGCGCTCCGCCGCCGAACGAAAAGAACGACAGGAAGAAACTCGAAGCGGCAAAGGCGATCGAGAGGCCGAAGACGATCTGGATCAGGCGGCGGAAGCCGCCGGAGGTCTCGCCGAAGGCCAGCGCCAGGCCGGTGAGGATGATGACGATGACCGATATGACTTTCGCGACGGGACCTTGAATGGACTCCAGTATCTGATTGAGCGGCTGCTCCCACGGCATGTTCGACCCCGCCGCATAGGCGGGTGCAGTGAGGAGCGCGAAGAGGACAAAGCTCGAGAGGGCGGCGAGGGGACGCCGAAAGTGCAACATTATTGTTCTCCTGCTGGGATGAGGACGTAGTCACCGGTCGGACCGAGACCTTTCACGGCGGTAAGCTCGGTGAGCCTGCGGGCAGTGCCGCGGCCCGCGAGAACTGCGATGACCTCGATGGTTTCGGCAATCAGCGCGCGAGGGACCGTGACGACGGCTTCCTGGATGAGCTGCTCGAGGCGACGGAGCGCGCCCATCGCAGAGCCTGCGTGCAGGGTACCGACGCCGCCGGGATGTCCGGTGCCCCAGGCTTTCAGGAGATCCAACGCCTCCGCCCCACGGACCTCGCCGATCGGGATACGATCGGGCCGAAGTCGAAGCGCCGAACGCACGAGATCGGAGAGCGAGGCGGCGCCGTCCTTGGTGCGGAGCGCCACGAGATTGGGTGCGGCACATTGCAATTCGCGCGTATCTTCGATCAGGACGACGCGGTCGCCGGTCTGGGAGATTTCAGCAAGGAGTGCATTGACCAGAGTTGTCTTGCCGGTCGACGTGCCACCCGCGACCAGGATGTTCTTCCGGTCTCGGACAGCGGCACGCAGCAGGTCAGCCTGCAGGCCGGACATGATTCCGGCCTGGACGTAATCACCAAGGGTAAACACCGCCACCGCCGGCCGGCGGATGGCGAAGCAAGGTGCGGCCACCACGGGCGGCACCAGACCCTCGAAGCGTTCTCCGCTTTCCGGCAGCTCGGCCGAGATGCGGGGACTGCCCGCATGGACCTCGAGACCGACATGGTGGGCGACGAGCCGGACGATCCGTTCGGCGTCGGCAGGTCCAATCCGCGTGCCGGTGTCCTCGAGGCCCCCCGAAAGGCGGTCGATCCAGAGCCGGCCGTCCGGGTTCAGCATCACCTCGACGACACTGGGGTCCTCGAGATGACCTGCGATCAAGGGCCCGAGAGCGGTGCGCAGCATGCGCGTCCCGCGAGCGATGGCTTCTGATCGAAAGGAAGAGATCGTCGTCACAGCGAACCCCGCGATGTCGGCCGAAGCCGATGTGTCTGCGCGGTGCTTAGAGAACGGGGCGGCAGGAGCGCAACAGGTTCGATGGGGTCATCGGGCTTCGGGATAGAAAGACATGCGGACGAGCCGATCGCTAAGGCTCGCCTGTCACCGCGGCGCTGTCCGGTTCGGCCGCCGCGATGTCGGCCACGAGTTCATCGGCCAGTGTGCGGCCTCGCGCCAGCCGTCGACCCAAGGCTTCGACGAACCCCTCATACCGCTCCCGGCCTTTGGCCTGCGCCGCAGGCTGTGCGGTGTCGGGAAGTGGCGGCGTGCTGGTCAGCCAGAAGCGGACAAACAGCGCGAGGGCTTCGTTGGAGATAGTGACATGGCGTTCGAGACGTTCGATCTGGCGCGTCATGCGATCGAGCCGCCGCGCCAGCGCGGCCTCCAGCCGGTCGGCGCCGTCGGGCGACAGGTGTGAGGCGAGCGCCGCCTCTACCACCAGCGCCTGGGGGACCCGCTTCCGGTTGGCGTAGTCGGCGAGCTTTCCAGCGAGGTCCGGCGGGAGGCGGAAGGTGTGTTTGGTGCGCATGTTTCAAAGGCCCATATCGTCGCCCGGATCGAGGGCAACTTGCCGAGCGAGCGCGCGAGTCTGGCGCGACGGGCCGCGGGAATCTTGGGCGCCCTCTTGAGGCTCATCGTCCGCCAATTCGAACTCCTGGGCCGGTCTTCGAGGCTCGGACACGATCTCCTCGTGCTCAGGAAGTTCGGGCTCACGACGGACGCCGGCGTTGTCGGGGTCTTTGGTCTGCTTTGCCGGTGTAACGATGGCGTCCGCCCACTGATCGCCGCCGTGGCGAGGCGCCGGATCTGTCGCGCCACTGGTGTCCGACCCTCGGGATGGTGTGGGGGACGGCGTGGGGGGCGGCACGATGCGCGACTGCAATTGCCGATCCTCGTAGTAGCGCGCTTTCTTGGCCCGGATCGGGGGGTTGCCCGAGATCAGCACGAGCTCGTCATCGGACGGGAGCTGCATCACCTCGCCTGGCGTCAAGAGTGGCCGCGCTGTTTCCTGGCGGGAGACCATCAAATGGCCGAGCCAGGGGCTCAAGCGATGGCCGGCGTAGTTCTTGGCGTCGCGGATCTCGGTCGCCGTCCCGAGGGCATCGGAGACCCGTTTGGCGGTTCGCTCGTCGTTGGTGGCAAAGCTCACCCGCACATGGCAGTTGTCGAGGATCGAGTTGTTGGTGCCATAGGCCTTCTCGATCTGGTTCAACGATTGGGCGATCAGGAAGCTCTTCAGTCCGTAGCCCGCCATGAAGGCGAGCGCACTCTCAAAGAAATCGAGCCGCCCAAGCGCTGGGAACTCGTCGAGCATCAACAGCAGGCGGTGACGTCTTTGCTTTGGCTCGAGCTTCTCGGTCAGTCGGCGGCCGATCTGATTCAGGATCAATCGAACCAGCGGCTTGGTGCGGCTGATGTCGGACGGGGGCACGACGAGGTAGAGCGTGGTTGGCGTCGCACCCTCAACGAGATCGCGGATGTGCCAATCGCATAGGCTGGTCACGCTCGCGACCACGGGATCGCGATACAGTCCCAGGAACGACATGGCCGTGGACAGCACACCCGATCGCTCGTTCTCGCTCTTGTTCAGGAGCTCGCGGGCGGCGCTGGCGACGACCGGATGCGTTCCGCTCGGGCCCAGATGCGGCGTTGTCATCATCGCCCGCAATGTGGTCTCGATCGGTCGTTTGGGATCGGAAAGAAAATTGGCAACGCCGGCCAGCGTCTTATCCGGCTCAGCGTAAAGCACATGAAGGATAGTGCCGACCAATAGCGCATGACTGGTCTTCTCCCAGTGATTTCTCTTTTCCAGTGCGCCTTCAGGGTCGACCAGCACGTCCGCGATGTTCTGGACGTCGCGCACTTCCCATTCGCCGCGGCGCACTTCCAGGAGCGGGTTATAGGCAGCGCTCTGCGCGTTGGTCGGGTCGAACAACAGCACACGCCCGAACCGCGCGCGCCAACCCGCGGTCAATGCCCAGTTCTCACCTTTGATATCGTGAACGATCGCCGAGCCGGGCCATGTCAAAAGAGTTGGAACGACCAGACCCACGCCCTTGCCGCTCCGTGTCGGCGCGAAACACAACACGTGTTCCGGCCCGTCGTGGCGGAGGTATTCTCCACGCCAGCGCCCGAGGAGGACGCCCTCGTCGCCGAGAACGCCGGCCTCACGGATTTCCCGGGTCTCGGCCCATCGCGCCGACCCATAGGTCGTGACCCGCTTGGCTTCGCGGGCGCGCCAGACCGACATGGTGGTGGCCACAACAACCGCGGCGATGCCGCCAGCCGCCGCGACGTATGCACCTTCGTTGAAGATATCGGGGGCGTAGGCGTCGAATGCGAACCACCACCAGAAGAAAGCGGGCGGCTGATAGACGGGCCAGCCGAGCAGCTCGAACAATGGGTGTCCGAGCTGGGGCTGGAAGCCGAGGCGCCACGCCGTCCACTCCGTCGCCGTCCAGACGAAAGCGAGTACGACGAGGCTCACGAGGAGGACCTGGCCCCAGAGGATCTTGGTCGCATTCATGGCGATGGAGAATCAGAGGCCCCTTCGGCGATCTCAAGCGCCGATTGTCAGTTCGCGTGTCCCGGACACTGGAGCGTAAAAATCGGACGCTTGGCCTACTACGCCGGGCCGAGGATCGCCGACATCATCCCAGTCGGCCATGAGCACGTGTTGCAGCTTGTTCCTCCTTCCTCGATAGGCCCGGAGCGTAGTCTCACTTACGCGGCCACCGCATGACTGTCTCGGCGTCGCTAAGCCGAATGAGGAATCTTCACATTGCGCCACGCCATTCGGCAGGCGGATCGGCGCGTCAGGCGAGGCGCACCCAATTGTAGTATCTGTACCACCTCGCCATTTCTCTCGGGCGCCTGCAAGACTGAGGAACCCGTGGGTATTCTGGCTGCACGCAAGCGCCTAATGACTTCACTTAACGCGTTGTCACGCCTCACCAACCGGAGAATTCACCGATGCATAGTCACTCGATGAATGATTGGAGCCACCAGCACGTCTTCCTAGGCACCGGCCATGAACGCAATGAATGGCGCACCTGGGCGGTGGTTGGCTTGACTGCAACTATGATGGTGATCGAGATCGTGGGCGGCACTGTATTTGGTTCAATGGCCCTCCTAGCCGATGGCTGGCATATGTCGACTCACGCTGGCGCGCTTTCCATTGCCGCGTTGGCCTATGGCTATGCGCGGCGTCATGCGGGAGATTCACGGTTCACCTTCGGGACAGGAAAGCTGAGCGACCTCGCAGGCTTCACGAGTGCCGTGATTTTAGCGATCATCGCGCTGGCTATTGGGTATGAATCGACGACGAGGCTATTTCTGCCGGTGACGATCCGTTTTGAGGAGGCGATCCCCATCGCAGTCGTTGGTCTTGGCATCAACCTGCTGAGTGCTTGGCTGCTGGGCGGCGACCACGCCAACCATGGCCTTGCGCACCGTGACAATCATGGGAAACCCGACCCTCACGATCATGAGCGTCACAGCCATGGCCATCACGACCACAATATGCGCGCCGCTTACTGGCACGTAATGGCCGATGCGCTGACCTCAGTCTTGGCGATTATAGGCTTGCTGGGCGCGGGACTCTGGGGTTGGACCTGGCTCGACCCGGTAATGGGCATCGTCGGCGCCGTAGTAATCGCACACTGGTCATACGGCCTGATCCACGACGCCGGGGCAGTTCTACTCGACGCCGCGCCTAACAGCTCGCTAACTGATGCCATACACAAGATCCTAGAGGCCGGCGATGATCGTATCGCCGATCTCCATGTCTGGCGGCTGGCTCCTGGCCATCACGGCGCGATCGTATCGCTGGTGTCGGATGCGCCCGCACCGGTCCAGACCTACAAGGCCCGCCTCGCAAGCATTGAAGGTCTCTCCCACGTCACGGTTGAAGTCCACCGCTGCGTCAGTGCCCACTAACGCCCATTCAGTCGTGCACACCTAGTCTGGCTAGTCGCGTTGGTTGGCTTCCTCGCGCCCGCGTTCGAGACCGGGATGGCGATGCAGCACAAACACTAACGTCGAAGCTCGATCGAGGTGGAAAGTGTATCACCAGCCGGTCTTGTGGCGCCCTTATTGATTCGGCTGTAATCATCTTGAAAATAGCGCGACCGGTTTCTACATGGGATTGATGAAAGCAACGGACATGAGATCGCTGTCGCGCGATGCGCGGCATGAGAGGCGAGTGCAAGTCATCCGACTGCGCAAGGCGCGATACACGTACGAGGAAATTGCGACGCAGACCGGGCTGAGCCGCACTGGCGTGTTCGATATCTGCAAGCGCCATAGTGCGGCCGGAGCCAGTGCGCTGCGCGATGCGCCGAGTGGGCGCGAGACTGGCGAGGGCCGGCTTCTGGAATTTGGGCAAGAAGCCGTGGTGCGCAAGCTGATTGCCGACAAGACTCCGGACCAGTTGAAGATGCCCTACGCGCTGTGGACGCGCGCAGCGGTGGCTGATCTGATTGAGCAGCGCTTTGGCATCCGGTTGGCGGTGCGCACCATGGGGCTGTACTTGGCGCGCTGGGGATTCACACCGCAGAAGCCAATGAAGAAGGCCTACGAGCAATCGCCCGCGGCGGTGAAGAAATGGTTGGACGAGGACTACCCGAACATCGCCGCCAGGGCCAAGACGGAGGGCGCTGAAGTTCACTGGGGCGACGAGAGCGGACTACGCAGCGACGACGTGGGTGGCCGGGGATATGCCCCCAAGGGCGAAACCCCGGTAATCCGGGTGAACAACAAGCGCCACAGCTTGTCGGTGATCTCCACCGTGACCAACAAAGGCCAGATGCGCTGGAAGATTTTCGACGGAGCGCTCAACGCGAACATCCTCATCGACTTCTTGCGTCGGCTGATCAAGGGGGCCACGAAGAAAGTGTTCCTGATCCTGGATAACCTGCGAGTACACCACGCCAGGCCGGTCAAGGCGTGGCTGGCCGACCACGCCGATGCGATCGAGGTGTTCTACCTGCCCAGCTATAGCCCCGAACTCAATCCCGACGAGATGGCCAACGCCGACATCAAGCAGGGTGCGACCACGCGCGCCCCGGCCCGAACCAAATTGCACTTGGTCAGAGCCACAGCGCGCCATCTGCGCAGTGTGCAACGCCAGCCCGAGCGGGTCCGCAAGTACTTCGAGCATGAACCCGTTCGTTACGCCGCTTGATTCAAGTTCGATAATGCCGGCTCAATAAGATCGAGACCATGCCGACCGACGCGGACCACTATTTTTTACGAACGCACGAACTGCGACACGCTGCATTAACCTAAGTTGGCCACTTGCGTCGCGTCGGCGACATGCTAAAAGGCCGCAATTCTCGGGGAGTAACCGTCCGCCCCTCTCGCGGAGCTTGCGTCAACAAACTTGGCTTCGGCCATGGCGCCAGCGACGGACCGCAAGGTCCGAATTGGCCAGACCGACGACATGGGATCTCGACTCGGGTCGACGGGGTCTTTTGTCGTCGCGCAGCTTCGGCCCCCGGATATCGTTTCATGGAAGGCATTCTGACGTCGACCGTCGTTGTTGCGATCGCGGAAATCGGTGACAAGACGCAACTGCTCGCCATCGTGCTCGCCGCTCGATTCCGCAAGCCGATCCCGATCATTTTGGGCATACTCGCGGCGACCCTACTCAATCATGCCGTCGCCGCGACCTTCGGCTACCTGATTTCCCAATGGCTGACGGGCCGGACCTTTCAGATCGTCCTGGGTCTCTCATTCATCGCTATGGCGGCTTGGGCCTTGGTGCCAGACAAGGAGGATGAGAACGCCGGGCAGCGGTCGGCGCGCGGGATTTTCCTCACGACGCTGATCGCCTTCTTCTTTGTGGAGTTCGGCGACAAGACGCAGATTGCGACCACGCTGTTAGCCGCCCGGTTCCATAACATCGAGCTCGTCACCATCGGCACAACGATCGGCATGATGCTGGCCAACGTGCCGGCTGTCTTCCTCGGCGAAGCCGCGACGAGAATCGTTCCGCTCAAATACGTGCGGATCGCCGCGACTATCCTCTTTGCGGCAATTGGGCTCTGGATCGTGCTCGCGGCGCCAACTCTTGAATGAACATCGGTGGGCTTGCTTACAAGCCGGTTCACCGGCTATTGAAATGCGAACCCGTCGCGACCTAGGTTAGGCAGCTTGTGTAACCATGTTAGCGGTGGATACCTTTCACAATGAGTTTGGCACGCCAGTGACACGCCGGCAGTGGCCGTGCCCGTCGGGCCCCTGCTGAGGGGTTCGGCGACGTGGCCCACCATCGCAGGGCTGGAAGACCTTCCTTCGCAATCACTCCTCATACATCGCCGCCATCAACATTTTTGTCGTGCAGACCACCGGTTCGGGCTGCTCTATGGCTTAGTCATCGTCTGCGTTGAGCGACGCAGACTGATCTGGGTCACCGTCACTGCCAACCCTACAGCTGAATGGATCGCCCGCCAGTTCACCGAGGCTTCCCATGGGATCAGGCGCCCCGATATATCATTCGGAACAGTGATGCCTCGTATGGCCGCGCCGAGACGCGACGGTTTACTGCCATGGGCATCCACGACCGACCAACTGCGCCGCAGTCACCCTGGCAGACTGGATACGTTGAACCGCTCATCGGCTCGATCCGATGAGAATGCCTCGACCACGTCCTGATTCCGAGCGAAGCCCATCTGCGCCGGATCCACAAAGCCTACGCCGACTATTGCAATAGCACCCCTAACCATCTCGCTCTCGCCAAGGACGCTCGTCCAGGCCGTCCTATCCATGCGCCTGGATCGATCGTCGCTATCCCTTTCCTTGGCGGACGCCATCACCAATACGCCCGGATCACTTAAGTGATAGGGACAGCGATGGCGCTGGGCACGAACAGCCAGGCGTTGCTGGTGCCGTGCTGGATCAGATCGGCAAACGACGCTGCACCCTATAAGTACTTGGCGATAGCTTTGAATTCCTGGATTGAGCGACGCCGCTCCTTCACAGGCTGGTCAATGGCATCGTCCAGACAATGGTCGAGGTGGTCCTGGATCAGGGCTTTCTTCGCCTGACCTATGGCTTTCTCCACGGCATGAAGCTGCTGTGCAAGGTCAAGGCAGGACCTGCGCGCTTCGATCATGTCGATCACGCTTCTGAGATGTCCTTCGGCACGTCGAAGTCTCTTGGTAATATCCGTGTGTGTCTGATGCAGATGTTCTTCGGCCATAGATTCTCCTATCCTCCTGGAGGGGATCAGTCAATACTGCCCCCATCACTCACCACTGCACACCGGCTGCAGCGGTAGAGACCGCCGCGGCAGGGAACATCGAGCCAATGCTGAACGTACTTGCCAACCGGACGTATCGTCATCTCTTCGCGGCCCAGGTCATCGCCCTGGTGGGCACTGGCCTTGCGACCGTCGCGCTGGGGCTTCTGGCCTATGAGCTTGCCGGCCCCGACGCCGGGGCCGTGCTCGGCACCGCACTCGCCATCAAGATGATCGCCTATGTCGGGGTGGCGCCGATCGCTTCCGCCTTCGCCGAACGGTTGCCGCGAAGGGCGATGCTCGTAGGCCTCGATGTCGTGCGGGCGGCAGTGGCCGTGCTGCTGCCGTTCGTGAGCGAGGTCTGGCAAGTCTATGTCCTCATCTTCGTACTGCAGTCGGCGTCTGCTGCCTTCACCCCGACGTTCCAGGCGACCATACCTGACGTGCTCCCGGACGAAAGGGAATACACCCGCGCGCTCTCGCTCTCCCGGCTCGCCTACGACCTCGAGAACGTCGTCAGCCCGATGCTGGCCGCGGCACTGCTGACGGTCATCAGCTTCCACAGCCTGTTCGCCGGCACGGTCGTCGGCTTCCTCGTTTCCGGCATGCTGGTCGTCTCGGTCGTGTTGCCGAGCCCCATATCGCCCGAGCAGCGCAGCATCTATGAACGCACGACTCGCGGTCTGCGCCTTTATCTCGCAACGCCGCGATTGCGCGGCCTGCTTGCCCTCAACTTCGCCATCGCTGCCGCGAGTGCCATGGTGATCGTCAATACCGTGGTGCTGGTCCAGGCCGAGTTCGGCCTGACCCAGCGCGCGATGGCCCTGGCGCTGGCCGCGTTCGGCGGCGGCTCGATGATCGCCGCGCTCGTGCTGCCGCGCCTTCTTGACAAAGTCGCCGACCGGACGGCGATGCTGGCCGGCGCCGCCCTCCTGGTCGCAGGCCTGTTTGCCGGCATGCTCGTTGGAAACTACGCCTTGCTTCTTCCGCTCTGGTTCGTGCTGGGCCTCGGCTATTCGCTCGCCCAAACGCCGTCCGGGCGGCTGCTGCGCCGCTCCTCCCAGCCGGAGGACCGCCCGGCGCTGTTTGCCGCTCAGTTCGCGCTCTCACACGCCTGCTGGCTGCTCACCTATCCCGTCGCCGGCTGGCTCGGTGCGAAGGTCGGCCTGCAGTGGACCTTCGGGGCGCTCGGCTTGATTGCGGGTCTCGCGGTCCTGCTTGCGCTTCGACTCTGGCCGGCGGCCGACCCCGACGAGATCGAGCATGTCCACGACACGCTTGCTGACGACCACCCCCATGTCGCACGTGCCGAAAGCATCGGGCGGGTTCGCCGGCACACACATGCCTATGTCATCGACAGTCATCATACTGAATGGCCGCGGGGCAACTGACATTGGGGGCGAACCTTCCCGAACTTTATGACCAGGCGGTCATACTCTTCGCCTATGCATGCCTGTTCCTTATCTCCTTGGCCGCCGCGACCGTGCTGCCATTGCAATCGGAAGCGGCGCTGGTGGGGCTGCTCCTGGTGGATTATTCGCCATGGCTACTCCTCCTGACGGCAAGCGTCGGCAACATTCTCGGATCGACGATCAACTGGATGCTGGGCCGCGCGATCGAGCGACTCGGCAGCCGGTCATGGTTCCCGGCAACCGGCGCGATGCTCGACCGGGCGCAGCAATGGTATCGCCGCTACGGCAGATGGTCACTCCTGCTGAGCTGGGTCCCCGTGATCGGCGATCCGCTCACGGTCGTGGCTGGGGTGCTGCGGGAATCGTTGCCTGTCTTCCTGTTGCTCGTCACGATTGCGAAGATTGGACGTTATCTCGTGCTGATCGCGGCGACGCTGTGGTTCTATTGAAATGCCGCAAGGTCGATAGGATAGGTTCCAATAGACTATGGAGTTCCGGATCTGGCGCGGGCGGTGTCCGCCGCGCGTAGTAGTTTGACGCTAGCGGGCCGAGCAAAAGTTCGACCATGCAGAATTGAGGAAACCGCAAGTTTAGCGAGCGTCGCGGCAACGGTTCATGGGCAGTCTTCCGAAGCCAAGCGAATACGCCAAACCAACCCCTTTTCGTCAAAGACCTCCCAGCTGATTGCCACACCCGCCTTCAGAAAGATGTTTGGTGGTGTCGTGCAATAGGTTTGCTTCATGAGATCCTTGTTCATCGCTTCGGCGGCGCGGGGATCGGCCGCGTAGAATTCGCGGAGCTCGTCGGCAGTGCCTTGCGATTCGGGTCTAACTTTCATCGTATAGACCACATCGGCCTGGTATCGCTTCACCTGCACCAGGTCACTGTGCTGGTCGACCTTCCGGGGCAAGGAAGAAGACAACCTGTCGAGGACCGCATCGAGCGCCGCCATAGCCGGGCGCTCGATTCCGGGAACGTCCGCGCCGGCAATCACGATTCGCCAGCCCTTCCGGGCCATGCATGAGCCAATCACCCTCGCGAGCTCGATCGAGGCAGCCTCCCGATCCGTCTGCGCCAGTCTGCCGATCCGATCGGCATCGGTCTTCGAGACTACTCGCGGATCGTTGGCACATGCATTCTGATCATTGGTATTGTCGGCCTGCTTCGGGACCGCTCGGTCGGTTCGATATGCCCTGCCGATTTCCTCCCCCGTAACAACCGACCGCATCGACAAGTATTCATCCGCGCGGGCGGGTCCGATAGCAAAAGCCACAAATAGCGCACAATGAATGGCGCTCAATGCGACGAAGGTGGAAGTACGATGCAACTGTGATCGATCGACACGCGCTAAAGCTCTAACCTTCTGAGCCTGTGCGCGCATCAGCATGAACGTCCACTAGGTGGGAATTTGGCATTCGTTCCTCTCCTACTGATCTCCATTGAATTTATTCGTAAGCGCCTCTCTATGGCAGCCGGCCATTCTAAGGCGGCATTTCTTCGCTCAGCGCTGGCATTGCTGGCAACAGCGATGCACAACCCTTGAATTCTTCGGACGACTGTCACGAGAGTTCGCCGGTCGCCATGATCGATGCGATCTGCCACTTGACATGCTGTCCCGGCATCTCGGCCTTGAGCTGCTCGACAATTTGTTGCGCATGGTCGGCGGGCAGAACCATCCGCACCTCGATCTGCCTTACTCGCCCACTGACCTGCTCGGCCACCGTCCTGAAATGCAGGTTCCGGCCGTAGGCGATGATCTCGCTGACCGAAAAGCCGGCGTCGCCGGCAACTTCGTGCGTCAGAAGCATCTGCACGAGTTTTTCCTCGAGCACGCGAGGTGCCACGAACGTAAGGATGACGGATGGTGGGTTCATATGGCTATCGCCTTTCGGGAAACGCCGAACCGGCGGTAAAGCAAGGGCAGAATCAGCAGAGTGAGAAGCGTCGAACTCGCCAGCCCGCCGATAACCACGATGGCGAGGGGCTTTTGCACCTCCGAGCCGGGGCCCGTGGCGAACAAAAGGGGCACCAGGCCGAACGCCGTGATGGTGGCTGTGAGGAGGACGGGGCGAAGCCGGCGAAGCGCGCCGTTGAAAACGATGTCTTCCATGGCTTCGCCCTCACCCAGAAGCTGGTTGAAGTGGGACACCAGGACGAGGCCGTTCAGCACCGCGATGCCCAGCAGCGCAATAAAGCCGATGGAAGCCGGCACCGACAGATACTCGCCTGAAGCTGACAGCGTGAAGACACCGCCGACAAGGGCGAAGGGGATGTTCACAAAAACTAGAAGGGACTGGCGGACCGAGCCGAAGGTGGTGAATAGCAGCAGGAAGATCAAGGCTAACGCGATCGGAACGACGATCTCAAGCCGCGCGGCTGCACGCTGCTGGTTCTCGAACTGTCCACCCCAGGCAAGCTCATATCCCGGGGGTAGCTTGACTTGATCGACCACGACCTTCTTCGCGTCATCGACGAAGCCGACGAGATCGCGGCCCTTCACGTCGCTTTGTACTAGCGCCATCCGGCGACCGTTCTCGCGGTCTATCTTGACGGGGCCATCGACGCGGTCGAGGGCCGCCAAGGACATGAGCGGAACGACGGTGCCGTCGGCCATCGTCATCTTGAGGTCGTTGAAGGTGGCGCTGGATCCGCGGACACTGTCGGCGCCCCGCAGAAGAACAGGTGTGCGGCGACCGTCCTCGAGTACGATCCCCAGCGTCTTGCCCTCGATCTGCGTGCGCAAGCCGTCGGCGATGTCGTCGACATTCAGTCCAAATCGCCCGGCCTGCAGGCGATCGACGGCGACGCTCAGGTATTGGACACCGTCGTTCAGGACCGTGCGAACGTCCTCGCTGCCCCTGATCGTCTCCAATTTCGCAGTGATCTCGACCGCAAGGCTGTTGAGCGTCGGAATGTCGGGCCCAAATATCTTGACGACGACGTCGCCCCGGACGCCGATGATCATCTCCTGGACGCGCATGTCGATCGGCTGGGTGAAGCTGTACGAGACGCCCGGCAGCTTATCGAGGACCTTGCGCAGCTCGCCGAGCAGCCACTCCTTGTCATGTGGCTGGCGCCATTGCGACGGCGGCGTCGTCAGCAGATACGTGTCCGTCTGGTTGAGGCCCATCGGGTCGAGCCCAAGCTCGTCGGAGCCGGCGCGGGCGACGATCCCGGTCACCTCGGGTACGCCCGCCATGATGGCCTTCTGGATCTTGAGATCGAGCGCGGCGGTCTCCTCGATGCTGACCGACGGAATTTTTTCGATGCCGACGATGACCGAGCCTTCGTCCATGGTCGGCATGAAGGTCTTGCCGATGAGAGCGTAGACGAGACCGGCCGCAACGAGGATTGCAAATGCGACCGACAGCACTGTCTTTTCATGCCGCAGAGACCAGCGGAGCGCAGGGACGTAGAGGTCGGTGGCGCGGCGCGTCAGCCATGTATCGGCATGTCCCTCCCGCCGCAACAGGAAGGAAGCCATCACGGGGATCACGGTAAGCGACAGGAGCAACGAGCTGCTCAGAGCAAAGACGATAGCGAGGGCGACCGGAATGAACAGCTTACCTTCCAGGCCTTGGAGGGTCAGCAGCGGCAGGAAGACGATGACGATGACGGCGATGCCCGACGTGACGGGGACGGCCACCTCCCTGGTTCCTCGATAGATGATGTTGAGGAACGGCACATGTTTCGACGCGCCTGTGCGGCTGATTTGCGCAACGACGTTCTCGACCACCACCACGGCGGCGTCGATCAGCATGCCGATCGCGATCGCCAGGCCGCCCAGGCTCATGAGGTTGGCGGACATGTTGAACATCCGCATCAAGATGAATGTGCCGAGTGCGGCGAAGGGCAGCGTCAACACGACTACGAGCGCCGCCCGCCAGTCTCCGAGGAATAGCACCAGCAACACGATCACCAGCACCGTCGCTTCCAGGAGCGCCGTGGCGATCGTCTGGACCGAGCGTTCGACGAGATCGCCGCGGTCGTAGAAGGGTTTGATTACGACGCCCGGCGGCAGGCCCGACTGAAGCTCGGCGAGCTTCGTCTTGACGCTGGTGACCACGTCGCGAGCATTCGCGCCGCGCAGGCCGAGCACCAGCCCCTGGACCGCTTCACCCACGCCGTCCTTGGTCACGACACCGTAGCGGGTGAGGCTTCCGATCTCAACCCTTGCGACATCACCGACCCGGACGACTTTTCCGTCCTTCGACGCGACGACAATCGCGCGCAGGTCGTCGAGGTTCCGAACGTTACCCTCAGCCCGTACGAGCAGGACCTCCTCACCGTCGCGCAGGCGCCCCGCTCCGTCGTTGCGGTTGTTTGCCTCGATCGCTTTCTGCAGGACCTCGCTGGCGACGCCGTGGGCCGCCAGGGCCGCGTTGTCGGGGATGACCTCGAAGCTCCGGACCACACCACCCAGCGAGTTCACGTCGGCAACGCCTGGCAGGGTCCGCAGCGCCGGCCGAATCGTCCAATCGAGCAGCGTGCGGCGTTCGGCCAGAGAGAGCGAGCCGCCCTCGATTGTGAACATGAACATCTCGCCGAGCGGCGTAGTGATCGGCGCGAGACCGCCGGACACGCCCGCCGGCAGTTCCTTAGTAATCGCGGCAAGCCGTTCGGTGACCTGGTTCCGCGCCCAATAGATATCAACGCCGTCCTGGAAATCGATCGTGATGTCCGCAAGGGCGTACTTCGTGACAGATCGAAGGATCGTTTTGTAGGGGATGCCGATCATCTCGATCTCGATCGGCGTCGTAATGCGCGCCTCGACTTCTTCCGGCGTCATGCCGGGCGCTTTCAAGATGACCTTCACCTGCACGGGGGAGACGTCGGGAAAGGCGTCGATCGGAAGCTGCCGAAACGCATAGGCTCCGGCGGCGCAGAGCAGGACCGTAAGCAGGCAGATTAGCAGACGCTGGGACAGAGCGAACTCTACGAGACGGCCGAGCATTACTGCGACCCTCCGAGGCCCTGCCACGCGCCCTTGAGGGCGACAAGACCGCGGACGGCAACACTCTCGTCTCCACGCAAGGGGCCCGTTATCAGCGCCGCCTCCCGTGTCTCCTCGACAACAGTGACGGCCTGGACGCGAAAGCCGGTGAGCGTCTTCACGAACACGAACGCATCCTTGCCGCGCCGCACGATGGCTTCAGGCCGGATCGACCACGTCTTGCCATCCTCATTCTGGAATTTGACGAGAACCTCGACGAACTGACCGGGCTTCAATCCCGCTGCGCCGTCCGACACCTCGGCGCGGACAGTCACAGCCTGAGTGGCCATGCCGGCACTGGTTCCGACTGCAATTACATGGGCTGTAACGCCATAACCGGAGACCTCGACGGGGATACCGAGCCGAAACCTGGCCGCTCGCTGGGCGGGAACCTGAATTTCCAGCCACAACGGCGTGAGGCTGGCGACTTTGATAAGCGGTGCCTGTGCCTCAATTCTCTGACCTGGCGCGATCAGGATGTCCAGAACCACACCGTTGATCGGAGAGTTGATGACCGTCTTGCTGTCGAAGATACGCGACGAAACGAGGTTGCCGATCGTTTCGTCAGACATTCCGTAGTCGCGCAGGATTTGCCGTCTTTCCGCGACCGATGCGGTCGCCTGCGCGTGCTCGTTACGCGTTGCCTGCATCTGTTTCAACGACACGGTCCGGTCCGAGGAGAGCGACTGCTCGCGAGCCAGGGTTTCTTGAAGGAAGCGCTCCTGGGTGACCGCCTGCAGGAATTCCGACTGGGCACGGATCAATGTCGGGCTGTTGAGCCGGGCAAGCACCTCGCCGCTGCTAACCGATTGATCCTTGTCGACTTCGAGCGAATCGACCTTGGCGGCGATGGCAGCGCTGACGACGTAAATCTGATGGGGTGGAATGCTCACTCGGGCGGGGAAAACGGTGCCGCGCGTCGTCGGTTGGTCGGCCAGCGGTTCGGCTTCGATCCCGACGCTGGCCGCCTGCTGTTCGGAAATCGTTATCTCGTTCGCCGCATGTACGGCTGCCGCGCCAAGCCCGATGAGAGCAGCCATACAGAGGCCGATCGACCGGGCCACCCATCGGTGGTGGGTGTTGTCGTGCTGTGAAGTCTTCACCATTTCATCCTTGCATCGCGACGGCGGACGTTTACTTTGCGCCGTATCCTATCCTCGGGGGGAGGTATGCAGTCAATCGGAGAGTTTGTCGAGGCACCTATGGACGAGAAGAAGCGCCGCCTAGCAGCGGCAACGATCGCAATTGGTGTCGCAGGTTCGTTGCTGGCCGGCTGCGCCTCCTACACTCCAAAGCCCATTGTTCCAACGAACACGGCGGCTGCGCTGGAACGTCGAACGCTCGACGAACCCAGGCTTTCGCAGTTCATCGCCGCCGCTTCGCCGACGTACGTCGGTGGCGCGCGCACCTGGGACATCTCGACGCTGACGCTGGCCGCGCTTTACTATCACCCGGAGATCGAGATTTCCCGCAACAGGCTCGCGTTAGCCAGGGTCGGCATCGTCACGGCCGGACAGATCCCCAACCCGACCATGACACTTGCGCCAGGCAGCGGCCTCCTCGCCGTCGAGGCGCCGTCGACTCTGGCCCTTGGGTTTCTGATCAGTTTCGTGATCGAGACCTTCGGCAAGCGTGAGGCTCGTGTCGAGCAAGCTCGCAATGTTGCTGAAGCGACCCGACAAGATCTCGCGACCGCAGCCTGGCAGGTCCGCGGAGGCGTACGCACGGCGTTGCTGGACTTGTGGGCATCGGAAGGACGCCTTCGGCTGGCCCAGAAGAGGCGGATCCTACAGGACCAGATCGTCACTCTTCTCGAACGGCGCTTTACGGCGGGTGAGGCTTCGGCGCTCGATGTTGCCCGCGAGCGCATAAACTTGAGCCAGAGCACACTTGCCGCGCGGGAGTCCGAACGGCAGGCGGGTGAAGCACGCGCCAGGCTTGCGGCCGCTGTAGGCGTGCCGTTGCGCGCGATCGACCAGGTTCGCGTGGGGCTGGGCGCATTCGACAGCCCGCCTGAGACGCCCGACATCAACGACATGTCCGATGGTTCGCTGCGCAGGCGGGCGCTGCTGGAGCGCGCCGACGTGCTCGGAATGCTGGCGGAGTATGAAGCCGCTCAAGCGGCGCTGCGGCTCGAGGTTGCGAAGCAGTTTCCGAACATCAACGTGGGTCCCGGATATGCCTTCGATCGTGGCGACCATCTCTACAATTTCGAGCTGAGTTTCGACCTGCCGATTTTTAATCAGAACCAGGGCCAGATCACCGAAGCGGAGGCGCGTCGAAAGGAATCCGCCGCGAAGTTCGTCGCACTCCAGGCCAAGATTATCGGTGACATCGATCTTGCGATCGCCAGCTATCGCGGTGCGGCGCGCACCCTGGCCACGGCCAACATTCTCTTGCAGAGCCAGACGCGCCGACGCCAGCAGATCGACCGCGCGTTTCAGATGGGCGAGGTCGATCGTCTGGCGCCACTCACAGCGGACCTCGAACAGGAGGTTGTGCAGCTCGCGCGCTATGAAGCCCTCGTCCAGCAACGCGAGGCGATGGCGTTGCTGGAGGATGCGCTGCAGCACTCGATGTTCGATGCCGGCACCTCCTACATCCATCTGCCCGAAAAGCTGCCGGGCAGGCCCGACACCGTGGACGCGACATCGCCCGTCGCCGCCGGACCGCCGCAGTGACGCGCCGAAAAAAGTTGCCGACCCGCGGGACCCATGCCCCTTGATATCCTCCTGGAGGGGATGTAAGTGACGGTGGTGCATCCATTGAACACCTTGTCCGTCTTGCGTTCGATTCTTGCCGTCGCCATGGCGGTGTCGCTCCTTTTCGCTTCGCCGATGGCTGTCGCCGTTCACAACTCTTTCACCTTGTACGATGGCAGTTCCGCGCTGCTGGCCGAGGGTGATCGGGATCATTCGCAAGGTCGCGACGGGCGCGATGGCCCGATAACGCATCAGCATGATCGGACGACAGTCGACCATGGCCACGAAGCGGGTGGGGCGGCCGTATTCAGGATTGCGGAGCGGCCGGCCGTACTGCAGCCATGGCAATCCGCTGAACCGGAGTTCATCAGTTCCGGTACGTTCTACTCACTCGAGCGACCACCAAGATCGAGGACGACGTTGTAACCGCGACCGCCTCTGCGGGTGGTGTCCATCTCGTCTCTCATTCAGGGTTTCCGTCATGCATCGATCTGCTCGCTCGTGCGAGGCGGCGTTGCCACCAATGCAACGGGCCGCGGTGGCGGCGGCGCTATTGTGCGTCCTCGCTTTGATGGCATCGCCAGCTTTCGCCCACGCCGTTGCCGAGGGCGACAAGGGTTACATCCAGGAAATTACCGGCGTCCACCTGCTGCCCTTTATCTACCTGGGCGCCAAGCACATGATGACGGGCTACGACCACATCCTGTTCCTGCTAGGCGTGGTGTTCTTTCTCTACCGGCTCAACCACGTCGCCCTCTACGTCAGCCTATTTGCGCTCGGCCACTCGACCACGATGCTGCTTGGCGTCTACTTCAATGTCGGCATCAACAGCTACCTGATCGACGCCATCATCGGCCTGTCGGTGGTCTACAAGGCGCTCGACAACATGGGTGCCTACCAACGCTGGTTCGGCTTCCAGCCCAACACCAAAGCGGCAACCCTGGTGTTCGGCCTATTCCACGGCTTCGGTCTCTCGACGAAGATCATCGAGTACGAAATCTCCCCAGACGGCCTGGTGCCGAACCTGCTGGCCTTCAACGTCGGCGTCGAGATCGGCCAACTCCTGGCACTGACCGCCATCCTGATCGCCATGGGATTCTGGCGGCGTACCATCGGGTTCTGGCGCCACGCCTATGCCGCCAATGTCGTCCTCATGACCGCCGGCTTCGTGCTGATCGGCTATCAACTCACCGGCTATTTCATCAATCCTGCCTGAGGTGCTTTCATGTTCAATGCCGAGATTCCGTCCCGCGCCGAACTGCCCAGCACCGCGCGGCTCGTGAAGTCCACAGTCATTGCTGCCGTCGCGGCGCTGGTGATTTTGATCACCATCGTGCTGCCAGCGGAGTATTCGATCGACCCCACGGGTATCGGCCGGGCGCTGAAGCTTACGCAGATGGGCGAGATCAAGAAGCAACTCGCCATCGAGGCCGAGGTCGATCGCCAACGCGACCGGCAGCTGTCGCCGATGCCTCCCGACCGCCGATCAAGCCTCGCTGGGCTGCTTGCCGGCCTGCTGATTTCGCCTGCCGCGGCGCATCCCAATCACGACAACGACACTGAGAACCAGATGATGCCGGGTGCCAAGCCACCCATCGCCGTGGCACAGCCGGCGCCCGTCGGAAAGACCGACGAAGTCGTCTTCACGCTGAAGCCCAACGAAGGCATCGAATACAAGATGACGATGCTGCGTGGCGGCGTGGCGCAGTTCTCGTGGCGCACGGACGGCGGCAAGGTGAACTACGACATGCACGGCACGCCCGCCGGCGGCGGCAAGGAGACGAGCTACAAGAAAGGCAGCCAGATCGCCTCCGACACCGGCGCGCTGACGGCGGCCTACGACGGCAGCCACGGCTGGTTCTGGCGCAATCGCGGTTCGGCCGACGTCACGATCACGCTCAAGGTCAACGGCGCCTACACTGAGATCAAGCGTATGAACTAAGCGTTTTCCCGTGTGGCTGCATTCAAGCTGCTCGATCATTAGATGCTCAAGTTAGGAGCTTTGCCACGCCCCTATTTGCCCCGGTAGCTTAACCCATCAGCACACACAAATCTAATGCACTTGCAAATGGGCATATGGCCTGCAGCGCGGGCGCGACTCACGAAGCCGGCGGGCGAGATCAATGTCTGACGTTTTGTCCGTTGGCGTGGACGGGTTGCCTTGCTTGACCGTGAGGGGTTTGTGGCTTCCTCCACGTCCGCACTATGCACGCGCCGGGTGATGGCGATCGACCAAGGTGCGGGAGATTACACGCGGGCCCCGGGGCTCGCGCTGGGGTACCCCGCGTGTTGCGTCCGCTCGGCGGCACGCGTTGGTGACCGCGAGCTCGACGCCTGGGCTACACGCGTCGCGAACCGGCGATTCGTCGATCGCTGCGCCCTCACGTCGCCTGCCGCAATCCCCCTCGGCCGAGCGTTCCTCTCCTACGTGCCGTGCTCGTCGCGATGCGTCATGTCCAGAGTTGTGGCGGAGACCATCGCGGCACTGCTCTGGCCCTATCGCTCCCGTCCCTAACGTCGTCGTTTTAGTGAATGCAGCCCGGCAAGCGCCGCGTACTCGGCATTGACGAACGCCTCCAACGCATCCTGCCGGTTCAGCGAGAGGCGCCACATCCTATTGAAGTGCCGGGTAAGAGTTCCTTCATCCAGCCGAGATGCTGGGCGACCTGGGAGAACGTCACTCCCAAGGCCCGCCGCTTGGCTTGCAGACGCCGGCGAGGATCTGAGCAACCGGCGTGGGGTCGTAACCAAGAAACACTGGCAAATGCAGGGCGGAACGGCACTCCGACCGGGCGCGATGGGTCATTGCCAGGCGGCTTGCGACCAAAGGAATGCATGAGAATCAGAAGAACACGCAGATAACACCGAGCCACTCGTCGGCGCCAAACAACCTAGTCGGCGCTCGTCATCGCTCGATGCCCAACCTCAAGGCGAGATGCGAACCGACATTTGAACACGACGACTTTCCACAAGAAATTCAGGCGGGGTCGTGTTTTGACCAAGAGCAATACCGCGCTCTTCGAGGCGGTCGCGAATTACGTCTAGCTGCTGGCGCCGATCCATCCAGACCGATGCGGCACTCCGAAGCCGCGATTTCACTTCGTTGCGACCGCCGTTAAAGCTCAGAATCGGCGCACAGGGCATTACCTTAGTCTTCGCCGCTCCATACTTTCCAATGTATTCGTCGAACATGGCGTCAGCCTCAAGGATCTCCAACAGTGATTCGCATGGGGCACCTTGCGCCTCTATCACGTCATGGGCTTCGAGCTTGATATGAAAATACTCAAGCACGTCGAATTCGTCTGCATCATCAAGCGTGATCGTCGTGCCATTAATGAGATCGCCAACGGGCACCAGTACGCCGTCATGTATGGATGCCCCCGTCGATGCAAGAGGTCTTTTGAACGGTGCCGGCAAGCGATGATCGGGTGCGGTCATGTATTCGGCCTCGAAGTGCGGCCGTAAACATGCCGCGGGCCAGTATGGAGATACGCAGACCAGGTGCAGATCAAAAAAGCGAGCGCTGAGCTCGTTGGCCGTAATTGCTTTTCCTGGTCTCGATCTGTCCGATCAGTTTGCCCTTACCGTTTCTCGACCTCCCTCATCGCCGACGTACCAGCGTAAGCGCCTGCCGATCAGGCCGGCGCCAGCGCTGATCCCCGATATTCTTCACCCTTGCTGAGCATCGCCCAGACCGAACGAGCCATCTTGTTGGCCAGGGCAACGGCCACCACCAGGCGCGGCTTCTTGGCCAGCATTCTGGCCAGCCACGAACCCTTGGCCGCGCCCTTGCGGACGGCCCATCTGACGACGGTCATGGCGCCGATGATTAGGAGCCGACGGATGTCGCGCTGCCCCATCTTCGAGGTTCGTCCCAGCCTCGGCTTTCCGCCCGTCGTGTGTTGCCGAGGGACCAGACCGAGCCAGGCAGCAAAGTCGCGGCCTCGCTTGAAGGTCGCCATCGGCGGCGCAAAGGCCTCGATGGCCGCGGCGGTGATCGGCCCCACCCCCGGCATGCTCTGGAGACGCTTCGCCGTCTCATCGTCCTTGGAGGGTTGCCGCAATCTCTTGTCGAGTTCCGCGATCTCGCCATCAAGACGCGCAATGTGCTCAAGGTATCGCTGGCCCAGTTCGCGCACGAGCGGATGGAGTGAGCCGGTGTCTTGCATTGCAGTCGCCAGCACCTTCACCTGGGCAAGCCCTTGGGCCGCGACAATCCCATGCTCCGCCAGATGGCCGCGCAGTGCGTTGACCAGCTGGGTTCGCTGCCGCACCAGCAGGTCGCGCGTCCGAAAGACCATTGATCGCGCCTGCTGCTCTTCCGTCTTCAACGCTACAAAGCGCATGGTTGGCCTGGAGGCCGCCTCGGCGATCGCCTCGGCGTCAGCCGCGTCGTTCTTCTGGCGACGCACAAACGGCTTGACGTAAATCGGTGGAACGAGCCGAACGTCGTGTCCGAGACCGCTGATCGCGCGTCCCCACTCGTGCGCCGTCGCGCACGCTTCCATCGCCACGATGGTCGGCGGCTGCTTTGCCAGGAAGCCGAGCAACTGTGCCCGCGACACCTTCTTGCGCAATACCGGCCGGCCGTCCTTCGACGCCGCATGTACCTGGAAGACTCGCTTTGCCAAGTCGATCCCGATGATCGTAGCCTTCTCCATGGATGCCTTCTCCTCTGTGGCTGGTCATGCAACATCACCAGCGTGGCACACTTCGATGCCGTCGGGAGGGGGCATCCACCCCATCAAAAATACTGATCCGGCCAACGCGCCATCACGCCACCTTTCGATAATAATAGCGTAGAAGCCCGCCCAATCGTTCGCGACACTGCACCGGCACCTCGCAGTGGCGGCAGTTCGAGGAAACAAAAGGACGTTGCCCTTCCCCGGTGATTCTGCTCGGCATGGAAATGGTCGACGTATTCGCTCAGTGCCCGCCACAAGGAGCGCTCGCCGAACAGGAGGACCTTCGACAGGCACTCCTCCTTGAGCGATCTCACCGAGCGTTCTGCATAGGCATTCAGATTGGGGCTGCGCGCCGGCAGCGCCAGCGGCTTAACCCGACCTGACACAAGGATAGCCCGGAACGACCGCGTGAACTTGGCGTCGCGGCCGTGCAGGAGATAGCGGCAATCCCGCAGTGCACCACAATCGTCCATGGTCGCGTTCCGGCGACTTGCTTCATCCACGCCTCATTCGGATGAACGGTGATCCCGGCGATATCCTCCCGGCGCTCCTACACCACGCTATGGGGCACGATCCATGGCTTCCCCGGAACCCGGCAGAATGATAGCTTTCGGCCCATCCAAGGGGTTCATCTGGGGAATGTCGGTTCACACAGCCTGGGTCATACCGATCCGGTTGAGACGAGGCTGAAGGCATGAATGCCCCACCCGAGATCGTTCCGCTGTTTTCAACGCCTCTAGTCACCGTCGAGGTGCCGGATGCCGGCGCCCTCAATGGCGAGCTGCGCGAGGTGATCGAGCGACGCGCAAAATCTCACCCCAGTTCCCAGCATTCCAACCTGGGCGGCTGGCAGTCGAGCTGGGACATGGACCGTTGGGGCGGCGTGGCGGCCATCAAGCTGCTGGCCATCGGCCGCAACCTCGCCAACACCATTACCGTGGATCGCAAGGGTAATGTCGGCAGTGGCCCCTATCCCGGCTACTTTGCTGTGACCTGGGGCGCCAACATGTGGGCAAACATCAACCGCAGCGGTCACGCCAACGAATTCCACTCGCACCCCGGCGCCTACTGGTCCGCCGTCTATTACGTCGACGACGGCGGCATCGACGCCGATGCGTCGCTGGGCGGCGAGCTCGAGTTCATGGATCCGCGCGGACCGCTGCCAGCGATGAACGCACCGCATCTTGGCTGTGCCATGCCGGGCGGCCTGTCGGCCGGCGCCACCGAGCGGGTGCAGCCCAAGGCCGGCCGACTGGTGATGTTCCCGTCGTGGCTGCTGCATCAGGTTCGCCCCTATCGCGGAGACGCGGAACGCATCTCCATCGCCTTCAACCTCACGGTGTAATCGCCACTGCGAGACGGAGTGTGCCTGATCAAAACTCCAAAAGGTCGAGAAAGCATAGAGTTTTGGGCGGCGTAGTCATATCGTCGTGGTGTCCCTTCCAAAAACTACGTCCGGTAATATTGATGACGAAGTCCGCCGAGGATCGGCCGCACGGTGAGTTGCCCGAGCCATTAGATTGGCCGATGGCCCGGCGGATCCTTGTCCAGGAACAGATGCGTTCGGAACTCGTTGCAATAGCCGGCGTAGACCGCAAGGATCCGACGTAGATGGGCGTCGCCGAAGACGACGATGTGATCGAGGCATTCACGTTGGCTGATGACAATGACTCTAGCACCGCTGTCGTGCAAAAGCAGGACGCGCCGCTGCCCCAATGGAACGAGGACATTTGAGTGCAGAGGAACGCCATGATCGATGGCCAGTCAGACAAGTCGGATCGTTTCACGAAGTCGCGCAGGCGGCGGATTCCGATGGTCGCCGTGCTGGGGGCGGCATTCTCCTTAGTCGCCGTAGTCTCAAGCGTCGCCTACTTCTTCCTGCTCTACGGCGCGGCCATCACCACAGAGAACATGCTGCATGATCGCACGCGTCGTCTCGTGGAAGACGAAGTCCAACGAGTCAGGACTTTGCTCGACCCCGTTGCGGAGAAAATCGAGCTTCTTGCTGTGCTTGTAAGTGCACCCCACCTGCAACGCACTGCGTCCGACGAGATAGCCGAAGTGCTGAACCTGACTGTCAATCGGATGCCAGGGGTGGCGATAGCCGAGTTCTACGGATCTGATGGGCGCGTGCATCGTGTGATTCGCGCGTCGGACGGATCTACTCAGTATATTGAAGCACTGCAGGCGGAGCAGTCGTTGCCCCTCCTGGAAGCCATAGATCGCCGGGCCGGACCCAAGACCCTGTGGGGGCAACCGCGTTGGAGTTCAACAGCGGGACAGACAGTTATTGATCTTGGAGCACCGATATATGGCGCCGACGGCTCTTACGTCGGCACCCTCGTGATTGCCTTGGCCATAAGCCAGCTCTCCGATCGGACCTCGGATGCAAATTCCATAAGCAATGGCGCGAGTTTCATAATCGTCGGTCACGACAAAGTACTGGCCCATCATCGCTTGAACGATCCCCGGGGACTAGGTCTTTCGGAGCAGAAGCCGTTGCCCAGAATTGATGAGGTCGAAGATGCCGTGCTTGCGGCGATCTGGAATGAACCTGCCCAGAACATGTGGTTCGATGGTGATGTCCGCTCCCTCGGACACGTAGCGGAGATGGGTGGCAAGAAATGGCTGTTTGTGCATCGCATTGTATCGGGGTATGGCCCGGATCCTTGGTTCGTTGGCCGCTACTTCCCGATCGAAGAGGTCACCGGGGCGCTCTCGAACCTTGCGTGGGGGGCGATCGTTGGCGCGGGGAGCCTTGTATTTGCTTTTCTGCTTGCGGTGGCCATCAGCCTCAAGGTCGGACGCCTGATCGGTACGATTACTTCGGCGGCCAAGGCAATAGGACGACTGCAATTCGGCCAAGTCTACTATCAGCCGTCGCGGGTGAGTGAGATAGACGACGCTGGCTATAGTCTGGACCGGGCGCGTGATGCGCTCAACTGGTTCGGCGCCTATGTGCCGAAGAGCCTTATTCGCCGGATCATGGAGGCAGGTGAAGCGGGGTTGGTCTCCCGAAAGCAACTCGTCACGGTGATGTTTACCGATATAGTTCAGTTCTCCCAGCTGACTCGGAACATGCCCGGTGACGAAGTCGCCGACCTGCTGAACCACCA
This sequence comes from Alphaproteobacteria bacterium 65-37, assembly GCA_001897995.1. Lineage (GTDB taxonomy): Bacteria > Pseudomonadota > Alphaproteobacteria > Reyranellales > Reyranellaceae > Reyranella. The sequence continues at coordinate 27,175 of MKRV01000234.1, read as the reverse complement.
CTTTACGCTTCTCGGCGCGTGTATCGAGCGCGAGCGTGGAGTGGTCGACAAGTTCATCGGTGATGCGGTCATGGCGGTGTGGGGAGGCATCGGTGGCTTGGTCGGCCACGCCGATTCGGCGGTACGGGCTGCTCTCGCTATTGCCCGTGCGCTTGAAGACGATGATGTCGCTCGCCGGCATGAGGGCAGGCCTCCAATCCGAGTCCGTATCGGGATACACTCCGGACCGGTCGTCGCCGGCAACATAGGGTCGGCGGACCGGGTCAACTACACGGTGGTGGGAGATACGGTAAACGTGGCTCAGCGCCTCGAACAGGTAGCCAAAGAATTTATGGTCACCGACGAAGTAGTCACAGTCCTTGTTAGTACCGACACAATCGCGGCCTTGAAGGACCCTTCCCTTGTTGCGCAGTTCGGTGGTGAGCCGATAGTTTGCCAAGGTAAGACTGGAGACGATGTTGTGAAGTGTCTCAAGCTCTCTCTACCTTCGAGGTCAGTGATCTCACATCTTGAGGATTGACGACGAGCCGCCTTCATTCATCGCGGCGCAGTTGGGCGGCTTTCTTCACTGTGATCTGGCTTTTCTTGCCCTATGACACTTCATCGCGATCAATGCTCTCAGAAATGCTGGGCCCAAGTTCCAGTTGTAGCTTGGTGATACGACCTTGAATTGGCGGTGTATTCTGCAAACAAACAGAATAAGAGAATAAAAACTCTCGGAGGGATGATGTCGTCCACAACGGTACACACTTGGCCCACTCGGCTCCTGCACTTTCTTTTGGCGGGTGCGGTCATTCATCAACTTGCTGTCAGCCTGGTCATGAAGGTGCCAAAGACCACCAAACCGGGAAACGTGGCGTTCGAATTACATGAGGCCGTAGGCATTGCGAGCTTGGGGATAATAGCACTTTTCTGGCTCTGGGCGGTGGTTCGCCGGAATGAACCGGGCGTTGGTGTGCTGTTCCCATGGTTCTCGCAAATTCGTCGCAGGGCACTCTTTCAAGACCTTCAAGCTCACTGGACGAGCTTGCGCCGGCTCAGGATACACTTTGCGCCGGAGCGGCCGGCGGCGAGTGCGGTGCATGGACTCGGCTTGCTTGCTGCAACTGGCATGGTGATTACAGGTGCCAGTGGCTGGCTTCTACCGCTTTCGTCAAGCACAGCTGAGTGGCTCCTGGATTTCCATGGAGTCCTGGGAAACGTAATGTGGCTCTATCTCATTGGGCATGCTGCCGTTGCGCTCCTCCATGAACTGGTGGGAACTCGGCTTTTGC
>MKRV01000234.1:0-25892 GCA_001897995.1 Alphaproteobacteria bacterium 65-37 | reverse complement strand
GGGGGGGGGGGGGGGTCAGGTTGAGTCGTGTTCACCTGCACAGAGAGAGTCACCTGGTCGACCGCATCGGGTGGTTGAGAGCGGCGGTGCTCGGGGCTAACGATGGCATTGTTTCGACGGCGAGCTTGATCGTCGGCGTTGCAGCCGCCGCACCTACGCAGAACGAGGTTTTCATCGCGGGTGTTGCAGGGCTGGTGGCTGGCGCCATGTCGATGGCAGCCGGTGAATATGTTTCGGTCAGCTCCCAATCCGACACCGAACGGGCCGATTTAGCAAGAGAACGAAAGGAGTTGAGTGAGAACGTCGGTTTTGAGCATGGTGAACTCACCGATATCTACGTAAAGCGCGGTGTTGATCGAGAGCTTGCCCATCGAGTTACCGAGCAGCTGATGGCGAATGACGCCTTAGCCGCGCACGCGCGAGACGAATTGGGCATATCGGAAATTACCGCTGCTCGCCCGGTACAGGCGGCCCTGACTTCGGCCGCCACTTTCGCCGTTGGCGCGGCAATGCCGTTGGTGATGGTAGTCGTATCGCCTGCCAACGTGCTGGCCCCCGTGGTTTCGGCTGCCTCCTTGGGTTTTTTGGCCCTCCTGGGCGCAATCGGGGCAAGAGTGGGCGGTGCGAACGTTTTCAGAGCCACGGCGCGCGTGACTTTCTGGGGTGCCTCGGCGATGGCACTGACCGCCGCTATCGGAGCCATCGTTGGAAGAGCAGTTTGAAGTATCGCAGGATTGACGTAACGCGGCCGCCCTGCCGGAGAATGTCGGATAGCAGTTTGCCTCTCTCCGCCACTTCCTGCCGGCAATTCATCCTCCGAGAGCGATTTGAAGCGAAAGCAGGCCAATGTCCGTCGCCGTGGTGGGAGCAGCAAACGCGCCCCCATCCTCCGAAATTGACGCTAGGCAGCTGCGGTCGGAAATCACGACCGTGTTTGGGGCTGTGTACCGTTGATCGACCAGTCCCAATCTTGTTGATATCAAGCTTGCAATCACCTTCTCGAGCTTTGCGCGATCTTCCTTGCTGCCAATTTCAATTCTGGATTGTCGATCGCCTGCCCGGAGGCGACCGGGTCGATGGCCGTCACTTCGGCCTGGCCGCTGCCGGCATCGCGGACCACGATATTGCAAGGGAGCAATGTTCCGAGCTCGCTCTCGAGCTTGAGGGCTTCGTAGGCCAAAGCCGGATTGCAGGCACCGAGGCTTCTGTAGCTGGGTAACTCGCCCCCGATCTGCTTCTTCAACGTCGCCCTGAAGTCGAGGTCGGTAAGGACGCCGAAGCTTTCTTTTTCAGGGCACCTATGGCGCGGCGAGCCTCCCCTGTGCTGATGTACTCAATATGTTCCACTCCGTCTCAGCCCTCCCCGGAGACGTACTTCCATGTGTGGGGACCGAGATGAAGGATGGGGTTATCCGATGCGTACTATAGTTGGAAACCGGAGAGTCCGATGGATAACCAGCTCGATTCGATGATCGCACGTCTCTCGCGAGAGGCAACCCACCCGCGACTCGGGGATATCGAGTCATCCATATTGGCCCGCATTGTACGCGCCAAGGAGGCCCGCGCGGGCAACTGGCGGAGGGACACCCTATCCTTTGCAGGAGCGCTCGCCATGGGGTTCGGAGTCGCCTTGACCATTGGCGCACCGCCCAGGGCGTCGACAGTCGCTTCTTTGGGTGAGGATTCCCGACTGGCTCCATCGACGCTGCTGGACCGCGGTCGTTGAAGAGCGCGCTACGAACCTTAATCATCGCGTTCCTCGCGGCATTCGTCGGCGTGTTCGTAGGACGGAGCGTACTTGACCATCAGCGGTCACCGCCTCCCGGCGTTCACGCATTCGTCCACGACAGGCTCGATCTGGACGACGACCAGAGAGCGCGCCTGGCTGCCGTGGAGCAACAATTTGCCGTTCGCCGCACGGCCATCGAAATGGCGCTGCGGGCCAACAATGCACGCCTAGCGGAAGCAATCGAAGCGGAACACGGTGCCGGCCCGCGCGTCAACGAAGCGATCGACCGGTCGCATGAGGCGATGGGACGTCTGCAGAAGGAAACGCTCGCGCACATATTTGCGATGCGACAGCTGTTGCGGCCGGATCAAGCCAAGAAGTTCGACCAAGCGGTGGTGAAGGCACTCACCGAAGACTATCGTGGTCGCTAGTTACGAGGATCTCTCGGACGGTGAACTTGTGGCGCTCAGCATCGCCGGCCGAGATCGGGCCTTCGGCCTTATCGTCCGACGGCATCGAGACGTCCTGTATCGCATTTCCTACGCCAGTCTCGGCAATGCCGACGACGCGCTCGATGCGGTTCAGGACATATTCGTGGCGGCGTTTCTGGCTCTGAAGCGGTTTGACGGGGGCCGGCCTCTCCGTCCCTGGCTCGCAGCAGTTGCGCTCAATCGATGTCGCGATCTCGCGCGGCGCCGACGCGTACGGCGGCTTTTTGCCTTCGCGCTTCCGATCGATGCCCAGATTGAATCCGTTGCCCAGGATACCCCAGGAGTCGATGTCGTCGTCGCCGACCGCGCGGAGCTTCGTCGCACGATGGTGGCAATTTCCCGGTTACCCGCCAGTCTCCGTGAACCGCTTATTCTCCATACTATAGAAGGCATGAGCCAGGCCGAAACGGCCGAAACTCTGGGAGTAAGCGAAAAGGCCGTCGAAACTCGCTTGCGTCGCGCCCGTCAGCGTTTGCGCGAGGAACTCGATCCCGAGCGCTCGTAGGCCACTCGACTTTAGGTCCGAATACCCATGAAATTTGTCTCCGAGGGGCAGTCGCGCTGTCTGCGTATCCATTTACTAGAATAGAGGTAGCGCCTCACAGGAGCTTCGATGAATCACAGAATGTATCGCCGGCAAGTCCTTGTGGGCGCAGGAGTCGCGAGCACCGGTGTCGCATTGTCCGCCTACTTCCCGGCTTGGGCTCAACCGGTGTCACCGGGATTAGTAGCTCCCCTCCCGGCGCTTTCCGGTACAGACGTCGCGCTCCGCATCGCACGGCAGACGATGGTGATCGATGGACGGGCGAGCCAGGCAATCGGAATAAACGGGACGGTGCCTGCCCCGCTTATTAGATTGCGAGAAGGACAGAATATTCGGCTCCGTGTGACCAACGATCTGACCGAAGACAGTTCGATCCACTGGCATGGATTGCTGGTGCCTCCGGCGATGGACGGTGTGCCCGGCATCTCGTTTCCCGGTATCAAGCCACGGTCAACCTTCATCTATGAATTTCAAGTCAAGCAGGCGGGCACATACTGGTATCACAGCCATTCAGGTCTTCAGGAACAGCTCGGACATTATGGCCCGATCGTGATTGATCCCGCGGGTGCGGATCCCGTGCGTTCCGATCGTGAGCATGTCGTCGTACTTTCGGACCACAGTCAGATGGCGCCCGACGTCATCTTTCGCAAGCTCAAGCAGCGGCCAGGATACTTCAACTACCAGAAGCAGACCTTAGCGGGCCTGTTCGTTGGCAAGGATCAGACGCTCAAAGAGCGCGTCGAGTGGGCAGATATGCGCATGGACCCCACTGACATCGCAGACGTGACGGGCGCCGCCTATACGTACCTTGTGAATGGGCATGGTCCTCGAGACAACTGGACGGCCCTGTTCGTGCCAGGCCAACGCATTCGCCTGCGTATCATCAACGCATCAGCAATGACGACCTTCAATGTTCGTATTCCTGGCCTGCCTCTGACAGTCGTGCAGGCAGATGGCCAGAATGTTCGCCCGACAACTGTCGACGAATTCCAGATCGGCGTCGCCGAAACCTACGATGTAGTCGTCAATCCGCGCGACAATCGCGCCTACACGCTTGTCGGCGAGAGCGTCGATCGATCCGGGATGGCCCGCGCCACGCTGGCCCCGCGCGCCGGCATGACCTCCGACGTGCCTCCTCTGCGGCCCCGGCCGCTGGCAACCATGACCGACATGGGAATGGATATGTCCGGAATGCAAGGGATGCAGGGTATGGACCATGGCGGCATGAGCATGAACATGCGGGATTCTAAGAACGCGCCGGGCGTCACCATGACGCCGGGTGTGCAAACTATTTCGCCGACGCCCAAGGATCGCACGGGCGAACCCGGCCAGGGACTGGGCGATGTCGGCCACCGCGTGCTGACCTATCGCGAACTCGTCGCGCTCGATCGCAATCCCGACGTTCGCGCGCCGTCGCGGTCGATCGACATCCATCTGACGGGCAACATGGAGCGGTTCATGTGGTCGTTCGACGGGGTGAAGATGTCCGACATGATGCAGCCAATCCCGTTTCTGGAGGGCGAGCGCGTCCGGGTGAATCTCATCAACGACACGATGATGGGACATCCGATTCATCTGCATGGACATTTTTTTGAGCTGGTAACCGGCCATGGCGATCATGCGCCAAGAAAGCACACGGTGATTGTTCAGCCTGGGGGCAAGGTGACATTCGACGTAACAGCCGATGCAATCGGCGATTGGGCCTTCCACTGCCATTTGCTCTACCACATGCATGCAGGAATGTTGCGGGTGGTTAGTGTCCGGGCCCCTGGAGGCGTACAGTGAACCGCATATTAAAGGGTAGCTGGGCGTTCCTAATTACGCTGTCTGCAGCCACCACGTTTGCTCAGTCCAAGCCGCCGATGGACCATAGTTCCATGCCCTCCATGAAGCAGGATTCCATGCCGGGCATGCAGATGAACGCCCCTCCTCCACAACCAAAACTAGACGGCGTGAGTGCGGCAACAGTACCCGCGGCCAGTGAGAGCGGTACGGCGCTTCCTGCCGGCTCCGCGCCGGCACCGGCGCCGCCGTTGGATCACTACGCCGACAGGCAATTTGATAAAGCCGACATGGATCGGGCACGCGCTGCCATGATGCGGGAAGCGGGCGCTCAGCCCTCATATCTGGTCTTTTTCAATCTGGCTGAGATGCAGGTTTATCAAGGTCAATTGGGCTTTCGCTGGGATGGCGAGGCTTGGTTTGGTGGCGATATTAATCGCTTTACGCTCAAGAGCGAGGGGGGTGGCAGTTTTCAAGGGGGATTCGACAATGCCGAGGTGCAGGCACTCTACAGTCGCGCCATCGGGCCGTATTTCAACCTGCAGGCCGGCGGGCGGCAGGATCTTAGTACTCCGTTACATCAAACGTACGCCGCTCTCGGATTTCAAGGGTTGGCGCCTTTTTGGTTTGACGTGGCCGGAACGCTATTTCTCTCAACGCGAGGCAATTTACTCGCGCGTCTCGAAGGCTACTACGATCAACACATCACGCAGCGCCTTGTCCTGCAGCCACGGGTTGAACTCAACTTCGCCGCTCAGAACACACCTGAAGATGGTGTCGGCGTGGGCCTGACCAACGCAGAGCTCGGCTTACGCCTGCGCTATGAATTCATGCGAGAGTTCGCACCTTACATCGGTATCTCCTACGACACGAAAGTTGGTCAATCAGCTACTTACGCCTTGGATTCGGGGCGCGCATCGTCGGCATTGAGTTTTGTCGCAGGCCTGCGAGTTTGGTTCTAACACCGGTCGGCCTCGCCTGGCTGCAAAAAGTCAGCCATGCCGACGGGCGCGACGGCACCCTGCTAGATCGGCTGTCGCCGTCGCTACGTGTCCAGGCCGGTTGACCTGCCCTGGTTTTGTCGGACCAGCATTAACTTGGGATAGCTGGCCTCTCCTGTGTCTTCGAATGCCCCGTGCGGGACGGTGATGCAACGGGCCGAGGCGCGGAGGCCCCACACACCGCTGCGTCCCGGCCCGTTGCCGGCACGGGTGCTGCGTCGTTCTTATTGAGCTCCGCGACGAACTCGGCCGGCGTCAAATAGCCGAGGCTTGAATGCGGGCGAACGTGGTTGTACAATAAGGGTTGAGAACACCCACGGGACTGGCTTTCGTGAGTTTTTGTATCGATGGCATCCGTGGTTTGGCCTTCACGTTTGCATCCACAAAAAGGCGAAGGTTGAACAGCACAAGCGCACGACGCTCGAGGCCATGTCGATCAGCCCGCCGGTCGTCGTCAGCCGCGAGATCGTGCTGCGTGGGGCGGACTTCGTTTCAACCTGTCTGAAGGCGCTGAACCTGACAGCCGGCGCATTCCATATTGAGCCCGTATTTCCCAGGTGAACCATTGAACTGGCCTGCGCCGATTCCATTTGAGCTGTAGGATTCAGCATCTTGTTTCATTGGATCGAGGCGATGATGGCGCAGCCAGTGGGTGAAGCCCAATCCGATGCTCTGCGGCCCGATTTCGACCGCCGCCTCAAGCTGGAGTTTCACGGTTCGAGTGTCACCTCCGATGCCGGCTTGCTGGCCTATCGCGAACTCGATGACGCGCTCGGCCTGATGACCATCGCCGAGCAACACCTGGTTGACGGTCGCACGGGTCGCAACGGTCGCCGTTGCCTGGTCGGCATGCTGCGCCAGTCGGTGTTCGGTCGGCTTGCCGGATATGAAGACGTCAACGACGCCGACCGGTTGGGACGTGATCCCGCGATGCGCTGGATTGTCGGCGGCAAGGCCATCGAGCGCGACGCGGCCTCGACCAGCCAGATGGGGCGGTTCGAGACCGAGTGACTGGCGACCGACGAGAACCTTGCCGCACGCATCGGTCTCTCCGGGGAGTGGATCGACCACATTCATGGCCACCGCTCGCTGCGGTCCATCGTGCTCGATATCGATTCGAGTGTCAGTCGTAAGCATGCGGTGAGCGCCGCGGGGTAACTACTTCGTCGGGCCGGCGGATCGCAGGGCTTTGTGGATTTCGACGAGCTCCTTGAGACTTTCAACGCCGAACGGCGTGAAGGCGGTAATTGAACTATCGTCATCGACGTCGCAGATATAGAGACGGCCATCTTCGGGTTCCATCTCGAGGGCGATCTCTTCGAGCCAGGCCTCGTCCTCACTAAGCATGATGGCCACGCGAGCGATCGTGAACACGAAGCTGGGAGCGGCCATGATCAGGCTGCTGCGGCGACCAGTTGGCGGGGACGCCAGTGCCAAGGCACTTGTTATCCTCGACTAGGGAAATGAGACATAAAGCGGCAACGGCTCTGCTCTGGGTTATCGAACAGCTAGCCGCAGACCGGTCCGTGAGCAGGGCGGAGCTGGCACCACAGATACATTCCGGTGGCAGTTGTTGCGGGCTGGTTGGAACTGGTCGTCGGACCCCGATCCGCGTTTGTCAGACGGCGTCCGGTTCAGTCCGCGGGCTGAGGAAATCTTTGAGCGCCGCCGCCTTAGCCGGCGGCACACGACGCAGCACTGATGATTTGTGCACAGGCCGAATTGGATCAGTTCCGCGCCCCATCCAGCCAATATTGCTGATGAAACAACTGTTGCAGAAAGGGGAGATCTTGGTTATTGCAACATGTGTTTCGCAGGAGGTTGGCTATACGAAGTCAGTGGCTTCTATTCTTGGCGCAGCTTCCCGCCGCGCCCTCCAGCGCGCGCGTTGCGTTGTGGCGGCGCCTGCGCGCCGCAGGCGCCGCCAGCGTGCTAAACGGGGCATGGGTGCTGCCGGTCGCCGACGGGCACCAAGCACTCTTCGCGCAGCTCGCCGAGATGGCGCGTGGACAGGGCGGGGCTGCTACCGTGTTTACGACCACGGCAACGGCCCCGGAAGAAGAGGATGCCATTGTCGCAAGATTTCAGGCGGACCGAGCACGCGAATACGACGAGTTCGCCGAACGCACCGGTAACTTCCTCGCCGAGGTCGAGCGCGAGACGCAGCTTCGGAAATTCACTTTCGCCGAGCTAGAAGAAATCGAAGACGACCTCGAAAAGCTTACGGCGTGGCTCGGAAAGATCAAGGCGCGCGACTTTTTCCCGAACACACGAGCGCAGGAGGCCTCTGACACGTTGGAGGCTTGCGGCACGGCCCAGCGCGCCTTCGCTGGAGCCGTTTACGCCCAGGAGAACATCGCAACGTCGCCAGACGACAACGCTGACCCGCTGGGTACTGACAACGCGGACTCGCCTCTTAAGGGCGCGTAGTGCCGCGGCATGGCTGATCGCGTTCTGACCGTGCGCGCGAAGCTTCGAGACCTGCCGCGCGGGATTTGGATGCTTGGCCTAGTCAGCATGTTCATGGATCTCTCGTCCGAGATGATCCATGCCCTTCTGCCTGTCTATCTCGTCACCGTACTCGGAGCCTCGACGCTCACGGTCGGGTTCATCGAGGGACTTGCGGAAGCGACGGCCATGATCACCAAGATCTTCTCGGGCGTGCTTTCGGACTGGCTTGGCCGCCGCAAGCTGCTAGCGGCTATCGGCTATGGTCTCGCCGCTGCTACCAAGCCGATCTTTCCGCTGGCAGATACGATTGGCTGGGTCGTAACCGCGCGGTTTCTTGACCGGGCGGGCAAGGGCATTCGTGGAGCGCCGCGCGATGCGCTCGTGGCGGACCTCGCACCGGCTCCGTTGAGAGGGGCGAGCTTCGGGCTCAGGCAGTCCCTTGACACGATCGGCGCCTTCATTGGCCCACTCGCCGCAATCGGGCTCATGCTGCTCACCGGCGACAACTACGCCGTCGTATTCTGGATCGCGGTTGTCCCGGCCTTCATCGCCCTTGGTCTAATGGTATTTGGGGTGGAAGAGCCGGATCGCGCCATTGCGGCCGGGACCACATCCAAGCCGCGCTTCGGCGATGTGTGGCGACTCTCCGGACCGTTCTGGGCCGTCGTGGTTGTTGCGGTGGTGTTGACGTTGGCCCGGTTCAGCGAGGCGTTTCTGGTTCTGCGGGCTCAGAACGTCGGCTTGGCTGTCGCGATTGTGCCCGCCGTTATGGTTGTCATGAACATCGTCTACGCACTCGCCGCCTACCCGGCTGGCGTGCTCTCCGACAGGTTTGGACGGCAAGGCGTACTGATAAGCGGCATCGCTGTTCTTATCGGCGCCGACCTGTTCTTGGCCTTTGCGACGTCGGTGTCCGTCCTCATGCTGGGCGTCGTATTGTGGGGCCTGCATATGGGCTTGACCCAGGGGCTGCTCGCTACGCTCGTGGCCGATACCGCCCCACCCGACCTGCGCGGGACGGCGTTTGGTTTGTTCAACCTTGCAAGCGGGCTTGCCATGCTTGTTGCCAGCGTGGTCGCGGGAGCGCTCTGGGACGTATATGGACCGGCGGCGACCTTCCTGGCCGGAGCGGCATTCACCGCCATTGCCTTTGTCGGACTACTCGTCGTGCAAAAGCAATTCTCAAGGAGCGTTCGGATGGACCTCGCCAGCCCGATGGAGCATCGAAATACAGCCGATGGTGGCGCACATGGCCGGGAGTGAGCAGAAGAAGAGTGTCGGACCCGGAGGTCGCCTCCTTCGGTTTCTGGTCGCTTTGACGGCGATCGCAGGTCTTGGCGCAGTCGTCGTCTGGGGTTTCAACAAGGGGAGCGGAGAGGCTGCACTGGAAGCTGCACGGGAACGGCCGGTCAAGGCGCCCTTGCGCGTGTCGCTCGCTGATCGGGGCGAATCTGTCGTGACGCTCGGCGTCGAAACGCGCAAGCAGGGCGGCATAGAGGTCATAGCGCCGCAGCCGATGCAGTACCGAGAGCAAGTCCGTGCCTACGGAACGGTGCTCGACCTCGACACGCTGGTTACGCTCGACAACAATTACGTGATCGCAGGGGCCCAGTTACAATCGGCTCAAGCTAGGCTTTTCGCGTCGAAGGCGGCTTTCGAGCGTGCGGAAACCCTCTATAGGGACCGGACCACTTCTCTGGCGCAATTTCAGACGGCTGAGGCGATTTTTCGTGCCGATCAGGCAGCCCTCGCTGTGGCGGAGGCTCAGGTCAGAACGTTGAAGGCAACGGCATTCCAGGAGTGGGGGCCGGTCATCGGCAAGTCGATTGTGGACAATGGGCGCTTGGTGAAGCAGCTCATCGAGCGCCAAGCGTTTCTGCTCCAGGTCACGCTGCCGCCCGGCACGTCCATGGCGCCGCCGCATGCTGCGACCGTGCAGCTGGGGGCAAGCGCGATGCGGCCTCACGTTCAGCTCGTGTCCCAGGCGACAGAAACCGACCCAAAGATCCAAGGCTTGAGTTTCTACTACACGGCATCTGCCGACAGCAGCCTCTTTCCGGGGATGAGCGTCCTTGCTTTCCTCCCGTCCGGCTCTCTCCTCGACGCCATCGAAATTCCAGCATCGGCGGTAGTGTGGTGGGGCGGCCGTGCCTGGGTCTACCTGACCACCGGCACCGACAGCTTTGCGCGGCATCCGATCCCAACCGATCTACCGATGGTCACCGGCGGCTACACCGTGCCGATTGCGAGTTTCCCGCAACCTCTCCCCGAACTCGTTATGAAAGGCGCGCAAGTACTCCTGTCCGAGGAATTCAGAGCGCAGATCCAGGTCGGCGAGGACCGCAAGATATGATACCAGCCAACTCCCCCTCGCCGATGCCGTCAGGGTTGCAGCCGGCTCTCATCGGCTTTGCCATCCGCTTTCGAGGCATCATTGTAGGGTTGGCACTCGTACTGCTCGGCTACGGCGTTCTCTCGGTTGTGCGCGCGAAATATGACGTGTTTCCGGAATTCGCACCGCCGCAGGTCGGCATACAGACCGAGGCGCCCGGTCTCACGCCCGAGCAGATCGAGGTCCTGGTCACCCAGCCCATTGAGAACGTCGTCAATGGCGTGCCGGGGGTCCAGACGTTGCGCTCGACCTCGATCCAGGGGCTGTCCGTCATCACGGTTGTCTTCGATCCAGGCAGCGACATCTACCGCAACCGCCAGGTCGTGGCCGAACGCCTTGCGGTTGTGGCCCGACAGCTCCCCGCGGGGACACCGCCGCCGACGATGACGCCGCTGACTTCATCGACGAGCACCATCCTCGTTGCGGGGCTCACGTCGGAAAAGCACTCGCTGATGGACTTGCGCACGATCGCCGACTGGACCTTGCGTCCCCGGCTTCTCGCGGTTCCAGGCGTGGCGGCGGTCGCCGTGTTCGGCGGCGAGATCCGATCTATCCAAGTGCAGGTCCATCCAGACGCACTCATTCGTTACAACATTGGGCTCAACGACGTCCTTGTGGCGGCCAGGAAGGCGACCGGCGTACGCGGCGCAGGCTTCATCGACACCGCCAACCAGCGCATCGTATTTCAGACGGAGGGCCAGACTCCCAAAGCCGGCGACATCGCCCGAACGGTGCTCCTGAGCGGGGGCGCATCGAGCGTGTTGCTCGGCAATGTCGCAGACGTGGTGGATGCGCCGGAGCCGCCGATCGGCGGGGCTACCGTCATGGGGAATGCGGGAGTGGTCCTGATGATCTCGGGCCAATACGGGGCGAATACGGTCGAGGTCACCCGCCGGGTCGATGACGCGCTGGCGGGCTTCCGCCCGAGTTTCGACACAGATGGCATAGCGTTGCACGCCGATCTGTTCCGTCCGGCCAACTTCATCGATACGGCGACGAACAACGTGCGGGACTCGCTTGTCCTCGGCGGAGTCCTTGTGATTGTCGTCTTGTTTCTTTTCCTGTTCGACTTGCGTACCGCCGCGATCTCATGCACGGCGATCCCGTTATCTCTCTTGGCGGCCGTTGTAGTCTTGGATGCACTTGGCTTCACTCTCAACACCATGACTTTGGGAGGCCTTGCGATTGCCATTGGCGAGGTGGTTGATGATGCAGTGATCGACGTCGAGAATATCGCCCGGCGCCTGCGCGAGAACAGACGCGCACCGGACCCGCGCCCCGCAGGCCGCGTCGTGCTGGATGCCTCGCTGGAGGTGCGCGGCGCCGTGGTCTACGCTACATTTGCGGTCGTTCTCGTTTTCCTCCCCGTGCTCACGTTGCCTGGGATCGCCGGACGCTTCTTCGCGCCTCTCGGGACTGCCTACATTCTGGCGATCCTGGCTTCGCTTGCTGTTGCGCTAATCGTCACCCCGGCGCTCTCGATGTTGCTGATCACCGGTCGTGAACGGTTGGCCGAGGGTGGCGGTGAGGTCGCGCAAGACAAAGATCCGCCCGTCGTGCGCTGGATCCGCGGGCGTTACGAGAATCTGCTGCGTGCCGTCGCTTCTCAGCCGAGAACCGCCATAGCCGCCGCGATTTTGTTCACGCTGGCCGGCAGTGCAGCCCTGCCGTTCTTCGAGAGTAAATTTTTGCCGGAACTGAAGGAAGGCCATTTCATCGTTCACATGTCGGCGGTACCGGGTACGTCGATCGCCGAGTCGCAGCGTCTTGGTGTACTCGTCACCAAGGCCTTGACGAACTTGCCGGTCGTGCGCGCGGTTGCGCAGCGCATCGGACGGGCCAAGAACGCTGACGACACGTGGGGCACGCACTACAGCGAATTCGAGGTCGACCTTGTCCCGGGATTGGCGGGTGACAAGGCGGAGAGCGCACAGGCCGACGTGCGCAACGCGCTGAGCGAATTTCCGGGTGTGAATTTCGCCGTCAAACCTTTCCTGACCGAACGTATCGAGGAGACGCTCTCCGGCTATACGGCAGCCGTCATTGTGAATGTCTTTGGTACCGACCTCGATGTGCTCGACCGCGTGGCCAGCGACGTTGCTCGGGTGCTCGGCGGGATTCAGGGGGCGACCGAAGTCCAGTTGCAATCGCCGCCCGGCATGCCCCAGTTAACGGTGCGACTGCGCAAGAAAGACCTCGAGCGCTGGGGCTTTGACGCGGTCGATGTGCTCGATTTCATGCGCACGGCCTATCAAGGCGACATCGTCGGCCAGAGCTACGAAGGCAACAGGGTCTTCAACGTCATTGTGGTGCTTGATCCACAGAGTCGCAACAACATCTCGAAGGTTGGAAACCTGCCGCTACGCGCCCCGGGCGGCAGCTACGTCCTGCTGAACCAGATCGCAGACGTCTACCAGGCGGCCGGACGATATCAGGTCGCCCACCTTGGCGGCCAACGGCTGCAAACCGTGACGGCCAACGTGGCCGGACGGGATGTTGCCTCCTTCGTGCAAGAGGCGCAGGCGGCAGTCGCCGCCAACGTAAGTCTCCCAAGTGGCGTTTATGTCGACTTTACCGGTTCGGCTCAGGCTCAGGCACAATCCCGACGAGACTTGATCATTCACTCGCTGATCGCCGCTGTGGGCGTAATTCTGCTCCTCTCCATTGTCACTCGAAACTGGCGCAACCTGCTGCTTGTCCTTGTGAACCTGCCCTTTGCTCTCGTCGGTGGCGTGCTTGCCGTCTCCGCGACCGGCGGAATTCTGTCGCTCGGATCGATGGTGGGGTTCGTGACGCTGTTTGGCATCACGCTGCGCAACTCAATCATGATGATTTCGCACTACGAGCACCTCGTCGATGCCGAGGGCATGCGGTGGGGTTATGAAACCGCGATCAAGGGCGCTGGCGATCGGCTGATCGCAATTCTGATGACCTCGCTCGTCACCGCGCTCGGTCTCCTGCCGCTTGCCGTCGGGATGGGGGACCCCGGACGCGAGATCGAAGGTCCCATGGCGCTCGTAATTCTGGGAGGATTGCTGAGTTCGGCGACCCTGAACCTCTTGGTGTTGCCCACAATGGCGTTGCGTTTCGGTCGGTTCGAGCCGGCCGTGAACGAACTCCGTGAGACCTCTCCTGTGTCGTCCACGCGATAGACCGATAGACGCCATAGCATCGCGCGGCGTTGGCGTTGATAGGGCCTGCAATCAGCGGAGTGTGGCCCAGGTAGGAGGCTGACCGGCTTGCCCTTGCGACCGCCCAATGACCGGCCGATGCTGAGCGGCATTTTCTGGATGCTGCGAGCGGGAGTGCCATGGCGGGATCTGCCGGAGCGATTCGGACCATGTGCGACGGCCTTCAACGGATGGCACAAGGCCTGGGTATGGAATCGTCTGGTTGATACGTTGCCAAGGCCTATGACGGTAGCATCTGACGTGCTCCCCGTCATTCACACGTCGGCAGGTTGAGTCTGTTCCTGTTTTGCTCTCTCGGTGGGTGGTGCGACGGGGCGGGGCGCGAAGCCCCCGATCGAGCGCAGCGTCCCGCCCCGTTGCTCTTCGGGTCTGCGCGTAGCGCCGAACACCGCCGGAGGCAACCTGCCCAGGCGGCCGTGCGGCCTTACCGTGTTGTAGTCGATGCGCCACGCCTCGACGATCCGCCGAGCCTCGGCGAGTGTGGTGAAGACGTGTTCGTTGAGGCACTCGTCGCGCATCCGCCCATTGAAGCTCTCGACGAAGCCATTCTGCATCGGCTTGCCGGGCGCGATGTAGTGCCACTCGATGCCCTGATCGGCTGCCCAGCGCAGCACCGCGTTGCTGGTCAGCTCCGTACCATTGTCCGAGACGATCGTCGCTGGCTTGCCGCGAACCGCCATGATGGCCTCCAGTTCGCGGATCACTCTCAGGCCTGACAGCGAGAAGTCAGGCACCGCCGCCAGGCACTCGCTGTTGAAGTCGTCGATCACGTTGAGCAGCCGGAACCGTCGTCCATTGCCAAGCTGATCGCTGACGAAGTCGAGCGACCAGCGCTGGTTCAGCGCCTGCGGCACGACGATGGGTGCCCTGGTGCCAATGGCCCGGCGGCGACCTCGCCGACGATGCTGGTCAGCATGTAGGCCTCTTCCTCAGAGAGGCCGGTGGCCTCAACAACGAACGCCACGGCACCAGTCGCGGCATCGCGGGTTCTGGATGACGATGGTCAACCGTTCAGTGCCGCCAACTGGAATATGGCCGGCGTCAAGCGGTCAGATCGTGATTCATAATTCATAATGAGCAAGTCTTCGAAAGTCTGAGCGAGTTCCTCCAGCCGATTGTCAGGATCCTGACTAATGTATTGGAGCGAGAAACGGAACGTCCGGGTCGCTGACGTAAAAGATGAGTACCTTGGTCGCTTCACTGGAGCTCTTGTTGTAGCCCGTCATTTTTGCATGGGGCGGCTCAACCATGGACTCTCCGGCTTTCACCGTGACCGGCGGGCGGCCTTCCATTTCCAGCGTGAACGCACCTTCAAGAATGTAGACCGTCACCGGGAAACGGTGTGTGTGATAGACCGTCTTATCGCCAGGCTTTATTGTGGCGGTGAGAACCTTCACCTCCTGCTTGTCACCCTTCGGCATACCCATAACGACTTCTTTATGTACTAGATTCGGGCGCGCGAGGCTTTGATCCTGTGCAACCGATTCGGTGGTAGAGAGCGCCGCGGCAGCAATGGCCATGACGACTGAGTAGCGCATTTGTCCTCTCCTCTAATTAGGCAACACAGTCTATCGCCGGTCACAGGAGTAACTGATAGTCAGCCCGCCCATAAAGTCCTGCTTGATTTTACTCCGAGGACTCCCTCGTGACCGCATATGTTCATGCTGTAACAGATTTCGTCGTCCAGCACCCGAATTGGGCCAGCCTGCTGGTGTTCCTGACGGCCGCGGCGGAGGCGATCGCGGTCATCGGCGCGATTGTACCGGGTACGGCGATCCTGATCGGCGTCGGGGCCGTGGTAGGCCTCGGTCATCTGCCGCTTTGGCCGATCCTCATCTGGGCCACGCTGGGCGCCATCGTCGGCGACGGCGTGTCGTACTGGCTCGGCCACCGTTATCGCCACCATATCGTCCGGATCTGGCCGTTCTCGCGTCGCCCACAGCTGCTCTCGCAAGGCGAAGCGTTCGTTCGGCGGCACGGTGGCAAGAGTGTCGTCATCGGACGTTTCCTGCCAGTGATGCGGGCGGTGGTGCCGCTCGTCGCCGGCGTTCTTGGCATGAGCCCCGTGCGATTCTACGTGGCGAATGTCTTGTCTGCCGTCGCCTGGGCGCCACTGCATATCCTGCCGGGTGTGGCGATTGGCGCTTTGCTCGTGGTGGTCGGTGGGATCAGCGGCCGCCTCCTGGCCGTGCTCGTCGGCGTACTCATTCTCGTGATCGCCGGCGTTTGGCTATTGCAGCTCGCAGTCGTTCGCGCCTTGCCTCTGCTCGCGCGCGCTCAGGTCGCGGCCGTTTCCTGGGCGCGGGGGCGGACCGGTGTTGCACCTCGCCTGGTCATGAGTGCCTTCGACCCCGACGATCCGAGCGCCAGCACCGTTCTGCTGCTTGGTCTCGTGCTTCTCGCCTGCGGTATTGGATTCGTCGGCATCGTGCAGGATGTCGTTGCGCGGGATCCGCTCGTGCAAGCCGATGCCGCGATCAGTCATCTGCTCCAAAGTATGCGCACGTCCTGGTCCGACCGCGTGATGATCGTGCTTACGATGCTCGGCGATACTGTCGTTAGTGCATCGGTCGCATTCGTAACGATCGGCTGGTTGGCATGGCGGCGTGCATGGCGACTGGCGGCGGGCTTTGGCGTCGCACTGGGGCTCGCTGCGGCGTTCGTGATGGCACTCAAGGCGGTACTGCATGTGCCGCGCCCGATTCTGTTCTCTGTGGGAGCAGATGCGTTCAGTTTTCCAAGCGGCCATGCCACCATGGCCGCGACGCTCTACGGCATGCTGGCCTGGCTCATCTCGGCCTCGCTGTCCGGACGCTGGCGCCTCGCTCCGCTGGCCGTGGGGGGCGCCTTGGTCGGAATGATCGCCGCCTCCCGCATCTATCTCGCGGCCCATTGGCCGTCGGATGTCGGCGCGGGGGTCCTGTTCGGCTTCGGTCTCGCCGCCATCTTTGGGCTCGTCTTTCGCCGGGCCGCGCCGAACCTGCAGCCCGCCGGCCTGGCATCGGCCGCGGTCGCCACGCTGCTGATCGTCGGCACTTGGCATTCACTCAGCGCCTTCGATGCCGGCTTGACGACATATGCGCGGCGAGATGACGTGACGGCGACGATGTCACGCCAAGCTTGGCTCGGCGGTGATTGGCAGCGTCTGCCGCAACGCCGGATCGATCTCGACGGGGAGACCGAGGAGCCATTCGTGCTGCAGTGGGCCGGCTCGGCTGAACAGCTGCGCAAACGGCTGATCGCCGCCGGTTGGACATCCCCCATCGATTGGTCGCTCCAAAGCGCGGCGGGCTTCGCAAGAAGCTCAACGGTCGTGACCGCATTGCCGGCCTGGCCTCTTTTGCACGACGGACGCCCGCCCTCGTTGACCCTCGTCATGCCGGGGGCGACCGCGGATGGCCGGGCGGTCCTGCGCGCATGGCCTTCGGGCTTCGCGATCGGATCGGAGCAAGGGCGGCGGCCCATTCTCCTTGGCTCTGTCATCCGCGAACAAGTCACCCATCCCTGGGGCATGGCATCGCTCCCCCAGGAGGATGGCGCTGTGGGCGCTGGCCAAGAAAATGACTTGAGCAGCGCGCTTTCTGCGACCACCCTGATCGTGCGCATTCCCGGCACACCGACAGCGGAAACGAAACCTGGCGTCCTGCTGGCTTTTCCGTGACAGTCGGGAATTGTATTGTGCGTGTAGCGTGGCCTTCAAGTCTAATGCCCGCTTAGTCCGACGCCGGGCTGCCTAAGGCTGTAATCCCAGCGCCTGGCGCAGCTCACTCCGCGCGGCTTCGAAGTCGACCTTGAATTCAGGCTGACCCAGAAGCGCCACCGCGATGGCGGTGCCGGCACGGCGGCCACCTTCGAGGTCGTTCGGATAGTGCATCCCGCCAATCACCCGGCTTTGCGCGTAGTCAGCGGCGCGTTCCCAGATCGCACCGCGCTTCTCCGGAAGCAGATCTCCGAGGACGATGGCCATGGCGGTCGCGCGAGTCGTATGCCCGGACGGATAGGAGCCGCTGCGCGACGGCCTAACGAGGGGCTTGATCTCCGGATCGTTCATGTATGGACGGTTACGTTCGAAAGCGGTCTTCACCGGGCCCACTACCGCGTCCTCGGTCATGCCGATGCGTGAGAAAAGATGGTTTGTCGCCGGCAGTACCCGGGGGTTGAAGGCGCCGCCGAGCACAGGGGTGAACATCGCAAAGACGGTTTCATCCGCATCAGCACGCGCCTGCGCAATCCGTTCGGCGCTGGCGGCACGCTGCGCGGCAAGCACCGCGTCCTGCTCTGCACGGTCGGCCGCGCTGCCGTTGGTTACCGGAGGCGGCAGGATCGCCAGCAGATCGAGGTCCCTGGCGGTGATGTAGGGGGCGTCTACCGCCAACACGGCAGGGACGGGGCCGGCGACGACGGCGCCCACCAGGAAGACTACGACGATCCGGGACAGCAGGTTGACGGTGACGGGCGGCATGTCGATCTCCTGGCATATTGCCGACGAAATATCGCAGGCTATTGCTGCTTTGCTCAGCGTCTCCTCGGTTGGATCTCGCCTGCTTCATAATCGGATGGCAGGTTCGGTCGTCAACCGCCTCGGAAGCGACCAACTCACGCACGGCATTCGCCGTCTGCGTGGCCTCCACTTTGCCCTTACGTGATCTGCTCCTCGTCTTTCACACGCCGCCCGCGCACTCAACCCTCCTCCTCGATCAGCATCTGCGCGATCTGGGCGACGCCGTCTTTGAAGTGCACGGCGACGAAATGACCCAGTGCAAAGGCTCCGACGCACAACGCCACTGAAGCAACGATGTTGATTCCCGAGCGCACGATCGCGCCGCCGCGGATCAGGTCGAGCGTCTGTAGACTGAACGCCGAGCAGGTGGTGTCGTCGCCGCACAGACCGACCCTGACAACAAGCGTATACTCTCTGACACAGGGCAATCGGCCCTGCGCCAGGGTAACTCGCGGCGAGCCGGCAATGCCAGTACCGAAATGACGTAACGCGCGAGGGTGCCGATCGCGCCGCCAATTTGCCCGACGGCCCACCTGAGAAGTATACGAGGACGCAGGACGTCCTCTCGAGCGGAGCCGTCCTGCCATCAGCCGTGATGCACTTTATACTCCGGCGTTGACACCCATGTCGGGGTCGATGCCGAGAGCAGCCTGATGCACAGCGTGATCGGTACGCCGGCCGACGTCGCGGATGTGACGAAGGCGCATAAGCTGCAGCATGGCCGCGAGACGGTGGCGTTTGGGGATGCAGGCTACCTCAGCATCGACTGGCGGCCCGAACGCAAACGGCAGGTCAAGTGGCATGTGACGATGAGGCCGGGCATGCGCCAGGCGCTGTGCAATACGGTAGCGGGTGGGCTGCGTGACAGGATCGAACCTCTCAAGGCGCAGGTGCGCGCCCAAGGCGCGCATGCCGTCCGAGTGATCAAGCGCCAGTTCGGTTCTGCCAAGGTCCGCTACCGTGGCCAGCCCAAGAACACGGCGCAGCTGCACACGTTATTTGCGTTCGCCAACATCTAGATGGCGCGCCATCGGCCGCTCGCCACAGGATAGCTACGCCCGAAGAACGGTGAGACAGCGAGAATGCCAGCATATCAGCGCAAATACGGAGCTTTCGGCGCACATTCGTGACGGCTTCCGACCGAAAATGAATCGACTACGAAACCACGGGCCGGCCCAAACCATCATTGCGACTTGTTCAGACGTTCCCTAGGTCACCGTGCGGCAGACGGCCGTCTTTTCCGTGCCTTTCATCCTTGGAAACCCGATGGCCGGGGTTGTCGACGTCCTTGCGATTGGGCAACACCGAGCAGCGGATGTCAGAATCTACGCAATCGCAGCCTTGGCAGGGGCCACTACCGGAACCCTAATCGGCCAGCGGTTCAAGTCGGAGAGAACAACCCGCTATGTCCAGGCCGCAATCCTAGTGATCGCTGGCGCAAGACTACTGATCCAATAGCTCTTCTTCGGGAGCTGTGCTCCGTTACGGCGCATCGTCGCGAAACGGCTGGGTCAACATCCGGTCGAGCCGCTGCTCGCGGGGCGCGCGGAACTGGTCGATGCCGATCGTCATGGCCTCGTGCCCGGCCGCCGGCTGGGCGCGATAGGTGCCGAACAGGCGATCCCACCACGGCATGTTGAAGCCGAAGTTGCTGTTGGTCTCCTGCCGCACGATCGAATGGTGGACGCGGTGCATGTCGGGTGTGACGACGAACCACCGGAGCACGCGATCGAGGCCCGCCGGCAGACGGAGGTTTGCGTGGTTGAACATCGCGGTCGCGTTGAGGAGGATCTCGAAGGCCAGCACGGCCTCGGCCGGGGCACCTAGATGTTTAGTCCCGGGATTTTGTGGAGCGGATTGAGGGTGAATCGTTCTGGCTCTTTCGTCCAGATCTTGCAGATGTATTCATACGGGGTGAGCCCCTTGAGGGTCTTGAGGCGCCTGGCGAAGTTGTAGGCGGTGACAAAGTCGTCGAGGTGGGCGCGCAGTTCGTCGTGAGCTTCATAATGGAAGCGCTTGACGGTCGCATCCTTGATGGTGCGGTTCATCCGCTCGACCTGCCCGTTGGTCCAGGGATGCCTGGGTTTGGTAAGGCGATGATCGATGTCGTTGCGAGCGCACGCGACGTCGAAGGCCGGAGCCCGGAATGGTTCGCCTCTCTCGATCATGGCTTTGATGTCAGCGACCGACCAGCTCTCGCCCTTGGGGTCGGTGAAGTGGACGCCATTGTCGGTCAGGACCGTATGGATTCTATAGGGAACTGCGGCGATGAGGTGCAGCAGGAAGTCTGCCGCCACGCGTCGTGTCGCCTTGCCGTGCAGCTCAGTGAAGGCGAACTTCGAGGTCCGATCGATAGCAACAAAGAGATAGAGCCGACCCTCCGCGGTGCGCACTTCGGCGATGTCGATGTGGAAATAGCCGATCGGGTAGGTCTTGAACTTGCGCTTGATACCCTTGCCGTCCTCGACGTCCGGCAACCTTGAGATGCCGTGTCGTTGAAGACAGCGGTGAAGCGACGAGCGGGTCAAATGGGAGATCGTCGCCTGAAGGGCATACAGACAGTCATCGAGCGGCAGCAGGGTATGCTTACGAAATGCAACGACGATGGCCTCTTCCTCGACTGACAGCGATGTCGACTTCGGGTCTTTGGGACCGGTCGGCAAATCAACCGTGGTAGAGCGCGCCTTCCACTTGGCGACAGTCTTCTGATTGATGCCATGGCGCTTGGCCAGCACCCTCAGGCTCTCTTGACTATGTTGTATCGCTCGACGGACAGCCTCTGTCGTCGTGGCGCAGCCGTGAAGAACCTGGCCCATAGCGCATCCTTCCATTGCCTGGAAAACAATGCTCCATCAAATCCCGGGACCAAACATCTAGTGCTGCGATGGCGGCCAGTTTTAGGACCATCGAGGCCGCGATTTCGATCGGGTGGAAGCGGGCACCGGTGGTGACGTCGATGTCGAGGTCGGCGTGATGCATGCGGTGCAGCCGCCACAGCAGCGGGACGGCATGGAACAGCACGTGCTGCAGGTAGATCGCGAGATCGAGGGCGAGGACGGCCAGGACGACCGCCGCCCCACGCGGCAGGTCGAGGTTGTTCAACAGCCCCCAGCCGCGCTGCTCGCCCAGCAGCGCGAAGGCGACGGCCGTGGTCGGCAGCAGCAAGCGCACCAGTGCGGTGTTCAGGGCCACGATGCCGAGGTTGGCCGGCCAGCGCGCCCGGCGGGGCGCCATCGCCTCCCAGGCCGCGACGACGACGAAGACCGCGAGAAAGAAGGCGACGCGGATGACGGGCTCGTTCGACATCTCACGCCTCAGTCGGCGAGCGCCGCGGCAAGGCCCGCGCGCCGCCGCCAGCCCAGCCACAGCAGCGCCAGCGCCGCCACCGCGAGCCACGGCAGCAGCAAGAGATTGAGCGTCTGCCAGCCGAACGCCTGCAGGAGCGCCGCGGCGCCCAGCGAACAGGCGAGACCGACGGCGAAGATGCTCATGTCGTTGGTCGCCTGCGCGCGGCCCTTCTCGGCGGCCGTGTAGGTCGCCGTTAGCAGCGTCGTGCCGCCTATGTAGAGGAAGTTCCAGCCGACGCCCAACATCACCAGCGCGCCGGCAAACGATTCGAACGCCGTTCCCGTCAAGGTCATGAGGACGTGACCGGCCAGCAGCGCGACGCCCGCCAGCATAACGCGCAGCACGCCCAGGCTGGCGATCAGCGAACCGGTGAAGAAGGACGGCAGGAACATGCCCAGTACATGGAGCTGGATCACCGTCGTCGCCGCAGCGAGCCCGTGATTGTGGTGGAGCATGGCGATCGGCGTGGCCGTCATGGCGAGGATCATGACGCCATAGCCGGTTGCCGCGCCGAACAGCGCCACGAGATAGGCGGGTTGCGAGACGATGGCCGCCCACGGCCGGCCCGCGGCGGTGGGGCCTGTCTCTGCCTTGGGCGCCGGGATGCGCAGGCCGAGCAACAGGCCGGCGGCGAGCAGCGAGACGATCGCAAGCAGGAGGAACGAGCCGACATACTGGGCCGAGAGCAGCGGGCCGCCGATCCGGCCGAGCAGCGGACCGGCCAGCGCGGCCACGATGCCGCCGGCCAGCACGAGCGAGATCGCGCGCGCCCGGAAGGAATCGTCGGCGACTTCGCTGGCGGCGAAGCGATAGAACTGGGCAAACGCCTGGTAGGTGCCGACGAAGAAGGTGCCGAAGGAGAGCAGGGCCAGCGAACCGAGCCACAGGCCGAGCGCGGCGCAGGCACCGCCAGATGCGCCGAGCAGGGCGCCGGCGACGAAACCGCGGCGACGTCCGACCTTCGCCATCCAGAGTGACGCCGGAAAAGTCGCGACCGCCGTGCCGAGGAACATCGCCGCGATCGGCGCGGTCGCCAACTGCGGCGACGGCGCGATCAGGCCGCCGGCCAGGCCGCCGACGGTCATCACCAGGACCGAAGTCGTCTGGAACAATGCCTGCGCGGTCGCCAGCAGCAGGACCTGCCGGTGCATCGAGCCGAACCGCGAGAGACTGGCCAAAGGGGCACCTCACAATGATGTTTGGTGACTTGACGCGATTCATTCAATCAGTCAAGCTATTGATTGAATGACCAATCCCAAAAGCGAAATATTCGAGCAATTCGCCGAGCTGGCCCGCGTGCTGGGCCAGGGAAACCGCCTGGAATTGCTGGAACATGCAGCGCAGGGCGAGCGCTCGGTCGAGCGTCTGGCCCAGCTCACCGGCCTCTCGCTGGCCAACGCCTCGCAACACCTACAGGTGCTGCGGCGCGCCGGCTTCGTGCGCTCGCGCCGCGACGGCAAGCGGATGCTCTACCGGCTGGGCGACGGGCCGGTGATCGAGCTGCTGGGCGCGCTCAGGCGCTATGCCGAGCACAGCCGTGCCGAGGTGCGCGGTATCGTCTCTCGCTATTTCGGGCGGCTCGACTCCCTGGAGCCGGTATCGCGTGAAGTGCTGCTGCAACGGCTGGGCGACGGCGGCGGCGTGCTGCTGGACGTGCGCCCGGAAGACGAGTTCGCCCTGGGCCACCTGCCGGGTGCGCTCAACATCCCCTTCGCCGATCTCGAGCGGCGTCTCGCCGAGCTGCCGAAGGACACGCAGATCGTGGCCTACTGCCGCGGCCCCTACTGCGTGCTGTCGTTCGAGGCAGTTGCTGCGCTACGGGCCAAGGGTTACGACATCAAGCGATTGGAAGACGGCTTTCCGGAATGGAAGGCGGCGGGTCTTCCAGTCGGCACCGTCATCGCAACGCCTCGGCCAGCGCGCTCGCTTTCCGCCAGCGCTGCTTCTAGCAGATGAACAACACACAGCCTTCAACCAGCAGCGAGTCGGGGCCGTTGCGGCGCACCGCCGCCCGGTAGGTGTGCCCGTCCTCGGGGTTGTAGATCCGCCTTGCCCAGCCGCCGCCCGGTGCCGATTTCATCCCGGACAGGATCGCTAGCCCAAGAAGTGGCCGCGCGCGCAGGCTGGTGTCGGCGTTCTGCGTGTCGAGGACCGGCCGTCCTTTCGTGTCGACGGCGTCCCACAACCAGCGGATCGTACCCCAAGGAGATGAATCTCGGGCACATGGCGCCAATTCGACCACCGCGCCAAGACCTGGCGTGGCGCAGCGCCCGAGCATGCCGTCCCCGGCCACTGCCGCTGGCGCCGCCATGAGGAGTAACGTCACCGCCGCCAGCGTGGCCCCGAGCGCCCTCCTCCCGACTGCACATCGATCGCCGCCGGCGTCGGCGACGCGACGCCGGCATCGTACTTGCGTCGATAGTCAGGGTGTCACATGCCCAGTCCCCGGTTTCGTCCCAAAGCCCAGTCAACAGTACCGCCCGGAGACATGACTCCCATCACCTGGCTCCCCAAATGCCGCTCAAGCGCCGGTCGCCACGGCACAAGCTGGAAGCCCAGACCGTCGTCGATCATGGCGAAGCGGCCGGAAGAGAGCGTCACACGCTGCCGATAAAGCCCGGCGACGTGTTCACCGTCGGCGGAGGGCCGGTGTACCAAGCCAGTCTGAGCCGAGAGTTTTGCCGACGCCTCGCCCACCTCCTGCCGCTTCAGGGTATCGAGCAAGTCGCGGGCGAAGATGACGCGCTGACCCTGCCGCCTCGCCAAACCCTTCTCGACAAGGTGATCGACGCGCCGGTCCATCGCTTCGCGCACTTCGGCACCGAACGCGCCGCCGCTGGTCGCCGGCTCTCGTGCCAAAAGCTGCCGATCCAGCCAGGTCGCTCCAGGAGCGGTAATCTGCGCTTCGATGGCGAGGTCCGACCGCGTGGCGAGCGACAGACGCCTGCGCCCACTGGCATCTTCATAGGAGCGCGCCTCAACGATTGCGCCAGGCGGGGCATCGCCCGTCATTTCCAAATCGGAGAACTGCAGATGGTGTGTCCGACCATCGACGCCTTCGACGACAGCGTAGGCTGAGCCTTTAAGCTCGTCGTGTAGTCCCCGCGCGACGAGGCGGCCGAGGACTGGGTCGGTGGCGGCATCGCCATGCAGAGCGAAGCCCGCGACATCCGGTTCCCGGCCCGTGCCGGTCAATGCCCGGTGCATCGTCTTAACAATGTCGCCGCGCATCGAGAGTTCGCGCAGCGACTGCTCGAGGCCGAGCTTCAGCGTCCAGGACGCTGGGCCGATCTGCTCGGCGAGCCCCAGTCGCTCGAGCTTCTTGGCGCGGCCAATCATCAACGGGCGCAACTTGGCGTCTTCACCGGGAGCGCCGGGGCGTAGATCGGCGACGCCGCCGCTCTCGTCGGCGATGTTGCGCAAGGCTCGATCGAGGCCGGTCCAGCGCTCCGCATCGACCTCCTTCTCCAGGGCGGATCGAACCTCCCGCTCGCTTCTCGGCCCGAGTTCCAGGGTGACACGTTCGGCGGCGCGGTCGCGGAAGCCGCGGCTGATATAGGCTCGGCTGATTACGAGATCCTGGCCATCGTCGGCCTGCCCGCGGATCAAAACGTGGATATGCGGATTGTCGGTGTTCCAGTGGTCAGTCGCCACCCAGTCAAGTCGGGTGCCGAGGTCGCTCTCCACATCAGCCATCAACTCGCGCGTAAAAGTGCGGAGATCCTCCAATTGGGCAGCGTCTTCCGGCGAAATGATGAACCGAAAATGATGCCGGTCGTCCTCACAGCGTTCGGCGAAGGCACGCTCGTCCGCGGCGTCCGATGCGGCGTCGAACATCCGGGCATCGGCGCCGTCCCGGGTCACGCCCTCGCGCTTCAGGTAAGCGATGTGTTTGGGGAGTGGCGCCGAACGGAACCGCGTGCCGTGATGGCGGACCACTCGGGCCTTCATCACGACACGTCGCGAGGTCGACTGCAGCGACAGCGAGAGGGCGGCGCGCCGGCCTCGCCCAAATCGCGAGCGGCTCGCGCCGGCCCCACTGCGACCGAAGCTCTGGCCGATATGTCCGGCCTTCTTCGCGGCGCGCATCACCTCGCCGACAAAGCTCTTTGGCCGCCTGGCGCCCGCGTTGCCGTGGCGGATGCCACCTGGCCGGACGCGGAAGTCCTCGTCCCGGCCGGTCATGATGCGAAAACAGGCTGCGCACGCGTGCGCTGGCGGTCAGCGCGTTGAAATCGTTCGGGTTTCGCGGTGAAGCGCCAGCCGGACGAAGTACCGGAAGGCCTGAAATACTCAACCCAACCAGCCACTTGCGCCCGCCTGGAGGCGGCGCTTTTCCCTTGCCGTCCGTTGATTGGGCTCCTCTGCTTCAGTAAGCGTCCGAGTCTTGCACGACCTTCGGCGAGTGCATGGTCGCTCCAAATCGGGTTCCTTCGTTCATGGGAGGTTCTCCGGTGGCAAC
>MKRV01000233.1 GCA_001897995.1 Alphaproteobacteria bacterium 65-37 | reverse complement strand
AGCGCGCTCGCTCGCGGCCTTGCTCCCGCCAGTTACACCACGTCCTGGGACACGACCTCAAAGACCATTCGCGAATTGCACTATGATACTTTCTTGCGGTAGACCGCGACGATGGATGACATAAAGGTCCTTTTTTATCTTCGCCCTACGAACTGGCACGACGACCAAAGCCCCACTACGTACCTCGTCAGCGATGGCACTCTCGAAAACGATCGAAATGCCATGTCCGGCTCGCACCGCGCGTTTGACAGCTTCCGTGCTCCCAAGGCTCATCACAATCCGCAGGTGCTTCGCGTTTGATCCGAGGATATCCTGAAGGATTCGCCCCGTCCCGGTACCAAGTTCCCCGCCGATCATTGGCTGATCCAACAGTTCGGCAGGACTGATATGGGATCGCTTCGCCCATGGATGTGTCGGTGGGGCGATTACGACCAGAGGTTCAGTCCGAAACGTGCGCGCCACAAAGCCCGGACGAGAATCCCACCACTCCATAGTCGCAACATCGATTTCACCTTGCTCGAGTTTGCGGGCGATGTCCGGATTTGGTCCGAGTACCACATCGAGGGCAAGGCGACTTTGATTGGCATCGCGGAATTCTTTCAAATACGGCTGAAGCAAATAAGTTCCTATGTTTGAGCTTGCCCCAACGAGGATCGAGGGATTATGGAGCGCATTTTGAGCGAGATCGGCAAGCCGCAATAGCGCCTCTGCGTGGCGCACAAAAGCTTCTGTCTTAGATGCGATCGTACAACCACTGGAACTGCGTAACACGAGCGTGTGACCCACGCTCTCTTCAAGCTTCTTAACATGTTGTGAAACAGTTGGCTGTGCGATGCCTAGCTCACGAGCAGCCGCGTTGAAACTGCCGCTGCGAATGACCGCCAGGTATGACCGCAAGAATTCCAGGTTCATTTGTGAAAGTTCATTTGTGTTAGAACCTCTGCGTATGGCAATTGCCAACGCTAACAAGGACAACTATGGGGTGGGGCGAAGAGAAGCCTTTTCAATCGGCAGCCTCGGCCACTCTCATGTAAATCGTGCGGGTATCGTCGGGAGTGACTTCTTGTGTTGGTTTGTTAAGTAGAATTTTTCCGTCATTCATGCCGATAACTCGATCTGCCATTCGCAGTGCATGATCAACTTGATGCAGGCTGCACAAGACGGTGATTCCGCGTTCGCGTGCCACACGTTTCAAAATTTGCATGACCTGAAGCGCCGATTCCGGGTCAAGACTGGCAATGGGTTCGTCGGCGATGATGATGTGGGCGTCCTGCGCCAAAGTGCGCGCAATCGCGACACGCTGTTGTTGGCCACCCGACAGTCCGTCGACACGTCGATAAGCAAACTCGAGCATCCCGACAGCGTCAAGACACCCCAACGCCATTTGACGATCCTGGTGGGTAAAGCGCCGCAGCATGACGCGCCACAGCGGAGTGCGACCCAGACAACCAGCCAATACATTGTCGAGAGCAGTCAGCCGCTTGACCAAGTTAAACTGTTGGAACACGAACCCAATGCTGCAGCGCAGGCGCGCCAACTCAGCCTGATTGAGCGTATTTACGCATGCGTCCTCATAATGGATCGTGCCGTCGCTCGGCTCGGTCAAACGTGTGATGCAACGGAACAGGGTCGATTTGCCGGAGCCGCTCGGGCCTAGCACCACCATGAACTGACCCCTATCGACATCGAACGAGATCCGCCGCAAAACCTCCCGTCCACCGTAGTCTTTACCGAGATTGCGCACCCGCAGGATGACCTCGTGACTGACAGAGCTATCGGCGGAGACATAATAGTTAGTCGACGACTGTTTGGATTGAACGAGCGTTTCATTAGGCACGATTTGGTACCTCCTCGGAGAGGCGGCGAGGGGCGATAGTCTGTCCAGCCGCGCGGTCTTGTAAAATCCGCCTCCGCAACGCATCGCTGAGCATGTCCATCAGGGTTACCATCGTTAATATGACGGCAAGAACGGTGATCATTTGCGGAAAGTCGAGTAAATCGATCGTATTCTTGAGCGTTTGTCCGATGCCGCCAGCACCGACGATGCCAAGAATGGTCGATGTACGTACGCTAAACTCCCACATGTACAGCGTAACGGCGACAAAGTTTGGCATGACATCCGGCAACAGCGCATATCGCAATACTTTGATGCGGCTGGCACCGGTGAGGGCCATCGCATCCATTGGTCCCTGCTCAGCCGGCTCGATTACTTCCGCCAGCATCTTGCCGATCGCGCCCATCATGTGAAATGCGATCGCGAGAACTCCGGTAAATGGACCGAAACCGATGGCAGCCGTGAATATCAGGGCGAACACCAACGTTTCCGTTCCACGGGTGATGTTCAGTATCCAGCGGGCGGCGTGGTAAACGACCGGGTGTGGCGTCGTGTTGCGTGCACCGAGGAAGGCGAGTGGAACCGCGAAAATGAGGGCGAAGAATGTTCCCGTCGTCGCCATCGCCAAGGTCTCAAATGCCGCCCGCAAGATTTCGTTGATATTCTGTATGTTTGGCGGAAACATCTGCACGGTCCACGACGCGATCTTTGGTAGGCCGCGCGCAAGTTTCTCGAAGTCGATCTGGGACTCGCGCCAGAAGACGACAAAGAAGGCCGCGCACACGACGAGGAGCAACGTCTTGACGAGATTGTCCCGT
The DNA here is from genome assembly GCA_001897995.1 of Alphaproteobacteria bacterium 65-37. Lineage (GTDB taxonomy): Bacteria > Pseudomonadota > Alphaproteobacteria > Reyranellales > Reyranellaceae > Reyranella. Next base: position 46,786 of record MKRV01000233.1, on the reverse strand, counting down.
CGCAACAACTCGAAGCGCGGCTCTTGATAGCGAAACGACGACTTCACGGGACTATCTCCCCCTCGGGCTTTGCGAAAGTCGGGGCGGTCTCTCTCGCAGGACCGCCCCGAAACAGTGCCTAGAACAACTTGGCGACCTTTCCTGCCGCTTCGATCGGCTCGTAGTCGTCATTCGTCGCCGGAACGAACCCGTTGTATCCGGCTCCCATCATGGACTGGGCCTTTTCCTCGGACAACGAGACGAGAATTTTCTGAATCTTCGTCTTGAGCTCGGAATTGAAGCCTTTCGGAACGGTGATCGCATCGTTCGGCAGCGGATTGGACGTCCAATACACCTTGACCTTTTTTGGATCTATCTCGCCGGCCTCGATCATGCCGTAGCGGCCGCGATCCATGTTGGAGCCCAGGTCGATGAGACCTTGCTGAATCATCATCACGTTATTGCCGAAGGTCGCCCCCTCCCTGTATTCAAAAAACTTGGCGGGATCGATTCCCTGGCTGACGAAATAGGAGTAGGGAATGAGCCAACCCGACGTGTTGCCTCGGTCGCTCAGAGAGAGCTTGAGGCCTTTCGCATCCTCGGGCCATTTTTTGATTGGCAGGCCCGGGCGACCTTCGATCATTGCGTGGTAAAGGGGCTTCCCGCGGTACTTTGCGGTCGCGATCACTTCGGCGCCTGAATTCTTGTGTGCCAACACGTATCCCCATGGCCCAAGCCAGCCAACATCGACGTGCCCGTTGGTCATGGCGACGGAGATCGCAGCCCAGCTCTCGGGCGAAACCAGCGTGTAGGTCGCGCCGAGTTCGGCAGCGACATACTTGAACAACGGATCGAACTCCTTGACCGTGATTTCAGGCGTCGGCCGGAGCGGCGCGATGGCAAAACGCAGATGCAACTTGCCGTCCTTCATTACCTGCGCGTCAGCGGCAGAGCCGACTCCTACCGCGACGACCACAGCGGCGATGGAAAATACTTTGACTAGGTTGGGCAAAATTCTCATGGCGTACTCCTTTCGGACCTAAGACAGTGACGTCCTCGCCTCCCACCGAAGGCAATGGTGCAGCGGTAACAGCCGATCTTGTCATTTCGATCTGAAATCGAACTACAAGATCAATCACATTTCGAAATTATCATGCCGTTTGTTATGTTGGCATGAACGATCGATGAAATTTTCGCCCTAACATTTGACCGTGATCGTGATGCACGGATCGACCTCCGCAGACGACTTCCATATACGAAACGAAGTCGTTGGCCCTCCCGCACAGACAACAATATCACTCGAACACGTGGCGGATGCGGGACTCACGTCGGCGTGAGCCGCGGCATCATCTCATTCAAGCGCTCACGAAATGGGATTTTTGAAGTTCACGCTGACTTTCAAAAATTTGATCGCCAAATCGCGAGATTGGAAATGGAACAGTTAGAGGAAGGGCTTCCATTCGCGGGAAAACTGTCGATTTCCCCGACACCATCGCTCTTTCGAACTCGTCATACCGGGAAACTCCGAGCAAGGGCCACGCGTCCGCCGCAGCGTACCCAATCAACAGTAGCCGACGCGCGCTGTTGGAGTGATTGGGCCCTGATCCATGCAAGGTTCTCACATGGTGAAGGGTAAGTGATCCCTTCCTGGCAAAGAGCCCTTCTGCATTTGCGAGGTTCAATTTGCTTTCGGGAGACTCGATCGCGTGGCAGAAATTTCCGGTAATCGAGTTTCGATGGTCATATACCGCGCCCCGATGACTTCCAGGAATACAGAGCATGCCTCCATTGAAATCACTCGCGTCGTCCAATAGCACGCCGACAGTCAGAAAATCGTCGTTTGTGTGCGGATAGAATGCCCAATCCTGATGCCACTCCACAGGAGCTCCGCTGGGCAACTTCAAATTTATCTTGCTATTGTGCAGCCTGACGTTCGGGCCAAGTATTGGCGTCATGATGTCGATCAATTTTTGAGAGCGTGAAAACTCAGCCACCGTCTCAAGAATCCGGTGTGGATGATTGATCCGTCGGAATGTGCCTGTTTCCTGACCGCCGGGATCGCGTTCGATTTCCAAATATTCATGCCGCTCTTTGCCGTCGGATTGGCGGCTCAAGAACGATTCTAGGTCCGCTTCCATGCGCGCAATCTCGACAGATGTCAGAATGTCGTGGAGAACGACAAATCCTTTTTGCTTGTATTCATTGATCTGGTCAGGCGTGATCATGAACGTTTCTCCTTATGCTGTGAAATATCGAGCACTCATACTTCTACTTCGCACCACCGATAGTCTGCGAATCCCAGTTGAGCCGCGCGATGCCAGAAACTGGGGGCGGACTCGCGAACAGGAAAAATTGACGTTGCATCTGCACAACTCAGTTACGATATCTCCGATCACGACCCAAACCGGGACGCGCGTTCGGTTGTGTTGAGGGCATTGACAGGAAGGTCTCCCGCAAGGAACTGAACAATATTGCGCGCGGCGCTGAGTTCAATTTCTCTCCGAACGTCATCAACTGCGGACCCTAGATGCGGAGAGAAAACAGTCCGGTCGCGCAAATCGATTAGCCGTTGGTCAATGCCTTTCGGCCGATCAGCAAGCGCCCAATCTTCCATTTCGAACACGTCAGCCGCGTATCCGCCTAGGCGACCTAGAGTCAGTGCCTCAGCTACGGCCCGCTCATCCACGACGGAGCCGCGCCCTACGTTCACTAGAAGAGCGTCCCGCCGCATGAGTGCAAGCGTCTCACGGCAAATTAGATGGCGCGATGTCGGATTAAGAGGGACCGCAAGCACTACGTAGTGGCTGCTGCGTAGCAGCTCTTCCAATTCCAGAAACGTCAAACCGAGTTCGTGTTCTTCCGCAATTGGACCAGAGTTGTCGTAGTAGTAAAGGTCCGCACCGAAGCACCGCAATCTGCGTGCGATTGCTCGCCCAACAACACCAACGCCAAGAATACCAACTCGCGAACCAGACAATCCCCTGCCATACAAGATCGGACGCCATCCCTGAAACGAACCAGTCCGAATAAGACGATCGCCATCAAGCAAACGTCGCCCGAGCGCAACTATCAGACCAATCGCGAGTTCAGCCGTCGGTTCGGTGAGTAGATCTGGGACGATGCTCACCGTCACACCGCGGAGAGTGCACGCCGCGACATCAAAATTGTCGTAACCTTTGAGAGCGCATGCAACCATGCGCACGGACGGACAGTCGTTAAGGAAAGCGTCGTCGACGATGTCCGTCATAAAGGCGAGCATCGCGTCCGCTTTCGAACAGTTCGCTCTAAGCGTTGCACGATCCCACGGCAAATCGTCATTGTTGGCGATTACCGTTGCATGTGATTCGAGATACGCGATCACTTCATCATGAACGCGATTGGTTACTACGACCGTACTGGCCATCAAGCTCTTCCTAGTATATAGGGTATTTCGTGTTGTGATTGACCTTCTAGTTCAATTGCATTAAACAATTATGACATCCAGCATTCTCATCATCGAAACGCTCGCCGATTTGATGGTTCGTTGATGGCACTCCGAGGCATTACCCGATCTGGCAATGGGCCGGAGTTGGCTGCCAAAACAGTCCGCGCGTGGCTGCGCCGGATCGAGTCGAAGACTGTGTTTGTCGAGCTCAGCAGTCCTCGGGAAAATGCCTACTGCGGCCTTTCAACCAGCAAGGCTGTCGGCCTTGAGAAGGCCGACAAGTTCGTTTTGGCAATGAAGGCTATCGCGATGGTTGATCGTATCTTGGGCTTGCTACTGACCTACACCACATCACACGGGGCAATCATCCGTAGTGCGCCTTGTCGTAGACGCGTGGGTTCTTGGGCTCACTCTGATGATCAAGTACACTCCTCATCAATCGCTCGTTGCCTACCGCCCACGTTCGATGGGCGAAGATGGTCGGACTCTGGATGACAATCATGGACGTCGGGTTCGGGCCTGAACGGCGGTCTTAAATGCATCGCATCTTCCAAACCTTCATCGACGGTTTGGCAGAGTCCGCTCACGAACCCGCGTTCAATGCCGTCATGTCGAGGGCGGCGGCCGCGCTTGAGCTGTCCTGCTTCGCCTATCTTTGCCTGCCGCATCGAAAGAACGACACAGCGCGCCTAATCTCAACCTATCCACGACCCTGGACTGAGCACTATCTGAGCAATCACTACGAGCGGCTGGATCCCGTCATTCGCCAAGCCCTGAAAGTAACCGAGCCGTTTGAATGGGGAAGCAGCATCGATTCAGGAAGCCACTCCAACGCTCAGCGCCAGCTCTTCGAGGAAGCGGCGACATTCGGGATTCGTTACGGGTTCACCATTCCCATCCATGATGGACGTGGTCCCGTGGCGGCGGTAACGTTCGCTTCCGACGAACAGAGCGCAACGTTCAAACGGCGCGTCGAAACGCACCGCCGAGTTCTCCAGCTCATGGCGCTGTATTTTCACGCCAGCGCCAGCCGCAAGCTCCAACCGGACCGTGTCGTAGATGGCGTGGCGCTGTCGCCGCGCGAGTACCAATGCCTCGAATGGTCGGCCGCGGGGAAGTCGGCGTGGGAGATAGGTCGCATCCTGAGCATTACCCAGCGTACGGTCACGTTCCACCTCGAGAATGCGAAATCAAAGCTCGGCGTCTTCTCCCTTCATCAGGCGATTGCACGCCTCGCCGCATCCAGGGTGCGGTAGAGAATCGCAACCCTGTTCAACTATACAGGGTGCCCAAATGCTCGTCATGCCTCCACATCGGCAGACATCTTCTTTCAGGAGGCGACGATGATCCAGCTCATCACGAGCGACAGCTATGGCAGCCATCTCGACGAACTGGCCGACATGCACCGGTTGCGCTACCGCATCTTCAAGCAGCGGCTGGACTGGGACGTCCAAGCCGCCGGCGACATGGAGGTCGACGAGTTCGACGCGCTCCACCCCTGCTACCTGCTACTGCGAAGTGCTGATGGCACGGTCAGCGGTTGCGTGCGGCTGCTGCCGACTACCGGGCCCACCATGCTGCGCGACACGTTCGCAGCGCTTCTGGACGGAGCAACCGCACCGGCGAGCCCCGTCGTCTGGGAAAGCAGCCGTTTCGGCCTCGATCCTGATCATGCGGGTCCGCTCGGTGGTCAGGGCATCGCCAAGGCGACCTACGAGCTGTTCGCCGGTATGGTCGAGTTCGGCCTGTCTCGGGGGCTGACCGATATCGTCACCGTCACTGACGTGCTTATGGAGCGCATCCTGCGGCGCGCCTCGTGGCCACTACGCCGGCTGGGGCAGCCCAAGGCGTTCGGCCGCTCACGCGCCGTGGCAGGATACCTTGAGGTCTCGGCCGACAGTCTGAGCCGCATCCGCGCCGCGGGTCAACTCAAGGGGCCGGCCCTTTGGAGTCCGGTGGTCGCGCTGGCGGCGTAGTCGCCCTCACCCAGCCACACGCGAATGTCGCGCCGTCGGCCGAAGAGGACGACTGTTGCGATCGACCGACCCGACGCTGTTTCACGGAGCCCATCCGATGGCCATCGAGCCGGCGTCTCTCCGCACCGTGATCGCCGCCGCCGAACACGGCAGCTTCCAGCGGGCGGCGGCCGCCCATGGCGTCACGCAATCAACGCTAAGCCGTCGGACCCGCAAGCTCGAGAAAGATTTCGGCGTCAATCTGTTCGAGCGTTCCAGCCGCGGCGTGTTGCATGAGGCACGGGGCTGTCAATCGTCGTATCCGAAGTAGCCCACGTCCCAAGGAACAGTGCGTTGTCGGTCGATATCAGGCAGTTGCGCTACACCATTGCGGCAGCCGACTACCGCAGCCTAAGGCGCGCCGCGGAGGCCTTGCGTCTGAAGGAATCGACCCTGAGTCGGTGCGTCCGCGACCTGGAGGCCGAGCTGAACGTCGTGCTGTTCGAACGCTCGCGTGCCGGCGTGCGCGCGACGGTTGCCGGCGCTGCCTTCATTGCCGGCGCACGCCGCGTCGTGCAAGAGGTTGAAGGGATAGTCAGCACGGCGAAGGCCGCTGGTCGCGGTGAGGCGGGCCGCCTGCGGTTGGGCTTCTACAATTCGCTCTCCGCCGGCAACCTGCGGGCGACGCTTTTCGACTATGCGCAGCGATTTCCCATGGTCGAGATCCGGGCGGTCGAGGCCACTCGGGAGCGCTTATTTGACGATCTCGCCATCGGCGTACTGGACGTTGCGATTGTCACGGGCGATCCGACCGCCGGGAAAAATCAGGCGCTTGCGCTGTGGAGCGAACGGGTTCTGGTCGCCTTGCCGGAGGACCATCCGCTTGCCTCCCAGGAGGTCGTGAACTGGGCTGATCTAAAGGGCGAGACCTTCCTGACTGGGGAGCATGATCCAGGCCCCGACGTCCACGACCTGCTAATCGCCTATCTCGCGACCCCCGGCGACCGCCCCAAGGTTGTGAAGCACAACGTCAGCCAGGCGAACATCAAGGCCCTGGTCGGACTGGGATATGGCATGACCCTGGTCAGCGATGCCTGCCTTGGTGCCCACTATGCGGGCGTCGTCTATCGGGAAGCACGCGACAGCAAGGGCGGCTGCCGAATCGGCTATGCGGCCCATTGGTCGGGCGACAACGCCAATCCTGCGCTGACACCTTTCCTCAAACTGCTGCGCGAGCGCTATCCGGCGCTGCGCGATCCCGACTGAGACCGCGATGGGCCCGCTTGCCTGCGCGCTTTGCCGAAGGCGCGGTCCGTCGCCATGAAGCGGGCGAGCATCGGGCCGACCAGCTTGACCGGATCTGCGACCGACTGCCCGGTATCTCGACCCAGTACCTCGGCATAAGCCAGCAGATCGCGGTGAACCGTCGCTGGCAGTTCAACGGTGATCTTCACCGGCTTGTCATTCTCAAGGGGGCCGAGCTTCAGCTTGGCCATTGCCTAGCCTCCATAGGGTTCGAGGACCAAGTCCCGCGTCACGATGATACGGACGGGAAAACCCGGTCGGATGGTCAGCGTCGGTGGGACGTTGAGCTGGCGCCGGATGATCTGCTGACCGGCATCGTTGATCGTGTCCTGCCCGCCGTTGCGGATCGCCCGGATCAACGCATCGTCGTTGTTGGTGGCGAGTTCGGCGCCGATGCTCAGTAGAGTGGAAAGCCCTGCCGCCTTGGCGAGATTCCACCAATGATAATCGACGCCATCCTGAAGGCCGGCATAGCCCTCGGCATCGGCGCCAGGCTGCCGCTCGAGCACGATCGAGCGCCCATTCGGGAATATCAGTCGATTCCAGACGAGGAGGACACGGCCCGGGCCGAACTGCACATTGCTGTCGTACTGGCCGATGATTCGTGTGCCCTGGGGCACAAGCAGCACACGGCCTGTCGGACTGTCATGGATGTTCTCGGTCACCTGCGCGGTGATCTGCCCTGGCAGGTCCGAGCGAATGCCCGTGATCAGCGCGGCCGGGATCACGGCGCCGGCCTGAAGGATGTTCGGCGAAGCCGGCGCCGCGATCCGATCCGGCGACACCGTGCGCCGGTCTGCAGGGGCATTGAGGAAGGAAAGCTGGCGGTCCGGGGCCGAGGACGTCGTGGGTGGTGCAAGGCCCAGGCTCGCGAAGCCGGGTGCCGATCCTGTTGCAGGCGGTGCGGTTTCAGCGTGAGAGGAACGTGTCGATCGGCTTTCCGTGCCGATGAACAGCTTGCTGGTGCGCGCGGCCTCGATCTCTTGCAGGCGGCGCTGCTCCTCGGCGCTGATCCCCGTATTCGGTACGGGCTGGCCTCGGCCCTGCGCGCTAAGGACAGGCCGCCCGAGATCGCCCGGCAACGGGGGCCCAAGTTGAGGCACACCGCTGTAATCCCGCGGCAGGCCCGCGAGGCCGTCGGCCGTCGATCGATTATCCGTCGAATAGAGTTCCTCGACGAGCCTGGCGCCATAGCGGGCCTGGAAGGCGTAGATGAGTGCGGCGCCGACGCCGACGCCCGCGACGAGACCGAGGCCCGCAAGCACCTTGCGCGAGAGCCGTGTCACCCGTGGCGCCTCTCCGCGCAGCCGCATGGCCTCTGCGCCGTTGCTGGCGGCCCCGATCAGCGGTGTGCCGCCTTCGTCCTTGCGGGAATCAAGCTCGCTCACGATGCTGGCTTCCCGTCGGTGCGGACGATCCGGACCCGCTGCTGGCGGTCGCCCGCGCCGAAGCGCAGTTCGGCGGCCGCGAACAGCCGGTCGACGACCATGTAGTTGCCGCGGACGCGATAATTCACGAGCTCGGAAGTATTGCCCTCCGCTCCGACGACGAAGAGCGGCGGCATCTCGCCCTGGGCGATGCCGCGCGGGAACTCGATGAATACCTGCCGCCCGTCGTCGTAGGCCCGCAAGGGTCGCCACGGCACACGATCTCCCTCGACAGCGTAGCGGAAGTTGATCCTGGACAGATCGACATCGGTAGCGACCGGCCGCGCGGCTTCGGCCTGCGCGTTCTGGCGCCGCAGCGCGATGAGCTGGTCCTGCGGGTACTGCCAGGACACCGACGCCATGTAGGTGCGCTCGGTCGAGCGCAGCTCCACATGGTAGGTGCGCAGGTTGGTGTTGATGACGAGGTTTGTCTGCAGGTCGGCACGGGTCGGCTTGACCAGGATGTGAACCTGTTGCGTAGCACCGGAGCCGCTCACGGTATCACCGATGATCCAGCGCACCGTGTCGCCGGAAGCCACCGGTCCGGAGCCGACCAGTTGCTCAGCGGGCTGGAGCGCAATGTCGGTGATCTGTCCGACGGCGGTATAGACCTGATAGAGCGCACCGCCGGTGTAGGGGTAGACCTGCATGGCGTTGATGAAGCCGTCGCGCACCGGCTGGATACGGGCAGCGTCATTGGCCTGGTTGACGCGCGCCGCCGGATCCGACGGCTCGGGTGGCCGGCTCGATGCACCAACCCGCTTCAGCTGGCCCGGCAAAGGAAGCGGCTTTGGAAGTTCCACCACCTGAACCGACGCGGGCGGATCGAGGGTGTGCACCGCAGGCGCCGCATCGTCATAGGAGATCAGCGGCGGCTTGCCGGCCGAGTCACACCCAGCCAGCGCCGATGTGCCGAGCAGAAGAGCGAGAATGGCTCGCCGACGAGACGGCGCAAGTCCTTCATGGAAATATGGCGTCATTGCCCGAGCTCCCGTGACCAGTTGATGGCGTTGACGTAGATGCCGAGAGGATTGGCGCGCAGGCGATCGGCGTTGCGCGGCATCTGCACGACGATGGTCAGGATGGCGGTCCACCGGCTGGTCTCGGAGAGCTGGCCGTTCTCGTAGCGGCGCTCGACCCAGGCGACGCGAAAGCTCTCCGGCGACGCTCGGATGACGCTCGAAACATCGACCGCGACCTGCTGGCGACCAACCTTGGTGAAGGGGTCGTTCGATCGCGCAAAGTCGTTGAGCGCCGCCGCGCCCCGGTCGGTCGTGAAGTCATAGGCGCGCAGCCAGTTCTGGCGGACGATGATGGCGTCCGACGGGATCGACCGAACCTGCTCGATGAAGCGCGCGAGGTGGAAGGCGACCTGCGGATCGGTCGGGCGATAGTCGGCGGCCGCGGGCGCGATCGCCTGTGCCTGGCCGAGCCTGTCGATCTGTACGACCCAGGGCACCACCGTGCCGCGCGTCGATTGCCAGATGAGGGCGGCTGCAAAGCCGGCAGACAGGATCACCGACCCGAAGGCCATCAGCCGCCAGTTCCTGGCCTGAACGCGCGCGGTGCCGATGCGCTCGTCCCAGGCCTGGGCGGCACGCTGGTAGGGTGTCTCGGGCTGCGGAGTCTTGCCGTAGTGAGTGGTAGGGCGCTTGAACATCAGCGATCACCTTGGGAGAGATTGATGGAGGACCCGCCGCCGTGGCTGTCGCCGCTGCGCACGGCGTGGGCGGCGGCCGTGACGCCATGGCTCAAGGCCTGGGAGCGCTTCATGCGACGGGCCCACGCCGGCGGGCCGTCTGTAGCTGACGTCGCTGTGTCAGGGGCGCTGGCACCAGTCTGACTCATGGCGGACGTGCCGCCCGTGCCGGCAGATCCAGAGTTGGCGCCTTCCGAGAAGCTCGTCTTCATGCTGTCGGCAGCACGGCCGGCTGCGCGCCGTAGCGGCGACACCGCCGCGCCGCCAGCGGCATGGGCGACGCCGCCGGCGCCAGACGCGATAGCTGCCGCGCCCGACTGACCGGCCGCAGCCCGGCTGTAGGCGGCGCCCGCACCACCAGCCAGGGCCGCGCCGCCCCGCGCCGCCGCGGCAGTTCCGGACAGGGCAGCGGCTCCGCCGCGCAGGGCAAGCCCTGCAGCCGCACCGGTCGCCGCCGCGGCACCGCCAGCGGCAAGTCCGGTTCCGACCACGGCGCCGGCGCCGAGCTGGGGACCGCCGGAGACGAGGCCGTTGGCGATCCCGGGACCAAAGATTCCCAACCCCAGCAGCGAAAGAGCGGCGAGGACGATGGCCATCGCCTGGTCGATCGTCGGATTCTGGCCACCGAAGCCTGCGGTGAACTGGCCGAACAAGGTCGAACCGATGCCGATGATCACGGCGAGTACCAGCACCTTGATGCCGGAGGACACGACGTTGCCCAGCACGCGCTCGGCGATGAAGGCGGATTTGCCGAAGAGGCCGAAGGGGATGAGCACGAAGCCCGCTAGCGTCGTCAACTTGAACTCGATCAAGGTCACGAAGAGCTGGATGGCCAGGATGAAGAAGGCGAGCAGCACCAGCGCCCAGGCAAACAGCAGGCAGGCGATCTGGATGAAGTTCTCGAAGAAGGCGATCCAGCCCATCAAGCCGGAGATCGACTCGAGCAGGGGCCGGCCGGCGTCGAGTCCGGTCTGCGCGACCTTGCCGGGCCGCATCAGATCGGCAGCGGAAAAGCCCGTGCCGCTGGCCTTCAGCCCGAGACCGGCGAAGCTTTCGAAGACGATGCGCGCCAAGCTGTTCCAGTTGCCGATCAGGTAGGCGAACACACCGACGAACAGGGTCTTCCTGACCAGGCGCGCGATGATGTCATCGTCGGCCCGCCAGCTCCAGAACAGCGCTGCCAAGGTCACGTCGATCACGATCAGCACCGAGGCGATGAAGGCGACTTCGCTGCCCAGCAGGCCGAAGCCGCTGTCGATATAGCGGGTGAAGACTTCGAGGAACTGGTCGATGACGCCGGTGTTGCCCATGGATCACCGCCAATGCCAGAGCTGCGGCGATGTCGGCGATGGCGCCGTGCCCAGGAAGCGGTCACGGGTCTCTGCCCATATGCGCAGGCATTCGCTGTCCCGCGCCGCGGCCTCCCCCAGCAGCTGACAGCGCCGCTGGGCCGCGCGAAGCGGATCGGAGGTGATCTCCTCGCTCGACCGCGCCGCGGGGGTGGCCGCCCCCTCCTCATTCTGGGTCATCTCGAACGCGGTCGCGGCGATGGCGGCGGTAGCGAAGATGACGGCAGCGAGGCGAATCAAAAGCCTGGCGTCCATGGTGTGGCCTTGTCAGTTGTCCTGGAACATGCGTGCAGCGCCGGGCTGATAGCCCGAGCCCGGCGCCAGGAACCGGCGGCGCTGCTCGCGGCCCTGCTCGGCGGCCGCCGCACGTTCAGCCTCGGTGAGCGCCTGCGCGCGGCCGTTGGCGGCCAGGACCGCGGCGAGATCCGAGAGCTGCTGCGCCTGAAGGGCAAGAAGCTGGTTGCCGGCCTGCGCTGCCTGCAGGGCGCCCGTCGCAGCTTGGCTCCGGTCAAGGAGCGCCGCCATCTCGGCGCGATTGGTGTCGATATTGCCGACGACGCCGGCCTGTACGCGAAGAGCGTCCTGCAGGCCGCCGACGGTGTTCTGCCAGCGCTGGCGCGCCTCTGCGACCAGCTGCTGGTCCGACGTGGAGAGCGACACGCTGCCGTAGGTCGAGGCGAACGCCTGGTCGATCTGCTGGACGTCGTAGGCGATGCGTTGCGCTTCACCCAGAAGCTGCTGCGTCCTCTGGACGGACTGCTGCAGCTGCTGAAGCGCGGAATAAGGCAGGCTCGCGAGATTGCGGGCCTGGTTGATCAGCATCATGGCTTCGTTCTGAAGCGACGAGATCTGATTGGTAACCTGCTCCAGCGCGCGTGCCGCAGAGAGAGCATTCTGCACATAGTTCGCCGGGTCGTAGACGGTCATTTGCGCGGCGGCCGGCTGCATCATCGCCGGTGACAGGGCCACGGGAATCGACAGGATGGATGCGGCCAAAAGGGCCGAGCGCGAGCGACGGAAGGTCATGGCTTTTCCTCCAGGTTGGTGAGGTCGGGGATGAGGTCGGCCGCCCAGGCGACGCCGCGCAGGCCGAGCCAGGCGGGCAGGAATCCGTCGCGGCCATGCTTGGCGAGGACAATCTCGATGGCCGCCTGGTCGGTCTTGGACGAGGCCGCGCACAGCGCCAGGGCGACGTCCGAGAGACCGAGCTCGAACAGACGGTTGCCGCGGCGGGACTGGCAGTAGTAGTCACGCTTGGGCATCGCCCGGGCGAGGATCTCGATCTGGCGGTCGTTGAGGCCGAAGCGCCCGTAGATCGCGGTGATCTGCGGCTCGATCGCCCGCTCGTTGGGCAGGAGCAGCCGGGTCGGGCAGCTCTCGATGATAGCCGGCGCGATGGCCGAGCGGTCGATGTCGGAAAGGGATTGCGTGGCAAAGACCACGGATGCGTTCTTCTTGCGCAGCGTCTTCAGCCACTCGCGCAGCTGGCCCGCAAAACCTTCGTCATCGAGGGCCAGCCAGCCCTCGTCGACGATGAGCAGCGTCGGGCGTCCGTCGAGCCGGTCCTCGATGCGATGGAACAGATAGGCCAGGACGGCCGGGGCCGCGCCCGTGCCGATCAGGCCCTCGGTCTCGAACGCCTGCACCGACGCTTCGCCGAGATGCTCGCTCTCGGCGTCGAGCAGGTGGCCATACGCGCCGCCGATGCAGAACGGCCGCAGGGCCTGCTTCAGATCGTTTGACTGAAGCAGGACCGCGAGGCCGGTGATCGTGCGCTCGCCGACGGGCGCGCTGGCAAGCGAGGTCAGCGCTGTCCAGAGGTGTTCCTTCACCTCCGGCGTGATCGCGATGCCTTCGCGCAGCAGGATGGCCACGATCCAGTCGGCCGCCCAGGCGCGTTCCGGCACCTGGTGAATTCCCGCGAGCGGCTGCAACGATACGCTGTCACCAACCCCTTCCGTCAGTCCGCCGCCGAGATCGTGCCAGTCGCCGCCCATGGCGAGCGTCACGGCGCGGATCGAGCCACCGAAGTCGAAGGCGAAGACCTGCGAGCCGGCGTAGCGGCGGAACTGGAGCGCCATCAGCGCCAGCAGCACCGACTTGCCGGCGCCGGTCGGGCCCACGACGAGCGTGTGCCCGACATCGCCGACATGAAGGGAAAACCGGAACGGGGTAGAACCTTCGGTCTTGCCGTACAGCAAGGAGGGGGCACCGAAGTGGTCATCCCGTTCCGGCCCCGCCCACACCGCCGAGAGCGGGATCATGTGGGCGAGATTGAGAGTCGAGATCGGAGGTTGCCGGACATTGGCGTAGACGTGGCCCGGCAAGGACCCCAGCCACGCGTCGACGGCGTTGAGGGTCTCGGGCATCGCCGTGAAGTCGCGGCCCTGCACGACCTTCTCGACCAGCCGCAGCTTCTCGTAGGCCAGCCGGGGATCGGCGTCCCAGACGGCGATGGTCGCCGTGACGTAGGCCTGGCCGGCATGATCGGCACCCAGTTCCTGCAGGGCGAGGTCGGCATCGATCGCCTTGTTCGCCGCGTCGGTGTCGACCAGGGCCGATGCCTCGTTGGTCATCACCTCCTTGAGGATCGCCGCGACCGACTTGCGCTTGGCGAACCACTGCCGCCGGATCCGGGTCAACAGGCGGGTCGCGTCGGTCTTGTCCATCAGGATGGCGCGCGTCGACCAGCGGTAGGGAAAGGCCAGCCGGTTGAGGTCGTCCAAAAGGCCGGGCGTCGTGGCGCTCGGAAAGCCGACGATGGTCAGGATGCGCAGATGCTGATCGCCCAGGCGGGGCTCCAGGCCACCGGTGAGCGGCTGGTCGGCGAGAAGCGCATCGAGATACATCGGCGTCTCGGGCACGCGGACACGCTGGCGCCGGGTCGAGACCGTCGAGTGAAGGTAGGTCAGCGTCTGGCCGTCATCGAGCCAGGCGCATTCCGGCATGAAGCTTTCGATGAGTTGCAGGACGCGGTCGGTGCGATCGACGAAGCCGTGCAAGATCTCGCGGGGATTGACGCCCTTCCCGCTCCTTCCTTCATAGAGCCATCGCTCGGCCCGGGCAGCGTCTTCGGCCGGCGGCAGGTAGACGAAGGTGAGGAAGTAGCTCGATTCGAAGTGCGCGGAGTCTTCCTCGAAGTCCGCCTTGCGCTCGGCGTCGACGAGGCCGGACGCGGCGTCCGGGAAGCGGCTCGTCGGATAGGCGCCGACGGGATGGCGTTGGGCCTCCACGAAGATGGCCCAGCCGGACCCCAAGCGGCGGAAGACGTTGTTGAGCCGGCCGGCGACCGCCACGAGCTCGGCCGGCACCGCGGAGTCGAGGTCGGGTCCGCGGAAGCGCGCGGTGCGCTGAAGGCTGCCGTCCTTGTTGAGGACGACGCTCTCGCCGGCCAATGCCGCCCATGGCAGGAAGTCGGCGAGGCGGGTTGAGTTCCGGCGATATTCGGCAAGATTCATCATGGCGGGGCCTCAGACGCTCAGGTGGCCGGGAATGCGCAGGTGGCGGCGCACCACGTCGACGAACTGCGGGTCACGCTTGGCGGCCCACACGGCGGCAAGATGGCCAATCGCCCAGAGGCCAAGACCGACCAGCCAGAGGCGCAGGCCGAGACCAAGCGCTGCCGCCAAGGTGCCGTTGAGGATGGCGATCGACCGCGGCGCGCCGCCGAGCAGGATCTGCTCGGTGAGCGCTCGATGGACCGGAACGGCATAGCCCGGCACGTCATGGGCGTCGTCGATCAGGCCGGCCATCAGACGAGCGCTCCGCCGCCGAAGGAGAAGAAGGACAGGAAGAAGCTCGAGGCGGCAAAGGCGATGCTGAGCCCGAAGACGACCTGGACCAGCCGCCGGAAGCCGCCGCTGGTGTCGCCAAAGGCCAGCGTCAGGCCGGTTACGATGATGATGATCACCGCCACGATCTTGGCGACCGGTCCCTCGACGGATTGGAGGATCGACTGGAGCGGCGCTTCCCAGGGCATCGACGAGCCCGCCGCGTGGGCAACGGGCGCCAGCATCAGGCAGACGGCGGTGACGGATACGGCCGTGGCGATATGACGGCGAATACGCAGGGCATGGCAGATCATGCGGGTTCTCCTTGGACGGGTTGGATGGCGGGGATGACGCGGTAGTCGCCGTCGGACCGGAGGCCTTCGACGCGAGCAAGCTCGGCGAGGCGCCGGGTCGCACCACGGCCGGTCAGCACGGCGACGAGGTCGACGGTCTCGGCGATCAGGGCACGCGGGACGGTGACGACGGCTTCCTGGATCAATTGCTCAAGGCGGCGCAGCGCCCCGAGTCCTGTGCCGGCGTGGATGGTGCCGATCCCGCCGGGATGGCCGGTGCCCCACGCCTTGAGGAGATCGAGCGCTTCGGCGCCGCGCACCTCGCCGATGGGAATGCGGTCAGGGCGCAGCCGAAGCGAGGAGCGCACGAGATCCGACAGGGAGGCAACGCCGTCCTTGGTGCGCAAGGCGACCAGGTTGGGCGCGGCGCATTGTAGCTCGCGCGTGTCTTCGATCAGGACCACGCGGTCGGCGGTCTTGGCCACTTCCGCCAAAAGGGCGTTGGTAAGCGTGGTCTTACCGGTCGAGGTGCCGCCGGCGACCAGGATGTTGCGACGATCGGCGACGGCTTGGCGCAGGACCTGCGCCTGGCCCGCCGACATGATCTCCGCGGCGACGTAATCCTGCAGGGTAAAGACCGCCACCGCCGGCTTGCGGATGGCGAAGGCGGGCGCCGTGACCACCGGCGGCAGCAGCCCCTCGAACCGCTCTCCCGTCTCGGGCAGTTCGGCCGAGACGCGGGGCGCGCCGGCGTGAACTTCCGCGCCGACATGATGCGCGACCAGGCGAACGATGCGCTCGCCATCTGTCGCAGCCAGGCGCTTGCCGGTGTCGGACAGTCCCTCCGACAGCCGGTCGATCCAGAGCCGCCCATCGGGATTGAGCATCACCTCGACGACAGACGGGTCTTCCAGGAAGCCCGCGATGTCTGAGCCCAGTGCGGTGCGCAGCATGCGCGCTCCGCGAAGGACTGCCTCGGACTGCAGGTGAGAAACCGCCATGTCGTCCCCGTTCTGTGTGTGATCGCAAATCAGCGGTCATCGCTCGGGGATGAGTAGAAGAGGCAGAACTCACGGCATGACAACAACAACAATGATGTCGTAGGGCCCTGGCGTATAAAGACAGGCAAACGGCGGAGTGCTGAAGACAGCCGGCGCAATGCGCGACGGCAGAGGCCGGATTAGTTCTCGGTCGAACGCGTCGTCTCCCCGTCCCCGTCCCCGGGGACGTCCTCGGAAATCTCCTGCCGCAGCTTCGGCCCCTTTGCGAGCCGGCGGCCCAATGCGGCAACGAAGGCATCGTAGCGTTCGCCCGCTTGGGCTCTCGCGGCCGCCTGCGCCGGTTCGGGTAACGGCGGGTTGGCTGTCAGCCAGAAGCGAACGAAAACGGCCAGCATCTCCACCGAGATGACGAGATCGCGCTCCATGCGCGTCAGGCGTCTATCGAACTGATCAAGGCGCTTGGTGGTTGCCGCCTCCTGTCGCTCGGCGGCGTCCGGCGACAGGAAAGACGCGATCCCGGCTTCCGCCACGATTGATCGCGATTGGGCGCGTCGCGCCGCATACTCGGCCAGAGCCTTCATGATATCGGGATCGAGATAGACTGAGAGCCGCTGCTTCTTCGGGTTCATCATCACAGCGCTCCCTAGAGGTTCATGCCATCGTTCGGGTCGAGCGAAACCTGGCGCGCGACCCCCTGCATCACCTGGTTCATCCGGCTGACACGCGTGCTATCGTCATCGGCCTCGTCGAGGACATCTGCGTCGAACTCATGGTCGATCGGCGCCTTCTTCTCGACGGTCCTCTTCTGGCTCAGCTCGGGCTGCTGGCGACGCTCCGAATCCGTCGGGTCGTCGTCGTGCCTGCGGCCCTGCGGCACGGCGGCCTCGGTTTGCGCTCGCGTGGGCAACGGCAGATCGCTCCAATCGTCGGTCTTCGCCGCGACCGGCTTGTCTAGCGCCGGCGGCGGCAGCACGCGCTCCTGAAAGCGGCGGTCCTCGAAATACCGAGCCTTCTTCGCGCGGATCGGCGGGGTGCCCGCAACCATCACGATCTCGTCCGCCGGCGGCAGCTGCATCACCTCGCCAGGCGTGAGCAGCGGCCGCGCGGTCTCCGAGCGCGACACCATGAGGTGCCCGAGCCAGGGACTGAGGCGATGGCCGGCATAGTTGCGCATGGCACGCATCTCGGTGGCGGTGCCGAGCGCGTCTGACACACGCTTTGCGGTACGCTCGTCGTTCGTCGCGAAGCTCACGCGCACATGACAATTGTCGAGGATCGAGTTGTTCGGCCCATAGGCCTTCTCGATCTGGTTCAAAGACTGGGCGATCAAGAAGCTCTTGAGGCCATAACCCGCCATGAAGGCAAGCGCGCTCTCGAAGAAGTCGAGGCGGCCGAGCGCTGGAAACTCGTCGAGCATCAGCAGGAGACGATGGCGTCGCCCTTTCGCATGAAGGTCCTCGGTCAGGCGCCGGCCGATCTGATTAAGGATGAGACGGATGAGCGGCTTGGTGCGCGCGATGTCTGACGGTGGAACGACGAGATACAGCGTCGCCGGCCGCTGCCCGCCGACAATCTCGGAAATGCGCCAGTCGCAGCGGCGCGTCACCTGCGCCACGACCGGGTCTCGGTAGAGGCCTAGGAACGACATCGCCGTCGACAGCACGCCCGATCGCTCGTTATCCGACTTGTTGAGGAGTTCGCGCGCGGCGCTGGCAATGACGGGATGAGGTCCCGCCTCACCGAGATGTGCGGTCTTCATCATCGCAGCAAGCGTCGATTCGATCGGTCGACGCGGATCGGACAGGAAAGCCGCAACCCCAGCCAGCGTCTTGTCGGCCTCGGCATAGAGGACATGCAGGATGGCGCCGACAAGGAGCGCATGGCTGGTCTTTTCCCAATGATTGCGCTTCTCGAGCGAGCCTTCGGGGTCGACCAGTATGTCGGCGACGTTCTGTACGTCCCGCACTTCCCACTGTCCGCGTCGGACCTCGAGCAGCGGATTGTAGGCGGACGAGCAGGCGTTGGTTGGATCGAAAAGCAGCACGCGCCCGTGCCGGGCACGGAAGCCGGAGGTGAGCTGCCAGTTCTCGCCCTTGATGTCATGGACGATCGCGGAACCGGCCCAGGTCAGCAGTGAGGGCACCACGAGGCCGACACCCTTGCCGGATCGGGTGGGCGCGAAGCACAGGACATGCTCTGGCCCGTCGTGGCGAAGGTATGCGTCCTCGTACTTGCCGAGCACGACGCCGTCGGGTCCGAGCAGCGCGGCCGCCTGCACTTCTTCAGCCCGCGCCCATCGCGCCGAGCCATAGGTCTCGACATTCTTGGCCTCACGCGCTCGCCAGACCGACATGCCAATGGCGACCGCAATGGCGGCAAAGCCGCCGGATGCGGCGATGCAGGCCCCCTCTACGAAGATCGGCGGTGCATAGGCCTCATAGAAGTACCACCACCAGAAGAAGGCCGGTGGATGGTAGACTTGCCAGCCGACCAGCTCGAACCACGGATGGCCAAGCTGTGGCTGGAAACCCAGACGCCAGGCAGTCCATTGTGTCGCCGTCCATGTCGTGATTAGCACGATTAGAACGACGGCGAGAATCTGGCCCCAGAGGATTTTTGTTCCCGACATCCGCTTTCTCCTTTCGGAGAAGGAAGTCAGGGGCCCAGAACCGCATTTACAAGGGCCGGCGGCCTACGAGCGCATCCCCTCGTATCGCGGCGAACAAAAACGGGCATCGAGGGCTTCAGTCTGTACGCACAAGACACACTCGGCTTCTGCACCAACATCCTCGAAGGTGAACGCCGTTGGCTAAGGTGGCTTGACCAAGAGGCAGGGCTCGACATACGGCGGGCACGCTGGGCGCCTGCACTCACTTGGTTCGCATCATCCTTGGGCATCAGGCAGGTCTCACTCTCAGCGGCCGCCTATCATTGGGATGCCCGAAACTGGGCTAGTCGCTTGCACCACCGACGTGTACCCAACGAACTTCACCGGAAGTCATGTAGACCACGGCGCCCTTCTTCACACCAGTTAGCTCCAGATACTCGAGCAATTGGCTGACGTATTCGGTGTGGTCATCCGACGTCGGCGCGACGTCACTTTTCCAGTCGAAAACAGCAATGGGGGCGCCCGCTTCGAAGGCGATAGCGTCAGCGCGAGCGGACGTTAGGACGGTGTCCGATCGCTCTCCGTACAGCGGAAACTCCGGCACCAACTTCTCAATGTAGGGCTTGAGCTCGTCGTGCGAGAACGTGCGCAACGCCGCGTCCGCCATTTCGGATGGATTGGGTCCTGCTGTTGCCCCAACGAACGCCTGCCTCGTCAGAGCGGCTGCCCGGCTCGTCAAGAGCGCCTGATCCGGAGTCACCGTACCCGTCAGCAATTCTTCCATCAGCTTGTGAAGAATGATGCCCCGAAGTGCGCCCGCGCCAGCCACCCCTGGTTCAATCGCGGAGTCGGTCTCGTTGGCCACAATGTCGAACGTTGCCCGGTCAAGAAGTTCTCGATCGATGTCCGCAAGACTTGGCCGGCGCCATTCGATCCTCGGGTTGAGTCGCTCAATGCGTTCTCGCTCCTCGAGAAACACGGCCGCGGCTTGATCATTCCTTGGCAGGGCCGGCGTCGCCTTGGGGCGCTGCCGCGACGGGTGCCGCACGTCTTTGAGCAGAGATTGGCCCAGGTCGAAGAACTTCATCCAGCCGCCGTTAGGCGCCCAGCTGGGGGCCGGAAGCACGAGCAAGTCCATAGCGCGCGTGCAAGCGACGTACAGCAGGCGTTCGTGCTCATCCGCGGCCTCAGCCAGGTCAGCGGCGACCGCGTCGTCAAGTGTGCTCGAGATGACGTCACCGAGGGTCCAATGCACGCTGTTGTCCGCCGCGCGAAAGAAAAAGTGCTTCTTGTCTTCCGGCATCGTCACAAAGTTGATCGGAATGACGATCGGCCACTCGAGGCCCTTCGCCCTATGGACGGTAACTATTTCGATGCGGCTGCCCTGATGATCGGATTGAGCTTCATCCGTTGCCAGTTGGCTTTCCCATTCGGAGCCGAGGTCGATCGCCAACTGTTTGAGCCCGCGCACATGGTAACTCCGCGAGCGCTCGAGGAGGCTGTTGATGTTGCCAAGGGCGCGAGCCTGTTGATCGGGTGTGCGCCCCACGATGCTCGGGATGACGCGGAGTCGCTCGATGGCCTCCGAGAGCAGCGCATACGGAGTCGTTGCTCGCCGCTTGCGCCATAAGTCTTGCAAGCTCTGCATCACATGATGCGCCAGAGGGTGGTGCACGCGGGACAGGTCCGTACGCAAATCGAAGACAGCGTCTCCGTCCTGCTCACGCAAGGCCTGGGTAATATCAAGGAGCTCGCGTTCCGTCAGACCGACAAGCGGTCCCCGGAGGACTGCGCCAAGAGCGAGAGTGTCGCGACTGTCAGCCAGGGCACGCACGAGGGCCACGAAGTCTTGCGATTCTTGACGCCGGTAGAGGTTCTTGCCCGCCTGCGAAGCAACCGGGAGTCCCTTTTCCTCGAGAGCCCGTTCGTATCGCCACAGTTCGGTCCGACGTGGGGCGAGGAGCGCGATATCCCCTGGTTCAGCGAGCGCGATATTCCCATCGGAGCGGCGGACCCGCACATTCCCGACGAGTCTCGCACAGAGATCAGCGACGGCCTGAGCTTCGAAGTCTCGAATTGGACCGACGTAGCTGTCGGCCGAAACGTGATAGCTAAGGCGCGCAATGCTTTGGATTCGTTCGGGATCCTCGGCCACGGTGGACTGGAGCGCAACGTAACCGCCCAGCTGTTTTGTCAGCCGTTCCGCGAAAACGCGATCGACATGCTCCAGGATGCCCGTTCCCGAGCGAAAGTTCGCCGCTATCGGAAGAACGTTCCCGGGAAACTGCGCCTGGATGGCCGATCGCGCCCGGAGATAGCATTTCAGATCGGCACCGCGGAAGCGATAGATCGCCTGTTTGGGGTCGCCGACCATGAAGAGCGCTCCGGGACGAAGCCTCCAGCTCTCCCACCCATCCGAGAGGCCAGGCTCGCCCGCAATCAGGAACAGGATCTCCGATTGAAGCGGGTCCGTATCCTGGTATTCGTCGACCAGAATGTGGCGGTAGCGCCGCGCGACCTCCTTCCTGACTCTCTCATCCGTGCGCAGAAGGGTACGGGTCCGGATCAGGATATCGTCAAAGTCCAATACCGCCGCGCTGCGCTTGAATTGGTCAAACGCAGCGACGAGCTCATCCGTCTCGCCGAAAAAGCTAGCGAGAAGTGTGTCCGCGATTGCGCCGATCGCATCGGCAAACCGCTTGGCGCATCGTTCGTAGTGCTCCTGACCGGATGCCGAGAGTTGCCGGCCATCGCCCTTCCCAGCAGAACTCGACCATAGCTTCAGCCGTGCATTGTAGCGCTTAAGGTCGCGTCCTCCGCGAGGCAGTAACGCCTCACTCTTGGGGTGCACCAACACCCACAGCCGACTGAAGTCGAGGTCCGCCGACGTTGCTGGCGCCAGCGCGTTCGCGAGTTCTTCGAGAGCCTCGACATCAGCGAGTGCTTGGTCAGGGGCCGCAACACGGCCGATCCAGCGCCGATACTCGCCTACGGCTTCGACAAAATCATAGATCGCGTCCGCGTAGCGGGGCGGCGGTAGCGGCCTGGCCCCAGGATGCGAACGCCGAAACTTGGCGAGCGACTTCAATGTCTTGACCGCTTCGATCGGGTCGTGCGCCGCCATGACGACGATGGGATCGTTCGGTCGTGCAGCGTGCCCGAGGCGCTGGCTCAGCCAGGTATCGAAAATCGCCTCGAACGCGAGGTCGGTCTGGTCGCCGTCCATGACCGCGGCGCCGGGATCGATGCGAGCCTCAACGGCGTAGCTTTGCAGGATGGCCAGGCAGAAGCTGTGGATCGTCGACGCCGTGAGTTCACCCAAACGGGATCGTGCGTCGCCGAGCGCTTCCGCTTGTTCGTGGCTTAGAGACGCCCGGTGAAAAGCGGGTTCGAGGTCCTTCGGCACCTTGCGATCAACAAGCTGGCCCGCGAATTTGTCGACCCGGTCACGCAGTTCCGCCGCCGCGCGCTCGGTAAAGGTGATGGCAGCAATCGACGAGGGAGGACGCCCGGCGGCGAGCAGCATCGCCACGCGGCCGGCGAGAAGTGACGTCTTACCCGTGCCGGCCGACGCTTCCACCAAGAGCGTGGAGTCGAGGTCCGTGAGAGCGCGCTCCCGTTCCGTGTCGTCGGGCGTCCGCTTCACTTCGAACCCCAATAGGCCGCAAGTTCTTGGCCTGCGGCTTGGCGGACCGCATTGATCTTGCGTTCGATGTAGCGGGCCGCTGCCGGTAGGGCGATCCGACCGAAACGCTGGGGCATGTTCGCAACGCCCGGATAGACGACGCCAGCCTCAAGGACGCTGCGGGCAAGCTTCACCCACGCAGCGACACGGTCAATCGCCCCGTCCGGATCCTTAAGCGCATAGAGCTGCACTGGGCTCCGGAGATAGATGAGCCGCGCAATGAGCCGCGAAGTGTCCGGCAGCAACTGACGGCAGGCAAGCGAGTAGAGCACGCGCTGCAATTCGGCACCGCCAGCAACACTCATGCCCTCCGGAGACTTCGGCCGTTGCCCTGTCTTGTAATCGGTAACCCGCACGGCGACAGCTGAGGCGCGCAGATCAAGACGGTCGATCGACCCGCGGATCTTGATGTCTGTGCCAGGGAGGACGACGGGCTGATCCGGGTCCCACGGTCGGGAGGTGAGCCGCTCAGCGGGGCGCGCTTCCCCGCCAAACGCCACTTCCGTCCACGACCGCGTTCCGGCTTCTGTGAAGGCCTCAAAGGTGAGCCCATCCAGACTCATTGCCGCCGCTTGCCGGACTGTATTGGTCCACAGGACCGGCGGCGGAACATTGGTCACCAAAGGCCAGTGCGCCACCACATGGGCGGATGCCAGCCCAAGTGCATCCTCAATCTCGTGGCGGGCAGCCACGGTAAAGCCAGACTTCGCCTCGAGGTGATCAACTGCCCGGCGGAGCAACTCGTGCACAAGGCGTCCCATATCGTCCGCCGGAAGCACCAGACCGCGCTCCTTGTGGACCAAGTCGCGCCAACCCAGGGCGTAGTACCATACGTAGGCGAGCGGGTCCCTCAGAAGCCGCGATAGCGACGTCGGCGACTGCGGGTGCAAGAAGAGCGCAGAGAGTAAAGGATGCTGCGCCCCCACGAAGCCGTCGTGAAGCGTCAGGCGGTGCAGGCCCCAGTCATGCCACGCGGCCAGAGCCGCGGACACGACCGGATCTCCCTTCCTGTCCTGCGGCCGCGTGAGGAGGCGATCAGCCTCCGACACCGCGTGACGCGCAGGTTCGTCACGACGAAGAACGCCTTCCTTGTCGATCGCGGGCATCAGGGCGCTTGCGCCAACACTCTTGCCTTCGCATGTCAATCGACCGCAGGACAGGACCACCTCCTCGGCCGATGCCAGTATGTTGCTGAAGGAACGCCGATCCGCGGCTTCGATCGGATCAGGGGTGAAACGTGATGCCGGAACGATGTAGTCCGGTAGAATCGGATCCAGTCCATCGTTGCGAGGCCACCCGGTCGTTGTAAGTCCGAGGAGCCACGCGAAGCGGCGCGGTGCTGCGGCGAGTTCATCGGCCGAGCACCACGCAATCGAGTCCGCAGGATCACGCTCGTCAGCAACGCGCAAAGACCCGAGCGAGAACATGAGTGCCGATGCGGGCGCAGCTCGCAAAGCGTCGCCCCAGAGACTGCGAGAACGTCCCCGCAGCAGCAGCTTCGCCGCTTCTTCGGCGGCGTTCGTGCCAGCTTCGATAAGCCTGAGCGCCGGCATTAGAAGCGACGCCATTTCCGGATGAGGGGCGAGGACTCGCTGCCAGTCGTCGGCGGTTGAGAGGGACGCTTCACTCGGCACGGGCAAGCGACCATCCAGAATACCGTCAAGACTTGTCCCTTGATTGGCAACGAGCGAAAGCAGCCGCCGCACCCGCGCTTGACTCAATCCGGACTGCAAAGCGTCTGCAAGAGCAGCGCACCGCTGCCCGTCCCTCGTCGAAAGCGCGGGACGGCCATGCACGAAACTTACCGGCAAGCCCGACGCCGCTGCGAGCGCAAGCACGTAGTCGTCGTAGGCCGCCGGCGCCGTTGTGACGATAGCGATATCGGACGCTTGGGCACGACCAGTCGCAAGGAGTTCACGAGCCCATCTCATGGCTTCGAGGGTCTCATGATAGGGATCAGCGCAGCTGACGGCGCGTCGGCCGCCGGTCTTGGCGCCCGCATGCTTGGGGCTGCCTTTGAACCAGCCGGCTTCACAGAAGGCCGGTGCATCCCACTCGACTTCTATGACCTCGCGCAGCTCGTTGATGAGCGGTCGCCAGATCGGATCGATCCCAAGCAATCCATGGATACGCAGCGGCCCGATGAACCGAGGAGCAAGCTGGACTGCACCGCGCGCCAGCTTGCAGAGATCGGGCAACAGGCACTCGCCCGGCCGAAGGTGACGGCGAACCGTCTCTTCGATCTTTATCAGGTCACGGACACGCGGTCGGTTCACATATGGCTCCGCCTCCAAGTCAAAACCAGCACGCCAGACATCTTGCAGCGTCCTATGAAGAGCGCGGGTCACCCCAGGAAGATCGCGAACCGGGGCCAGGTCCTTCAGTAAGCCCGGGTCCTTGAGAGCCGCGCGAATACCGATTTCTATGCTCTCGCGGGAGGCCGGATGAAGCAGCCCACCAGCGAGCCGGGCAGCCAGCAGCGAAGGCGTCAAAATCTGGAGGCCGTGCTCGCGACTGCGCGCGGCTGCAGCACGTCTAGTCGCAAAGGCGAGACGCCCTTGAACCAGCACACTGCGCAGGATGTAGCCGCCTGTCATGTTCGTGATCACCAGTAACAAGTCTAGGTCAGTTTACCGAATGCGGCCGTAGGTCCGCCCCGCCAGCACCCTCTCAACCTGTCCGAGGTCTATCGCACCCACCCCCGCCCGTATCGCCTCCTTCGTGTTGCCAAGTGCCGCCAAGTAGCGAATCTCGCGCACCTGATCCGCTGTCAACCGATTCTCGCGACCACAAATGACTGCTTCCGCATAGGTGGGATCGTTCCACTTTTCCGCTATGGCGGGCTTCGGAACGCCAAGCGCCGGATGCTGTGCCAGGTACCGATCGAGAGCGTCTTCCCGTTCCTCCGTATCCTTCGACGTCCCAAGTTGGGGTCCTGTCAATTCGTGCAATCGCCGAATTCCTTCCTTGCCCCCGGGGATCATGTTCAGGCCGAGCGGATGCTTTGACGCGAGGCTGTACTTGTCCACGAGGTACTCTTCGACATCCATGGCCGCATCTTCATCGAGCCCCGCCGCGCACACCGCAGTCACCAGCCCGCTCAGGCCGACGCCGTCGGATCGACGACCTGCCCGCCTGTCCATATGCGTCCGGATGAGTTCTTGGAGCGTGTTGGGAAACAAACGCCTGGTCTCGCTTCCTAGCGCTGTCTTCGTGTGCTCAAGGAATCGACGATTCCACCCACGCTTCGTGATACCGTAGTAAACGTACTCCCGATCATCGTCCGTCAGAAGCGCATGCAAGTAGACGACATACTTGCCCTTAAGGTCCTGACCACCTTTGAGGAGAGTTCGAAGAGGCACCTCCACGCGCATTGGCACGTCAAGGGACAATGAGTGCATGTTGAAGAATGCCGCCGGGGCCGTTGTCTTGTCTTCGGTTTCACCCACACTCGCGAGCGTCAGTGTCTCCTTCTTCCTGGGATCAAAGGTTTCTTCGATTTGCACGATCAGGCGTTTTGTGCCCGGCAAGCTAAGCGGCTCGCCGTTCAGAGGACCGCCGCGTGCGTTCCATGCGACAATCCGATCCGGTACCCGGTTCTTTTCATTGACGTTGACGAGCGCGTGGTCGAGCACTTCCGCGCATCTCCGAACGCGGAACGACAATCCGTCCATCAAGTGATGCATCGACCGCAGATCGACGTACTTCATGCCGGCCATTTTCTCCGTCGCACCACCCTACGGTCGTCCTGTTCGTTCGATTCGGTCAATCACAAAGAGGCGGAGGGCTCCGTCCCATGGTTGTCCGTGTGCCCAGGGAATAGCTCCTTGGAAGCCTCATTGAGAAGATGCTCGGCCGCGGTCGTCAAACTGCGATTGGCAATCATCAGTTCGCGGTATTCGGACCCGACAATATAGTTCAACAGTGATTGCATCCGGTCGCCCGAACTCGAATCGTAGTCGGCAAGCAGTTTCCGCAACGTGAACTTGCCGACCGACGATTCCAGATGCTCAAGATCGCTGATTGTCATGATGATGAGTGGGGCCACGCGAACCGAAGGCGGCGGCTTGGCTAGAAGTTTCTGAAATTCTTCATTCAGGAAGTGGCCAGATGCCGGCGCACTCAGATTCACGTCATGCACCAACAGCACGGGATAGAACACTTCGACCTTTTGGAACTGGCCGCCGGCTGCCGAAGCCCGGTCCGCCAGAATGCTGTTTATGAGCCTCGCGAGTTGCGCCACGCCCTTCGGCCGCTCTTCCTTATCGCTCGACACGCCGTACAAGGTTCGGAGTCGCTCTATCAGCCGATCGGGTGCGTCTTCAAGAATGACGTCCTCGCGCAGCCAGGCAGCCTTCATCTCAATCAGGATCACAAACTTCGAGTCGTTCATGACCGCATCGATCTCGAGATCGCCAACCTTCACATTGCGGGCTAGACGGGCGACCAAACCAGGCCGTGTCGGATACATCCGATCAAGGATGCCCCCGGCGTAGTCCTCAAAGGCGTTTCCGAAAGCGCCAAAAACCTCGTTCGACTTTTTGCCGCGCACAGCCGCAACGACGTGAAACAGCGGACCGATCGAAACACGCTCACTGAAGAAGATGGGGTCCGAGATGACCATCCGATCATCGACTCCTCGGATCAGCGGCCGCTCGCGGAGGCTTCGGTACGCATTTGTGGCGAACGGCGCATCCCAAAGGCTCATAGCGAGTTCGTCCGCAGTTTGAGACTCGAGCTTGAGATAGCGGGGTGCGAGTTCCTTGTAGGCCGTTGCGGCTGCCATCCGTGTTTCGGAGATGATCGGGGACAGCTGCCCAGAGGCTGAGGCGTGGCCCGCGAGCGCAGCGGTCAGCAGAAGGTACTGCCGCACGGTAAGGCCGGTTGCCTTCTCAAAGACCGCAGCGAACTGTGGGTAGCGCCGCGGCATGTGCTCCATGAAGAGGAGCCAACCACGGCCCAGTGTCTGGGCTGGGTTGATCGCTTGACCCGACTCCTCGACACCTTTCCGAAAGGCGCCAAGAGCACGCTGGCGGTCCTGTGTGGGATCTCCTGTTGCTCTCAGGCGCTTCGCATAAATGCGCTCGCCCCACAGATCACTGCAGATGAGCGCGGCCTTTGCGAATTTTTCACGGTTTGCCGCATCGCCTGAAAACTGCGGATCGGCTCCGCTTCTGTCGCCATAGCGAGCCGCCCAACGAATGAGCTCAAGCAGTTGGCCTCTGAAGAAGACCGTAGGAGAGCCTTGCAGCTGCTTCTCGCGTACAAAGGCATCGATGCGATCTGCAGCACCCTTCGGTAGCAGCTCGCGAATCATTGCCTGTTGTTGAGCCTTCTGGTCGGGCCCGCTGTGACCCGCTACCGCGATGTTAGCGAAGCAACATACAACGATCGTCTCATTGCGGTTCATCGTCGACAGGAGCTGTACCAACGTCTTCGGCTCCGCCTTCACGCCCGGATATACGACGTGGACGGGAACATAGGCGCCGATATGGCGCGAAGTACGTGTAGGTCTCACAGCCAGTCATAGAACGCCACGTGGACAAAGGTAGTCAAACGTCGACTGGTGCAGACCGGTGTATACCTCACCGGCCAATTCCCCTCTTGCGGGCGAAGCTCCAGTCGACGCCCCCATCGCTCCTGCCGACACCGGACACGTGACGACCGAGCTGCTTCTCGAGTGATGGCGTCCAGGGTACGAGCTGGAAGCCTAACCCGTCGTCGATCATCGCAAAGCGGCCGGAGGCAAGCGCGACGCGCCGTTGGTAGGCGCCGGCGACATATTCACCCGTCCCGGCCCTATTGAAGGTGCGACCGCTCTCTGCTGCGAGCTTGGCGCCGAGGGCGTCCAGTTCACCCCTGCGGAGCGTCTCGATCAGGTTGCGGTTGAAGCTGACCCCGCGGTTCTGATGTTCGGCCAGGCCTTGCCCGATCAGGTACTCGGCGCGCCTCTCCAGTGCCGCGCGCACCTCCGCGCCGAAGCCGCCCCCACCCAGCGCGACAGGGTCGCGCGCGATCGCGTGCCGGTCGAGCCAGGTCGCCCCCGGCGCTGTGACCTGCTGCTCGATTGTGAAGTCCGACCGGACCGCCAGAGCGACACGTCGTTGCCCCCTCGCGTCGTCGAACTTGCGTAGCTCAACGATCGAGCCCGGTACGCTGTCGCCGGCGGCCTCGAGATCGGGCAGCTTGAGGTGATGAGTGCGGCCGTCCACGCCATCCACGACGGCATAGGCGGTGCCTTTCAATTCGTCGTCGAGGCCGCGAGCGACGAGCCGGCCCACCACGGGATCGTCCAGGCTTTCGCCGGCCAGCACATAGCTGGCCGCGCCACGTTCAATCCCGCGTTCGGAGAGGCCGCGATGGATGCGCTTGATGATGTCGCCGCGCTGGCCGAGCTCGCGCAACGTCGCCTCGGCCTTCTCGGACATGGTCCATTGGCCGGGCGCGACCTGGTCAGCCAGCCCGAGCGACTCGAGCTTGCGAAGCCGCCCGATCTTGAGGGCATGGAATTCGTCAGGTTGGCGGTCGGCGTGTGGCGCGAGGTCGATGATGCCGAGGCGGGCGCCGTCTCGCGCGAGCTGCCGGTCCAGGTTGGTCCAGCGCTCGGCGTCGATTTGGCGTTCGAGGATCCGACGGATCTCGTGATCGGTCCGGGGCCCAAGCTCCTGCGTGATCAGGTCGCGCGCACGATCCCGCATGCCCTCCTTGATGTAATCGCGCGAGATGACGAGGTTCTCGCCGTCGTCCCGCACGCCCCGCACGATCAGGTGGACGTGCGGATGCTCGGTATTCCAGTGATCGACGGCGACCCAGTCGAGGCGGGTACCGAGGTCCAGTTCCATCTGCCCGACGAGATCGCGTGTAAAGGTCTTGAGGTCGGCCATTTCCACGGCGTCGTCGGGCGAGACGATGAAGCGGAAATGATGCCGGTCAGGGTCGCACCGCTCCGCAAACTCCTTCGGGTTGACGGCATCGACACCGGGGCCGAAAAGCCGGGCCTTCTCTCCGTCCCGGGTGACGCCCTCGCGCCCGAGGTAGTTGAGATGGGTCGCGAGCGGTGCAGCGCGGCCGCCATGGCGCACCACGCGCGCCTTGACCACGGCGCCGCGCGAGCGCGACGTGATGAACCTGTTGGCCTGCACCGACGCGCGCTGGCCTCGTCCGAATCGCGAACGGTCGCCGGGGCCGATCCTGCCCGAGCGGGAGACCGATCCGCCGGCCCGCTGGGCGGCCGCGAGCGCCTGCGCGATGAAGGGCCGGGCACGTTGCACGCGCGTCGAGCGGATGCGGCCGGGCCGGATGCGGAAGTCGTCGCCACCCTTCATTGCCGTGATCCCGCACATCGCACTAGCGCGCTGATATTCCTCGAGCATTGCCTAAGCCGCAGGCTGCGCCGGACAGGCGCACCTCGCGAAATCGCCGCGTAAGTCCTTGAAAAAGCACGACCGACCCAGAGCGCCCCTCGCGCTCCTTTATCCTGCCATCGCGCGGTTGGGGGCCTCTGCGCCCCAGATCTCACTGCCAACCGTACGAACACATGCGACAGGCTGCGATGGAAGACGATCGGCCTCACGGTTTACGAGTCCGACTGGCGCGCTGCACGAACAGGCCATCCGATCTGCCGGCAAGCGCCGACATGCTGTTAGTTGATCCTGCGGACGACGTGCGATCGATCGACCGTTGCCCCGACGCCGGTTCGCTGGCGGACCCGCCTTGGCCTCGTGCAACGAACAAAGGTGCCTGTGTCCACGCGAACGGATCGGTCGCCATCAGCCGGTCGTCAGGCGACACCCCGTCGATCGCCGGAATGACCTCCGCAAGGTAAGCATCCGTCTCGAGCGGCAGCGGCCGACCGTTTGCCAAATAGTCATCATAGCGTCCCGGACCGGCATGATAGGCAGCGAGGAATCCGGGCGCGCCGTAGCGATCATGCAGCTCGCGCAGATACGCCGTGCCGGCGTGAACATTGTCGCGGGCATCGAACGGATCGGCACCCAGACCGTAACGCGCGCGCAACTCGGCCCAGGTGTTGGGCATGATCTGCATCAGTCCCATGGCACCTGCGGACGACACGGCACGCGCGTCACCGGCGCTTTCTGCCCGAATGACGACGCGTATCCACGCCGCCGGTACGCCGAAGCGCCGCGACGCTTCCGCGATGAAACCCGCGATCGGGCCGTTGATCGCATGGTGCTGCAGGGGTGTAACCGAAGGCGCGGGCTGAGCCATCGCGGCAACATTCGTCATCGTCACCAACATGGCGACAAGCACCGCTCTGCACACCGCCGTCCCGACAATCCGCCAGCGTTCGACCGTGTTCGCTTCCATGCAGGGGGGAGCGCTTGCGCGCCGACCGACCGCCCGCCCCGTACCGGAGCTGCGCACGGCGGCGGCCGGGATCTTGGCCGAGACGGAGGAATGGTGAGGCATGCAGCCGAACAGAGGAATGCAGGACCGGAAAGGAAGGGATGGCATCGTCAGTGCTCCTTGGGAAACCAGAGGGGTGTCGCACGGCCGATGACCGACGACGCCGGCAAGGGGCCGAAATAGCGGCCGTCGAAGCTGTCAGGCTCTGTGGGATTCATCAGGAAGACCTCGCTCGCGCCGAGCATGCGGCAGCCCTTCCAAACGGGCAGCGGAAGGCCGCGATGGTCATGGGCGAGCGCCGCACCGACGAAGGCGCCGTCGATGGTGATGCGGAGTCCCTGACGGCAGATGGTCTGTCCGTCGAGCGCGGCAATCGGCTTGATCAACGGCACGCCGTTGGGCAAGGAGCCGCGCGCGGCGAGAGAGGCGGCGAGCGGTTCGGGCGGCATGACGACGGCGATGTCTCCGACATGCAGCGCGCGCGGCGGAAGCACCCTGTAGAGCCCGACCGGCACCGAGGCGCTGTTGTTCCAGAGAAGCAAGCGCGGCGCACCGATGACGCTCGGCACAACCATCAAAATGATCGCGCTCATGGTGACGATGAGCGGCGCGGCGCGTCGGTTCATGACGTAACCTGCCGACGTTTGAGCCAGGCGCGATGTCGCCCCAGCGTGTAGGCGCGCGGCGGCTCTCCTACGAGCAGACGGGCATGGACATGACGCCAATGGTCGGGAGCGGCATCTTCGGGATTGATGTCGAGCGCTTCGATGGCATCGATCGCCTTCAGCACGCGCTCGACACGGGGCCAGCCGGAGCAGCGCAACAGGCTATCGCCGCCGGGCTGCACCCGGAAGACGGTGGAATAAGGCTCGCCCGGGCGAACGGCGCGCACGACATCGATGCAGGACAGGACGGTGCCGTTGTCGTTCCCCATCCACCGGACCGTCGCAAAGATGCTGTCCGGTGCGAAACTGACGACACGGCGGCGACGATCGAGTATCCGTTCATGGATGACGCGGCCGAATCTGATCCAACATTCGACCTCCTTCTCCACCCACATCAGTTCGACGCACGTGGAGCCCTTGGGCGGATCGGTCGTCATGACCCTGTGTCTCCGTCTGAAGGGATTGCAGGTGACGTGCGGCCGCGACGCCATCCGAAGGGGCGGCGCGCCTCGACGGCCTCATCAGCCGCGTGACGCTCAGCGCGCCATGTGAGTCGGCACTGTGATCTGGTCTGCGAGGCCATCGGCGTTTCGTTCACTGTCCGGCGCTGCCACCGCCGCGCCGCGGCTGCGGCCTGGCGGGATGGACGACGCCGTTGCCGGGGTCGGACGTGGACTGCCGCAGGCCACGGTTGGCCCAGGTTTGCAGGTCTTCGAGCGCATAGACGATGCGGCCGCCCAGCTTGCGATAGACCGGGCCGGTGCCGAAGGTGCGATGCTTCTCGAGCGTGCGGCCCGACAGGCCAAGAAAGCGCGCCGCCTCCGGTGTGCGCAGATAGCGTGGCGGCAGTTGTCGCGGATCATCGGGCATGAGATGCGTCTCCAGCTTGTCGCGGGTGCCGCTGAGGAACTGCGGCGAACTCGCGATCACGATGGAGAGAAATCTGCGGACTGGTGGAGTACGGAGTTGCGGTGCATCGCGGCGCCCACCCCTTGAACCTGGACCGGGTTTGCACGGCCGCTGGTCATTGAGTGGCAGTCGCGGTGTTATGTGGACGACGGTCCGAATACATGATCATCGGCCGCGCAGCAGCTTGCGATAGCCGCCATTCATGATGGCTGTACCCTCAGTCACGAGGCGAATGACCTGCGAGCGCGCTGCAGACGATTTCCAGGCGCTCGCCGGCCAGCGTGCCGCCTCGGCGTCGAGCAGGACGCGCGCGATCTCGCGATAGCTGGCGCCTTCCAGATGGCCATCGAGCGCACGCAGCATCAGGACAAACCGTCGCCGCTGCATCGCCGTCAACCGCCAGCCGCGCGGCAGCGGCCCTGCTGATAGGCCGATCATCCGGCGATGCAGGCGTTGCACTGCCGCGAGCCGCAGGCGGAAGTCGGCATCGAGCGGAATCAGCACGCCCAGGCGTTGCTGGGCATCCGTCTCGAAGCACCAGAGCTGATGCGGACCTGCCACATCGTCGAGCAGGATATGGCGGCCGTCCGGGCCGTCATGAGTCCTTTGAGGTTGTTCGGCCTCGAGAACCGCGATGCGCGCAGCATCGAATCCGTTTGGCACAGGTGCAAGCAGCACGGCCACTGGCACGAGTTCCGGGCGCCACAGGATCGGCGCAGCGTCGACAGCAATTTCCGGGTCGAAAGGGAACGACCAAGCCCCAGCGCTGGGCGAAGTCGGCAAAGGCCCGTTCCCTGCTCACGGTGCCAGCCGCGATGCGTTCGAGCATTTGGCTGTAGTCGGTGCGATAGGTGCGGCTACGACGCAGGAATTCCAAACCGATGTGCGGACGCTGCAGACGCTTCAGTTCAACTTCACGCCTCGTAGATCGCCAGTCAGATGTGGCCGGCATGTACGCCTCCAACTCAACTGAACCAACTCCAACGATCAGTGGCCGGGGAAATTGCAGTGCGCTAGCCCCGAAATTTGCCGATAGCGATGCATGCTGAGGCAGCGTTGCGCAGACTGCCCGGAACACGTGTCAGTTGAGGCGCGGCCGCAGGAGGTAGGTGAATCCGGTCTCGGTCATCCAGCGGGCGCGCGCAAGATGGCTATCGTGGACGACCCTTGCCCGTTCGGGTTCGCGCCGAGGGTCGAGGCCAAAGATGATTTTCACTGCCTCTTGCCAGTCGGCGCCCTCCTCCGCTGCGTCGAGGAGCCGGATATAGTCCGCAAGGTGGCGCTCATCATAGCTCGTAAGATGGGGCTTGTCTGGAGGACGGTCGTCGAATGGAGCGATGGTCATCGTAAGCCTCTGTCAGTCCATTCATCACATTGCGAGATAGAGATGAATCGCGTCGAGGGCGGCGCCGAGTCGACCAATCGATGCACCGGATGCATCGTACTCGTGGTGACTGGCTATCGCCAATAGGTGTCAGCTGCCGTTGGCGAGCGACAAATCCGGCAACTCCAATCGAGTGGATACCACAAACCGATACGAATCGGAAGGATCGTTCCTGGAACGATGGTTCCTGTCCAGGGTCCTCTCACGCCATGGATCTCAAGGAGGTCATGGCGGTCAATCTGCGTCGTGCGCGTCATGATAGAAAAATCACGCAGGAAGAGCTGGCTGCGCGCGCCGGCCTGAGCGCCCGCTATGTCGGCGCCATCGAACGAGGCGACGTGTCATCCAGCGTCACGGTGTTGGGGAAGATCGCCGACGCGCTGGCCATCGAACCTGCCGACCTCTTGAAGCGTCCAAAGCGATCAGCACAGGCCAATCGCTAACGGGGCCTTTCGCGGCGTGGTCCCTTCGCCTGCGTCTATTCCATCGTCGAGGTAGTTGAGCCGACGAAACATCCATGCTCGCCGGGCTGCCGTGCCTACGCCGTTGGTCGAGGCTCTTGATGTTTCGGAGCGGGTTGGGTGAACAGCCGCTCGACGCGGAACGCGCCTCGGGGAAGCGGCCTCAGCAGCTCGTCCTCCGGGCGCGAGAGATCCAGCCATTCCATCCGCTGCCGGCGCCTCAGCACTGCCATCTGCCGGTCGTGGTAGCGCGCCACCTCGGCATTGGCTGCAACGGTCAGGATCGCGTAGGCCTCGGGCCAGCCTGCTGACGCGGGCCGCCAGATGCTGGCGAAATAAAACCAATCGCCGTCGGCAAGCGAGAATGCGTAGCGCTGTCCCCGGTGGGCCAGCCGGAACTCCGATGCCGGCACGAGGCAGCGATGGCTGGGAAACGTCCGTCCTTCACCCCTCACCAGATTGAACGGCCGTCCGCCAGGTTCCTTCGGCCTCAAGCCCCACGGCAGTTCGACCATCTCCACGCCGTCGTCGCCGTACCGTACGATGATGCGGCGTTCGTCCAGCGGGACGTCCATATCGAAAGCGGCTGCCTTCATGGATGAGAACATAACAGGAACATCTACAAAGCGCAACGGGCCGGTGAAGCAATAAGTGCAACGACTATCGCCTCCATGTCGGCGCCGGGACAATCGCCGACGACTTCTCCAACATCAAAATCAAGATCCGCTTCCCCGAGGGCACCCCGAACATTGAGGCGCGGGACGACATCAAGATCACCGACACCGCGCCGATCGTCCGCACGGTCGAGGGCGATCGAGAAGCAGGCGATCTCGTTCAGCGCCGCTGGAGCTGGCCGGGACAGAACAAGCGGCCTGTCTACAATTTCCGGTCGGACGGGCGCGAGTTCACGTCGGGCCGCTGCCTGATCATTGCCGACGGCATCTACGAGTTCACCGATCCGAAGGACAAGAAAAAGAAGCGCAAGGACAAGTGGCTGTTCACGAAGAAGGACGAGCCTTGGTTCTGCATCGCCGGCATCTGGCGAGACACCGCCGACGTCGGCGAAGCCTTCACCATGCTGACCCTGCCGCCCGGGCCGGACATCGCGCCCTATCATGATCGGCAGGTCGCGATCCTGAGCCGTGCTCAATGGGCTGACTGGCTCGATCCAACGGTGTCGGCGCGATCACTGCTGAAGCCGCTGCCCGCCGGGTCACTCGCCGTCGAGCAAGCCGGCTGAGGCCGGAAATCTCCCTCGAAGCCTTCGCCATACTGCTTGCCGGCAGACCTTTATATGACGAGCCCCCAGAACCCTGGGGCCCTAGCCGGCCAGCCGTGACACTCGGGAGCTAGGCGCCTCGGGCGCGATGCTCGACCGGCCCTCCCAGGACGATGGCAGCTACTGGTTGCCATAAGGCGGAGGAGAGGCGCAAACGCGCGATCTGAAAACACCCCGCCGAATTGATCGGCGGGGTGAAGTCAAAGCGATTCGAGACTACGTCGGACAACGACTAGGGAGAACTCGGCTTTGCCTCGTCATCGGGCGGCTCAGGGTCGTAGTAGTCCTTGTCGTCCACCGTTCCCCCGCTATCCAGCTCGGGAGACAGAAATGCGGTGCGACCAGCAACACGCTCAAGCGTCACGGTCGTCGTGAAGGCGATGGAGTCGCCGCTGAACGGCTTATCTGGGTCGTTCTCTCCGTTCAGGTGCCCGGAGACAGTCGCTACCACGCTTTCCGGCGCTTCGCTGATCGTCACTTGTTCTACGTAAAGCTCGTCGAAATAGGCATTCGTCTCAGCCATCTCGCCCGAAAGGTCATCCATGATCGCTAGGGAGTGGTCCTGGATGAATTCTTCTTCGATGAACTCCTCAAGTTTGTGCGTGTGCCACACTTGGCCCGAAAAGTGGTTGTGTTGGACGAGATATGCGGAAAGGCGTTTGGCCAACTCGTCAGCACCGGGCAGGTTCGTGGGCAGCCCCTTGAGCTGTTGCATCCGCTGCTCCATCAAAGGAATGGCAGGAATGAGTACTGACGCCTCGTCGAGCGCAGCGAGCGGGTACGCGGATTCCGCTTGCAGCGCCGCGGCCGTCCCGTAGCCGAAGTACGACGCAACGATCTCATGAGCATGCCCAGCACGAAGCTTGCTCGAGCCGGTGGTGTACGTCGAGCGCAGATGGTCTGCGCAATCTTTCTGGATTGTCATGACAATAGCCCTTTCGAACCGGCGTCTTCTCGGTAGTCGCAAGTGCTTGGTGACCACCTGCGCCGGCGAATGGGATTGCCGTGGAGGTGACTACGCTTTCGAACTCATGCCGCCTTTTGGGTCACTTGCAGCCCTGGCGATCGGCTCCGTGGCATGAATATGGTCCTCGGCGAGCGGATTTGCAAGATTCCGCGCTGCCACGGCCCTCACGAGGCGCCGTCGAGCGGGCGCCCGGATGGTGCCGAGGTTTCGGTCGTGGCCCTCACAAGCGCCTCAACGCGCGAGCCGCGCTCCCGGCTGGCCGCGCACCTACGTTAGCGGGCGCGTCGTGGGCGCCATGCCGGCGGCCCACTCAACTCCGAGATTGGGATTTTCGGCCGAATTGGTGGGGCCTCTGTGCTTGCCCGTGCAAATGCCCGTTCCTATCTAGTTGGCATGATAGGCCGTAGGACGGGTGCCGACATCTTCGTTGGCACCGCGAGGATCAACGAGCTCCACCGTAAGGTAGGAGCGATCGTCACAAGTCTGGGGGGTGTGGAAGAGACCCTTCGCTTTCTCGACTGGAATCTGATGGCCTTCGATCTCGCGGCGCACATGCCTGCAGGGACGCCGGCAGATGATATTGTCCGTGCCCTCCAGCCGATCAAAGCCACCTACTTCGCGAAGCACAAGGTGCTCTCCAGAATTCTGGAGGGCGTGACCAAAGGGTTCGGCAAAACCAGCGTCCAGAACGCTCTGGGAAATGGCGCCGGCGCTATCTTCGCCCAATGGCAGTCTCATGAAGCTGTGGCGAAGGATTTGGGAAACCGCCGCAACGCGGTGGCCCATGCCGTAGTCGGTCTTACGGGCGCCAGCCCGGTACGTGGGTACGGGTTCACGACGCCTTCCCAACCTTTCCAGTCCGGCGATGACGACAGGCTGCTCACTGAAATCGGCAGCTTCGGCCAAGCGCTCTTAATGTTCGTCCAAGAGGTCCAGGCGAAGCTGCCCTTCCGGGACAACGTCTCTGTCCATACCGCGACGGCGACGCTGAGATTGTAGCACCGGAGCGCCCTAGCTGACGCTTCTGTTCCGGGGACGTAGGGCGTGCGCTTTCTCGGCCGGATCGCTCAGGGATGCCGCCAAGCGATGCATGAAGCGATGGCAATTCGGGCAGACAAGGCAGAAGTCTGCTTCGGTGGTATAGCGGAGACCTTCGTCGAGGGGGTTCATGTGGTGCACGTCAAGTAACGCTCGAGGAGACAGGCCGGTGTTCGAGATGCGTGACTGAGGATCGAAGCCACAGTCGTCACAAACTAGAGTACCCCCACGCCTTCGCCGTAAGACAAAGCGGTGTGCCAGCCAGGCAGCCCGCTTCCGAATCTTCGCGACTTGTTCGTCTGTAAGCCCTTCGAAGGCTCCGACTGCCAAATCCTGATCGACAAGCCGGACAATGTTTCGGGGCGTTTCACTCTTCTCGGCCATGTCGGCTTCGTCGGCGATGCCGATCCAGGCGTTCGGCGTCGGCTGGATTTCGATCACCAAGTGATTGATTTGATCGCGCTCGTCGTCGTTGAGGGGCCTCAATGTGGCGGACGGATGCTTGAAGAGCCGTGTGTACGCCTCGGCTGAGAACGCCTTGTTCCCGGCCACGGCGGGCACGATCTTGTAACTCTCGAGGATCGGAAAGGCGACCGACCAGCGATGACGTTTACCGCTCTCTGCCCACATATCCTGAAGCTGCTCATACTCAGCATCGCCGAGGATCTCGCGAAGGGGACGCGCTGAAGGTCGCAGGCGGTGGACGGAGATCAGCTTGCCGGCGACTTCAGCATGCGCCGCCTTCTCTGCAAGGTAGCGGGAGTCTCTTTCGAATCCGGGGTTTGGATCGTCAAATTTAAACGTCACGTACTCGATGACGTAGCCGCCTTGAAACTGTGCGTAGACCGTTGAACGGCACTGCTCGCGAGCATTTGTCGATCCGTCGCGCGGCGTAAAGCCAACCCAATGTGTTCCGGGAAGCCAGTCCGCCTTTGCGGCCGTAATCGGAAGCGGCAAGTCCTTTATCTGCATCGCTAGTTGTTGCCGCCCAATCTCATCTTGAACACTGTGCCGCCCGACTCAACAGGTGTCAAAAGCGACAGCCAGTCAGCGGCTTGCTTCCTCCGCGTCACCTCACCAACTCGCCCTTCTTGAGGCGTTGGCGCAGCGGTCGTCGGCTGACTGGTGCAAGCGCTAAAGCGCTTCTCCTCTTCGTTCCGATCGCGAACGATGCACCCGTCTCCGTCGTCGCCAACGCCTCGACCTGAAGGCCGCGATTGCCGCGGCCGAAGTCGATGGAAGAAACAATGTGAGTGCTGACCCACACCATTCCCCCAAGTTGGCGCAGGCGATTCACCGGGCACAGCGTCAGACGCGGCCGTCTTACCGCGCGGCTGTCACCATTGCGAATGGCTTGAGCGTGACCTCGACCTTTGCCGCGTCCAGCGCATCGTAGAGCCGGCCCGCGACCAGCCTTGCATCCGGCCGCTGGCCCTTGGGCGTGAGGCGATGCACGTCCTCGATGACCGGCTCCGCCACCTCGGCGAATTCGGCCGGAGAGAGCCCGATCAGGCCGCCGTTGGTCTTGATCCACCCGTAGAAGCACGGCGCAAGATAGGTCGGCGCCGCCGTGTGGCGCGTCGACCAGTGCCGTAGGCAATGCACGCCGAAGGTTATCGCGAACTGATCGACGAAGCGGTCCCTTGAGAGTTCCAAGGCGGTGTCCTGCGCTGACTCGGCTACAGCACCTGATGGTTCGGCGCGCAGCGCCAGAACCATTGCCGGTACTCCCGCTCTGCCCATTCGATGCACACGCCGGAGTAAGTCCTGGGGTCGGTGACCGAGCGGTCGAGTTGCTCGACGATCCTGGCGGCGGCAGCATGCGCGTCGGGGGAACGCGCGCCCTGTCGCCGCTCGAAGCGATAGGTCTGCACGATCTCCATTAGCGCCTTGCTGGCTCTCGCCCAGGCAAGAATGGCTTCGCGCTGTTCGGCCATCCGACGCCATTCGGCCTCGACTTCGCCTGCCGTCGGCGCGCAGGTGCTTCCCGGCACAAGCCGATGCAGGCGTTCCTTCAAGATGAACGCGGCCATGGCGACACCGTGCTCCGGAAGCCGGAAATGAAAGTACTCGAACCCGTTGAAGTGGCCGCCGCGCCATTGAGTGTCCATGCGTGCGGCGCATTCGTTGATCCTGCCCTTCTCCGCAGGGGTAAGGTTGCCGCGGGCGATCCGCGCCACCCTGATAGAATGACAGCATTCCACCCCGGTAGATGGGCCGTAGCCACGATGCACGCGCTCGGCCAGCGGCCCCATCACCGGTACTCCGCCATGAAGCGTTTGGCGCTTCTGTGATCCGGAAACAGGTGGAGCTCGACAATGTGGCGCTTGCACTTGGTGCACCGGAACTTGAGCGTATCGACGCAGTGCAAGTTGCCTTGGCGCGCGCCGATGCGCTCTCTCGCAACGAGCGCCCGGTGCTGGCAGTGCTTGCACGCGACGCCCAGCGGCTGATGGGATTTCCAGACGTCGTGAAGGTCCGCGGATGGAGAGATCACCTTCGCCTCGCGCTTCCATTGATCGGCGATTACTCTGGAACATAGAGAACAAAATGAGAACATGAAGTCAATCCATAGGATTGGGATCGTCTCGGCACCAGACACTGCACTTTGTGACGAATGCGCGGCCGCGGCACTTTTGAGACGTTTGTGCACAGGCGCGAGCGTCGCATTTCGCATCCTTAACGCTGGGAGCGTTCGTGATCACCCCGTGCCGTTCTTCCTGGTTGCGCGGCCTTCTCGCGCCTGGCGGGCAAAGAGAAACCCCGCCCGGCGGACCCGGGCGGGGCTGTGGGGTGTCGGCCTACTCGCCGTTCTTCCGGCGGCTGCGCGACCAGATCAGGGTGAAGCCCTCGCCGTCCTCGTCATCGAACAGGTTGGCGAAGATCGGGGCGTTGAAGCTCGGATCGTCGAGCTTGAGCGAGAGATAGTCGCGCCCCTCGTTGGAGCGCTTCGACCAGGCGGCCCCGATCTCGGCGCGGCCGACGAACACCCGGTGGCTGGGGGCGTTGTCGTTGGACCGATTGACCTCGGG
Organism: Alphaproteobacteria bacterium 65-37; assembly: GCA_001897995.1. Lineage (GTDB taxonomy): Bacteria > Pseudomonadota > Alphaproteobacteria > Reyranellales > Reyranellaceae > Reyranella. The sequence goes on along the minus strand of MKRV01000233.1, from coordinate 6,189 downwards.
GACGATGCGCACGCCCTTGGTCTGGACGCTCAGGGTGACGATCTCGCCCTGGTACTCGTTGCCGGACTTCTTGAAGGAACCGATGTTGGCCATGTGACTTCTCCTGTGCTGTTTCGAGCCCCGCGACCATCGCGGCCTCGATGGCGATCTGCAGGCCGGAGGCGATCGACGCCGCACCCGTTCACGGGCCGGAGCAGAGCGGAGGATGGCGGCGGGGCGACTTTCTTGCCTCGCGAGGAATGGGCGAAGCCCAGGGGAAGAAAGTCGAACCGCCGCCGTTGCGGCTCAGGCGATCGAGGCGCAGCCGTCCTCTGGCCAGATCAGCCAAGGAGAGGCCGTGGGTCGTGCGCCGAACAGCATCCTCCGGAGAAGTCGTGGCCAACCTGAAGGGTCCTGCGCAAGAGCACCGGCATCACGGGCGAAGAAAAGGCGGCCGTGGCGTAGAAAAAGGACGGCATCGTCTCAGCCCAACTGGTCGCAAAGCAATGCGCCTCACCGGCTCACTGTCGGCGGCGTCGGAGGAAGGATCGAAGCGGTCATCCAGGGCTGCGGTCTCCTGTTGGGTCGAGACGAACAATCACCGCGCCGATCTTCGTCAATTTCTTCGATGATTGGGAACGCAGAGAGCGTCAGCGGCCCTGGTGGTGCAGCCGCTCGTCAGCAGGCGAGTAAGCGCCCCCGGTGCCCTGTCCGTCCGGCGGCGTGGCAAACAGCGCCATGCGCGAGAAGGCCGTGCAGCCAGAGAGAACGGCACCCATCACGGCGAATGCCGTCTGCCACCCGCCATTCGACATGCCGATTCCGGCCAGCGCAAACGACACCTGATAGCCGGCGACCGCTGCCGGCACGGCGTAGAGCAGGCCGATGATGATGCGGATCAGCGGTTTACGGGCAGTGGCGAAGGCCATCTGCCCGAGTGCCAAGGTCGCGCCACCTACAAGGAATCCCACGACGAGCCCGCCGACGACACCAGCTCCGCTTTGAAGGGCAGCGAGGCCCGCCGCCAGTCCGGCAAGGAAGGGGAGCGCATAGACGGCGAGCGTGAACAGCAACCAGCAGAAGAAGCCGAGGCCGAAAATGCTGAGAACGATGCCGATGCCAAGCATGGTGGAACTCCGTGACGAAGGTCAAACGGTTGCGCCTTCCACCACCACCATGGCGCGATCGATTAACTTTCGGATGTGAAGTTGGCCAAAAGGCGGCGCTTTGCCCACCGCCCGAGCCGAAGCGAGCACCGCCGTTCCCGGCATCGTTCTAGAGCAGTCCAAGCGACCGGAAGGAGGCATGGGTTCCGTGCCCGATCACGACGTGGTCGTGCAGCTCAACTTCGAGAGCCTTGCCGGCTGCTTTCAGTTCGCGCGTCATCTCGATGTCGGCCCGGGACGGCTTGGGATCGCCACTGGGATGATTGTGCACCGCGATGAGCGCAGTGGCGTTGAGGACCAAGGCACGCTTCAGGACCTCGCGCGGGTAGACGGGCGTGTGATTGACGGTGCCGTGCTGCTGCACCTCGTCGGCGATGAGATTGTTCTTGGTATCAAGAAACAGGATTCGAAACTGTTCGACCTGCTCGTAAGCCATTGCCGTCTGCAGGTAGGCGATCAGCGCCTGCCAGTTGCCGAGCACCGGCCGGCTGCGCACCTCGGCTTTGGCCATGCGGCACGCGATCTCCCGGACCAGCCGAAACGCGGCGATGTCACGGCCTGACAATCCGAATGCGCGAAGCTGCGCCGCTTCGGCGCTGATGACATGGCCAATGCTGGGAAAGTGCTGCAAGAGGGCGGACGCGCACGCCTTGCCTTGTTGTGACGCCAGCAATCCGGCGAGCAAATCCTGCTCTTCCGTCTCTTGCGCCGGCAGAACGGCAAGACCGCCCTGCATGACGGGACCTTGGCTCAACGATGCGGAAGTAGAAGTCAAAGTTGATATAGACATGGATCATGTCCCGGAGAGCAGTAAAGGGCGAGCCGCCGCCCGCTCTCTCTGAAGGCCCAGCGGCTCACCCGCTCCCGGCCTTCCTCTTGCTCTCAAGGGTCCGGCTATCGCCGTGAGCAAGAGAAGAGATGGCGCTCACGCGCCACCCGAACCAAAGCGCCAGACCGGTATGCCCAGCTTGCGTGCCTTGTCGGCGAGGTTCTCCTGGATGCCTGAGCCCGGGAACACGATGACGCCGATCGGCAGGACTTCCAGAATCTGGTCGTTGCGCTTGAAGGGTGCGGCCTTGGCGTGACGGGTCCAGTCCGGCTTGAACGGGATGTGCGGCACCTTGCGGGTGTCGGCCCAGCGGGCGGCAATGCGCTCGGCGCCGGTCGGCGAGCCGCCATGCAGCAAGACCATATCGGGATGCTTGGCGCGGACCTTGTCGAGCGTGGCCCAGACGAGCGGATGGTCGTTGAAGTCGGCGCCACCGGTGAAGGCGATCTTGGGACCGGCTGGAACGAGCAGCTCGGTCTCGGCGCGGCGACGAGCGGCCAGGAACTCGCGGCTGTCGATCATCGCGGCGGTAAGAGCCCGATGGTTAACCATCGACCCGGTGCGCGGCCGCCAGGCTGAGCCAGTCTGGACCTCGAAGCGATCGGCGGCCTGGTCGCGGAAGAGCTCCAGGGCGTTGCGGCGTTCGATAAGGGTCAGCCCTTCGGAGACGAGACGCTCCAGCTCGACGGAACGGACCTCCGAGCCGTTCTGCTCCTTCTGGCTTCGACGCTGCGCCTGCTCGTTGCCATCGAGCTCACGCTCGATACGGTCGACGGCGCGATGGAACAAGTTGACGGTCGACCATAGCAGCTCCTCGAGATCGGGCTCGAGACGGGTGTCGGTGAGGGTCGAAACGATCGCATCGAAGATGTCGACGACGGCGCCGGTGATGGTGTTGGCTTCCGGCAATGGCCGGGGGTCGGGCTCGTCCTGGAAGGGACGGTGGCCATGGAGCTGCAGCTCGGTGAGTACGTGATCGGTCGGGGATGATGCGTGCACGGGCTCGAATTCGGGATCGCGGTCGGTCGCCATGATGCTGTCCTTTGTCGGATCGGCCGCGCCCATCGCGGCCTTCGTGGGCGTCGACAGACGGCGGGCGGAACGGTCCCGCACCGCGCTTGCGGCCGGAGCAGAGCGGAGGACGGCGGACCAAGGCTTTCTTGCCTCGCGAGGAATGCCGGCGCAGCCGGCAGGGGAAGAAAGCCGCAGGACCGCCGTTGCGGGAGCGGGCTGCCTGCCGTCCGATCGCCCCTCTAGAAGGCCGGGCGCGCTCCCGTCCGATCCCAAGGGCAGAAGAGCGACCGAGTACGAAGCGGTTCACCGTGCCCGTGCTCATCCCGTCACGGCCGAGGCCAGGAAGCGAACCACGTCCTGCGGGACGAGCTGCCGGCGCACCGATGCCTGGAGCCATTCGATTCCCAGGCGGCGGAGATCCTCGTTGAAGTCGTCGAAGCAGGGCGACAGGACGAACGGCTCGATCCCGGCGGCTTCTGCGCGGTTGCACAGGCTGGCCATCGCAGCATCACCGGCTGAATCGGCGTCGCGGGCGACATAGAGACGGCGCAGTGTCGGGGAAAGCAGCAGCGCGGCGAGGTGGTTGGCCGAGAGCGCGGCCACCATCGGCAGAGTCGGTACGATCATGCGCAGCGACAGCATGGTCTCGATCCCTTCCCCGGCGGCCATGACGTCGTCGGCCACGCCGAAGCGCACGCCGTGCCCGAGAAGATGGCCCATGGCCCGTCGCGGTGAAGCGATCGGCGCCTTGTCGTGACCTGACCGATCGAGCCAGGTGCGGTGTGCTCCGGTGATCGTGCCGTCATGATCGGTGACGGCGGCTATCAGTGCCGGCAAGGTCTCCGTCGGACTGTGCTCGTCGGGGCGGTAGTAGCAGCGCGGATGGAAGCGCAGCGGATCGCCTTGGGACACAGTCGTGATGCCGCGACTGTGCAGGTAGGTCTGCGCCAAGGTGCCGGTGATCGGGCGAGACATGGCGTAGAGCCGTCGTGCAGATTCGGGCGAGCCGCGAGGTGCAGGGAATCGATCCTGCCGGGCAACGAGCCGGTCGGACGGCAAGGCGAGGAACGTACGCGCCTCGTCGAGGGCATCTCGCAAGCGATTGACGCCGCGATTGAGGGCGATTAGGTCCAGAAGATCGCCATGCTGCCCCGTGGCGGCGTCGGTCCAATGCCCGGCAGCACCCTTGCCATAGTCCGGGCCGCTCAGGCGCACGAACAGGCTGCGGCCCTTTGTGTTGGCGACATCGCCGACCAGCCAGTAGCGGCCCTCGCGATGGCCGTTTGAGAGGTAGTGGCGGCAGACCGCCTCGGCGTTGCGCGCGAGGAGGCGGGCCAGGTCGGCGGCGTGCGACGACATGGCCGCGCCCTCAGACCGCGGCCCGATCGGCGATGCGCACGATCGGGTAGCGCTCCATCAGCTCTGCGAGGATCGAAGGCCCGTCGGCGCCGGTCGGCACGAACAGGCGCAGCTTCCAGGAAATGATCTCGGAGATCAGTCCCATCGCCTTCAGGCGATCGACCATGCCGTCGCTGAAACCGCAGAGCTCCACCCGGAACAGGCCCATCACCTTGGAGCGGCGCACGCTCAGCCCGTCCTGCAGCTCGAGGATGGTTCGACCGTCGAGCACGGCGGTCCAGGCATCCGCCGGCGCGAGGCTCACGTCGTCGGCGCCGACGGCCTGCACGACCCAGGCAGGCGAGACCAGCCGGCCGATGACCCGCTCGCCTGCATCGGTCTGAAGCCGGTAGACCCGCATGGACTCGTCCGGCAGGCGCTTCCAGATCGGCAACAGCAGGCCAGTGACGATATGGAGCTCGCTCTCTGTGAAAGGCGGTATCTCGGCGAGTTCCTGTGCCCAGGCTTGGGCAAACGCAGCTTGATCCGACCGTTGCCAGTGGGACTGCTCGAGGGCCGCCACCGAAAGGGCTGTCCGCTCCAGCGGACGCACGAGCCGGACGCGGCGTTCGACCTCGCCGTCGTCCAGCATGACGCTAGGCGCCGGGACCTGTACCGCCGCCCGGCCCGACTGCGCATTGACGAGCAGGACCGCACGAGGATCGGCGGCTCGGTCCAATACCTCGATCAGGGCGACAGGCTGGTTGCGCTCCTGACGGCGGACCGTGAATACCTGCGTCTCGGCGCCAGTCGTCGGATGGACATAGACCACCTGGCGCCGGGTCACCGTCAGGCTCTCGGCGGTCAACGTCTCGACGCCGACGTCGTAAGTGCCGGAGGCCCGCGCCCCTTCAATCTTCGCGCGCAGCAGATCCTCGAACACACCGAACAACGTGTTCTGAAGAACGATGGTGAGGGCCAGCAGCCGATTGAGGAACGTCGTGATCGGCGGCAGCTCCTCGCGCAAGTTGCCGTCCTGATCGGTCAGATGCAGCCCGGTGGCTGCCTGGAAGGCCACCAGAGAACACCCTTCGACCTTGCCCGCGAACAGCAGGAGGTAGAGCTGGCGCAAGGCTGCGCGGCCATAGGGCGACTCGAGATTATCGTCGGCTCGGAACAGGCCCTGACCACCGGTCTGGCGCTGGCCCTTGGTGATGGCGCCCAGCGTGTCGAGCCGGCGGGCGATGGTCGACAGGAAGCGCTTCTCGGCCTTCACGTCGGTGGCGATCGGCCGGAACAAGGGCGGCTGGGCCTGGTTGGTCCGGTTGCTGCGCCCCAAGCCCTGGATGGCCGTATCCGCCTTCCAACCCGCCTCCAGCAGATAGTGCACACGCAGGCGTTGGTTCCGAGCGCCGAGGTCGGCATGATACGAGCGCCCTGTGCCGCCGGCGTCGCTGAACACCAGGATGCGCTTGTCGTCGTCCATGAAGGCCTGCGCTTCGGCGAGGTTGGCAGACCCGGGACGGTTCTCGACACACAGGCGGTCACCGTTGCGCACGATTCGACGCGACCGGCCCGTTACCTCGGCGACCATGTCCGTGCCGAAGCGCTGCACGATCTGGTCGAGCGCACCCTGGACAGGCGCAAGGGAGGCAAGCCGCTCGATCAGCCGGTCACGGCGCTCGACGGCGTCTCGGCACTGCACAGGCTGGCCATCGCGATAGACCGGCCGCGAGGAGAGATTGCCGTCGCCATCGGTGAAGGGCTCGAAGAGTTGAGTCGGAAAGCTGTGCGCCAGGTAGTCGAGCACATAATATCCCAAGTGCACGTTATGCTGAGTTGGTGTGGTCAATGGCTTGATTC
>MKRV01000232.1 GCA_001897995.1 Alphaproteobacteria bacterium 65-37 | reverse complement strand
CGGAGGATGGCGGCGGAGCGACTTTCTTGCCTCGCGAGGAATGGGCGAAGCCCAGGGGAAGAAAGTCGAACCGACGCCGTTGCGGCTCAGGCGATCGAGGCGCAGCCGTCCTACGGCTAGATCAAGCCAAGGAGAGGCCGTGGGTCGCACGCTGAACAGCATCCTCCCAAGAAGTCGTGGCTAACCTGAAGGGTCCTGCACAAGAGGGCTGGCATGCCGGGCGAAGAGAAGGCGGCCGTGGCGTAGAAAAAGGACGGCATCGCCCCAGCCAACCAGGCACACACGATAAACCCGCCACAGCATCTTGTCGGCCATGCCGAAGACAGGGGCTCATCGAAGCGCTATCGAGGGCTGCATTCGTGCCATCGCAGATAATGAGCATTCACCGCCCACCTTCGCCGACTTGTTCGACGATGAGGTTGCAGAGACCGTTAGCGTCTCTGGTCGTGCGGCCGCCAGACAATCGGCGAGTGAGCTCCCCCAGTGCCCTGTCCGTCCGACGCCGGGACAAACAGCGTCATGCGCGAGAAGGCCGTGACGCCAGAGAGAACGGCGCCGACAACGGCAAATGCCGTCTGCCAGCCGCCGGCGGACATGCCGATGCCCGACAGCGCAACCGACACCTGATAGCCGGCGACTGTTGCCGGCACTGCGTAGAGCAGACCGATGATGGCGCGGATCAGCGGCGTGCGCGTCGTGGCAAAGGCAGCCTGCCCAAGCGCCAAGGTCGCGCCGCCGACAAGAAACCCGACAATGAGCGCACCGATGACCCCTGCCCCGCTGTGAAAGGCAGCGAGGCCCGCCGTCAGTCCGGCAAGGAAGGGAAGCGCATAGCTGGCGAGCGTGAACAGGAGCCAGCAGAAAAAGCCGAGGCCGAAGACGCTGAGAACAATGCCAATGGCAAGCATGGTGGATCTCCGTGACAAAGGTCGAACGGTTGCGCCTTCCACCACCACCATGGCGCGATCGATTCACTGTCGAACGTGAAGTTGGCCAAAAGGCGGCGCTTATGCGCCGCCCGACCCGAAGCGCCAGACCGGGATGCCGAGCTTGCGGGCCTTGTCGGCGAGGTTCTCCTGGATGCCCGAGCCCGGGAAGACGATGACGCCGATCGGCAGGACTTCCAGGATCTGGTCGTTGCGCTTGAACGGCGCGGCCTTGGCGTGACGGGTCCAGTCCGGCTTGAACGGGATGTGCGGCACCTTGCGGTCGTCGGCCCAGCGGGCGGCGATGCGTTCGGCCCCGGTCGGCGAGCCGCCGTGCAGCAGGACCATGTCGGGATGCTTGGCGTGGACCTTGTCCAGCGTGCCCCAGATCAGCCGATGATCGTTGAAGTCGGCACCGCCGGTGAAGGCGATCTTGGGACCGGCCGGCACCAGCAGCTCGGTGTCGACCCGGCGGCGGGCGGCCAGGAAGTCCCGGCTGTCGATCATCGCCGCGGTGAGCGCTCGGTGATTGACCATCGACCCGGTGCGCGGCCGCCAGGCCGAGCCGGTATGGACCTCGAAGCGATCGGCGGCCTGGTCGCGGAAGAGTTCTAGTGCGTTGCGGCGTTCGATCAGGGTCAGGCCCTCGGCGACGAGACGCTCCAGTTCGACCGAGCGGACCTCGGAACCGTTCTGCTCCTTCTGGCTGCGCCGCTGCGCCTGCTCGTTGGCGTCGAGCTCGCGTTCGATCCGGTCAGTGGCGCGATGGAACAGGTTGACGGCCGACCACAGCAGCTCCTCCAGGTCGGGCTCGAGGCGCGTCTCGGTGAGGGTCGAGACCAGCGCATCGAAGATGTCGACGACGGCGCCGACGATGCTTTGAGTGTCCGGGAGTGGCCTGGGATCTGGGTCGTCCTGGAAGGGACGATGACCGTAGAGCTGCAGTTCGGTGAGGACGTGATCGGTCGGGGATGCGGCATGCACGGGCTCGAATTCGGGATCGTCGTTGGTCGCCATGATGATGTCCTTTGTCGGATTGGCCGCGCCCATCGCGGCCTTCGTGGGCGTCGACAGACGGCGGGCGGACCGGGCCTGCACCGCGCTTGCGGCCGAAGCGCAGCGGAGGACGGCGGGCCGCGGCTTTCTTGCCTCGCGAGGAATGCCGGCGAAGCCGGCAGGGGAAGAAAGCCGAAGGATCGCCGTTGCGGGCCCGGGCGGCCTGCCGTCCGATCGCCCCTCTAGAAGGTCGGGGCGCGCGCTCCTCCGATCCAAAGGGCAACAGAGCGACCGGGCAGCAAGCGATTCGCCGTACCCGTGCTCATCCCGTCGCGGCCGTCGCCAAGGCCAGGAAGCGAACCACGTCCTGCGGGGCGAGCTGCCCGCGCACGGATGCTCGAAGCCTTTCCGCTCCCAGGCGGCGGAGATCCTCGTTGAAGTCGTCGAAGCAGGGCAACAGGCTCCCCACCTCGATTCCGATGGCCTGGGCGCGGTTGCACAGGCTGGCCATCGCGGCATCTCCGGCCGGATCGGCATCGCGTGCGATATAGAGACGGCGCAGCGTCGTTGGAAGCAGCAGCGCCGCGAGGTGGTTGGCCGAAAGTGCGGCCACCATCGGCAGGGTCGGCACGATGCTGCGCAGCGACAGCATGGTCTCGATCCCCTCCCCGGCGGCCATCACGTCGCGAGCGACGCCGAAGCGGACACCGTGCCCGAGAAGATGACCCATGGCCCGTCGCGGCGAAGCAATCGGCGCCTTGTCTTGGCCAGACCGGTCGAGCCAGGTGCGATGTGCTCCGGTGATCCTGCCGCCAAGATCGGTAACGGCGGCGATAAGTGCCGGCCAGGTCTCGGTCGGACTGTCGTCGTCGGGCCGATAGTAGCAACGCGAATGGAAGCGCAGCGGGTCACCTTCGGGCACAGTGACGATGCCACGGTTGTGCAAATATTCGTGCGCCAGAGTGCCCGCGATCGGCCTGGACATGGCGTAGAGACGCCGTGCGGACTGAGGCGAGCCGCGCGGCGCGGGAAGACGATCCTGCCGTGGCGCGAGCTGGTCCGGCGGCAAGGCGAGGAACGTGCGTGCCTCGTCCAGGGTATCGCGCAGGCGATCGAGCCCGCGATTGAGGGCGATGAGGTCTAAAAGATCGCCATGCTCGCCCGTCGCGGCGTCGGTCCATTTGCCGGCGGCGCCTTTGCCATGGTCCGGCCCGCTCAAGCGAACGAACAGGCTGCGGCCCCGTGTGTTGGCGACATCGCCGACCAGCCAGTAGCGGCCCTCGCGATGACCGTTCGAGAGATAGTGACGGCACACCGCCTCGGCGTTGCGCGCGAGGCTGCGGGCGAGGTCAGCGGCGGGCGACGACATGACGGCCCCTCATGCCGCGGCCCGATCGGCGATGCTCGCGATCGGGTAGCGTTCCGTTAGCCCGGCGAGAATCGCGGGACCGTCGGCGCCGGTCGGCACGAACAGGCGCAGCTTCCAGGCGACGATCTCGGAGATCAGCCCCATCGCCTTCAGGCGATCGACCATCCCTTCGGTGAAGCCGCAGAGTTCCACCCGGAGCAGCCCCATCACCCTGGCGCGGCGAAGTGACAACCCGTCCTGCAGCTCGAGGATGGTTCGACCGTCGAGCACGGCGGCCCAGGCATCTGCCGGTGCGATGCTCACGCCATCGGCACTGACGGCCTGCGCCACCCAGGCCGGCGAGACCAGCCGGCCGATGACGCGCTCGCCGGCGTCCGTCTGGAGCCGGTAAACCCGCATGGAATCATCCGGCAGGCGCTTCCAGATCGGCAGCAGCAGTCCCGTGACGACATGGAGATCGCTGTCGGTGAAGGCGGGAATCTCGACGAGTTCTCGCTCCCAGGCTTCGGTGAACGCGACGCGATCGGCCCCCTCCCAGTGTGTCTGGTCCAACGCCGCCAATGCCATGGATGTTCGTTCCATTGGCCGCAGCAGGCGGACACGGCATTCGACCTCGCCATCTTCGAGCATGAGGCTCGGCGCCGAGACTTGCACCGCCGCCCGGCCGGACTGCGCATTGACCAGCAGCATGGCGCGCGGGTCATCAGCACGATCCAACGCCTCGGCGAGCGAGAACGGCTGATTGCGCTCCCGCCGGCGGATGGTGAACACTTGGGTTTCCGCGCCGGTCTGCGGATGGGCATAGAGCGAGCGCCGGTCGGTCACGACCAGGCTCTCGGCGGTCAGCGTCTCGACGCCGACGTCGTAGGTGCCCGAGGCCTGCGCGCCCTCGATCTTCGCCTGCAGCAGACCCTCAAAGACGCCGAACAGCGCGTTCTGCAACTCGATGGTCAGCGCCAGCAGCCGGTTGAGGAAGGTCGTGATTGGCGGCAACTCCTCGCGCAGGCTGCCGTCCTGATCGGTCAGACGCAGGCCGGTGACCTCCTCGAAGGCCATGAGCGAACAGCCCTCAACCTTGCCGGCGAACAGCAGGAGGTAGAGCTGCCGCAAGGCGGCACGGCCATAGGGCGATTCGAGATTGTCGTCGGCCCGGAACAGGCCCTGGCCGCCGGTCTGGCGCTGGCCCTTGGTGATAGCACCCAGCGTGTCGAGCCGGCGGGCAATGGTCGACAGGAAGCGCTTCTCGGCCTTCACGTCGGTGGCGATCGGCCGGAACAGGGGCGGTTGCGCCTGATTGGTGCGATTGCTGCGTCCCAGGCCTTGGATGGCGGTATCCGCCTTCCAGCCTGCCTCCAGCAGGTAGTGAACGCGCAGGCGCCGGTTCCGGGCCCCCAGGTCCGCGTGATAGGAGCGGCCAGTGCCGCCGGCATCGCTGAACACGAGGATGCGCTTGTCGTCATCCATGAAGGCCTGCGCTTCGGCGAGGTTGGCGGAGCCCGGACGATTCTCGACGCAAAGCCGCTCTTTCTTGCGCACGATCCGCCGCGACCGGCCGGTGACCTCGGCGACCAGGTCGGTGCCGAAGCGCTGCACGATCTGGTCGAGGGCGCCCTGGACCGGCGCGAGCGAGGCCAGCCGCTCGATCAGGCGATCGCGGCGCTCGACGGCATCCCGGCACTGCACGGGCTGGCCGTCGCG
>MKRV01000231.1 GCA_001897995.1 Alphaproteobacteria bacterium 65-37 | reverse complement strand
TGGAACGGGAGAGCCTTGGCCGCAAGGAGACCGCAGCCTTTGCCGAGACCGCGGCCGAGAAGCAGCGTGGCTGGCAGAGCGGCGAATTCCAACTCAACCGCGACTCAGAAGAGCGCCGGACGAAGATGCAGAACGAGACGTCGATCACGACGGCCGGTATCTCGGCGGGTGCGCAGCTCCAGGCAGCGCGCGAAAACATCGCTGCTCGTGCTTCCGAAAACGAAAAGCACATTGCGGCTCAATTCAAGCTGGCGAACACCTTCAAGCTCAATGACGACGGCACGGCCTCGCTGGTGAACCCGGTCGACGGCAAGGTGACCAAGCTCACCGATGCCGACGGCAATGCCGTGAAGTTCTCGAACCCCGACGTTGCCCGGGCCCAGGGTGAGCTCGTGAAGTTGACCACCGAGCAGTTGAGTGCGCTCACGCGCCAGCGGGCGACCGACCTGCAGCAGGCCCAGGCCGATTTGAAGGAGGTGATGAAGCCGCCGGGGCCGATGACCAACCCCAACGATCCCGAGCTGCAGCGCGCACGAGCAAGGGTCGAGCAGGTCAAGCAGCAGTACGATCCGCAGATCACCGCGCTCAATCAGCGCCTGAACTCGATTGCGGGCCAGCTCGCCACCAACGGCAAGCTGAACGTCCAGGGACCGGGCGGCAGCGCCAAGCTTTCCGACTTCGACCGCGGGCCGCCGCCTGGCCCGTCCGGATCACCTGCCGCCGGCTCTGGCCTGATCGATAGCTGGTAGACCCATGGCCGCCCCTCTCGACTTCGACGTCACCGGTGCCCGCAACGCCGGGTTCTCCGACGCAGCGATCGCGGACTATCTTGCCACCAAGGTGGGGTTCGACGTCTCTGGTGCGCGGAAGGCTGGCTTTGCAGATGCCGACATCATCGGTCACCTCGTGCCGCCGCCGAAGGCAGCAGAGGCAGAGCCCGCGCCAGCACTGGAGAACGAGCAGCAAGGGAAGTCCGGCACGCTGGGAGGTATTGCCAAGGCCGTCGGGCAGACCCTGGCGACGACGCCGGGCAAGCTCACCAGTGCCGGCGGCGCGCTGACTGAGAGTGCCGGCACCGCAATCCAGGGCATGGTGAAGGATGCCCAGGCGTTCACCCGACGGCAGCTCGATGTGATGGATCGCATCGACGCCGGTCAGCGCGTGAAGCCGACAGACGATCCGATGGGCTATGCCGATGCCGATCCACAGCAGCGGCAGGACATGCGCGCCAAGCTCGAGGCCGATGTCGCCGTCATGCGACCGGCCAAGGAGACCGGCCTCGGCCAGGTCGGCGAGAGCGCAAAAGAGGTCGGACGTGAAGTCTCGGCGGCCGGCGGCCGCGCGACGAAGTGGGCGGAAGAGGCCATTCCGCTGACGAAGGAAGAGCAGGATCGGTTCTCCGTTCGGGCGGCTCAGACGATAGCGGGGTTTGTGCCCTACCTCCTTGCAGGTGCCGCCGGCGGCGTCCCCGGCATGGTGGCCTACGGTGGCGTCGAGGCCTTCGGTCGAAATTACGAGGAGGCCAAGAAAGCCGGCGCTTCCGATGAGGATGCGGCGGGAGCCGCGGCGATCAGCGGCCTCGTGCAGGGCGGCCTCAACGCCGTACCGATGCACAAGGCCCTGACGGTGATGGACAGGATCCCGCGAGCCTTCAAGGGCGAATTCGTGTCCGTCGCGACCGAAACGGCGAAGTCGAGCGGCACTCTGCTGACATTCAGCCAGATATCGACGCTGGCCGACAACGTCATCGCGCGCGGCAACCACGATCCGAACCGGCCGGTGACGCAAGGCCTCGGCGAACATCTCGGCGAAACGGCACTTGCCGGCGCCTTCCTGCCGGCAGGTGGCGCCGCATTGAAGGCTGCGGCCAAGCGTATCCTTCCAGCCGAGCGTACCCAGCCACATTCGACCCAGGACGTCGGCCGTAAGGTCATGGATGCTGGCAACGTCGACGACGCCATCAACATGGCCCGGGAGGTCGTCGATCGCGCCGAGCAGAAAGACGCGTACCTGCGTGAAGTCTTCGGCAGCGTTGACCGCGCGACCGTCGAACGCGCCGAAGACGGCAGCTACTACTTTCGCAACGATGAAGGGCAGGTCGGGCGCCTTCAGGTCTGGGACGGCACCCAACGGGAGGGCACGATCGCGGCGGCACTCGTAGATGCGCAGCGCGATGCCTACGGCAAGATGGGTATCGATATCATTTACTACGAGGGCAATCAGGCAGTGCCTGACGGCGTCGTGCTGACATCGCGCCACAAGGATACGATTTTCCTGTCGAGCGATCCGTCGCGCAACGCCGCACAGGTCGCGGCGCATGAGGTCGGGCATCTGGTCGAGAACACGACGGTTCCAGGTGGTCCGAACCTCGGTGCCATCTTTCGCCAGCAGGTCGCTGAGAAAGCAAACGCCGAGGGATGGGCACACGCCGAAAATCTGTTCGGCGAGACGGCACCTAGGCGCGAAGCCTACCCCGAAGGGCCGGAGGGCGATCGGCAGCACGCCGCGGCGCGTAAAGAGCATCTCACCAATGAACTCGCGGCCGAAACGCTTGCCGAGTTGCCCAAGTTTCGGGAGTTCCTGCCCGATATCATCGCTGGCATCGAGGCGCGCTATGGCTTCGAGGCGGCCCGTAGTGTCGTGAAACAGCTGATCACCGGCATTCGCCAGTCGATGGAGCGGCTGCGGGAGTTCTTCTTCAGTGATGAGGGAAGGGCGGAGGCAGAGTACAGGCTGCCGCCGACTGAGGCCCAGAAGTGGTTCAACGACTTCGCAGCTCTCCGCGATACCGCGGTCAAGATCTATGTCGAGCGCTTGGCCACCCAGGCCGAGAAGGAGAACGCGGCGCTGGTGGCAATGCGGGATCGTGCCAACCAGGAACGGAGTCGTGCGGCGGGGGAACGCCTCGACGAGTTGACCCGTACGACCGACCGGGTCCGCACTGCACCGCCGCTGACCGCGGCGGGACGTGTCCTGCAGGCTCCGGAGACTATTCGGGTCCAAGGTCTGGAAGGCCAGTTACCTGAAGGACGGGCGTCGGATCGCGACCTGGAGCAGTTCGCCCGTGAAGTGAGCCCGAACAGTTTCCGACAGCTCGACGCCGTCGACGAGAAGCTGAAGGCTCTGGAGGGTCGGGTTGCTGCCATCCACCGAGAAGCCGAGCAGATCGGTCTCGGGGATCTGGCGGACGCCAATACGACGGCTCGTCTCCGAGCGATCGAGGAGCAGCTCGCGCGTCCGGGGTTGCGTCGGGCCGAGCGCCAGCGCCTCGAACGTGAACAAGACATCATCCTGGAAACCATCGAGCCCGAATTGGGCCGAGAACTGGCGCCGACGAGGCGCGAGTTCTTTCCCGAGCACGCGGATGCGCTGAAGAAGATTGAGGAGGAGCGAGCTGCTCTGATGCATGAGCGCAGCCAGGCCTCAGCAGAGGCACAGCGCGCGATCGACTTCCTGCGAGGCAAGCTCGACGCCCTCAACGTCGGCAAGCTCGGTGAAGGGCAGGAGACTTCCTCTCGGCCAGCCGAGGCGGGGCCAGAACCGGTGAAGGAGCCGGCGCCGGTCGAGCCGCTGGCGATCGCGGCGGAGAGCCCGAGGGTCGAGGGCCCGCAGTTCTCGCCGCGTCTGCGCCCCAGAGCATGGGTCGAGTTCGCGCGGAAGGTCGCCGATGCCACGATCGGCCGATTGCTTCCCAACACGGCACTGACGTTAGGCCGGACATCGGAGGCGTTGCGGCTTGCAGGTGCGCCGGACCTACCTCTCGTCATGCTGGTCCGAACAGTACTCAAGGCCGCCCGGGACAAACATGTCGTGCCGCAGGCCGTGCTGGAGCGTCTACCTGACCTGCTCGAGAGGCCGACCGCAGTTTTCGATTCGGCGACGGAACGGGACGCACTCGTCGCTCTGCTCGATGCCAAGGATCGGAATGGCGACCCCATCATCGCGGCCGTTCATCTGGCCGGCGATCATATCGTCGTCAATCGCGTTGCCAGCGTGTACGGCAAGTTTCGCTCCACTGCATGGTTAAAGGAGCAGGTGCTTGCTGGTCGGCTTCGATACATCGACAGAGAAAAGAGCCGAGGACTGTCAGCAACGGCTCTTTCGAGCGGTTCCGCCGGAGCGGCATCTGGGGTCCAATTCCCCAGAGGTGACAGCCTTAGAGGCGATGCCTCGCCCGGCTCTGGTCGGAAGATATTCACCGAGGCCGACCTCGTCAAGGCGACGCCAGACCCGTCGGTTGGAAGCAACGAAGCTTCCTCCCGGCCAGCGAGTTCCGCTGGCGAAATAATTGGAGGCGACGACCTAAGTGTTGTGCCGATCAACCCATCCAGTAAACCTCAGCTTTCGCCCCGCGTGACCGGTGAAAACCGAGCCCGCGACTACACCCCAGAGCAGCGCCAAGCCTTTGGAAACGTTGGCCGCACTGTCGAAGCCGTGGGGCTCCGTAGGATCCTGGCCGACTTCCGCCAGGACCTCGGCAAAAAGCTGGTCCGCGAGACCTTGGACCCCTATGTCGGCATCAGGGACCGCGACCCCGAGGGCCATGCGATTCCTGGAACGACAGGCCGCCCGGTTGATACGCTTCTGCCCGAGCCTGCGTCCGCTTCGGGCGACGTCGTTCCGTTCCAGCCAAGAACTGCGGAAACACCGTTGGCACCGGCCGAGCCTCTGGCGATCGCGGTGGAGGGCCCGAGGTTGGAAGGGCCGCAGTTCTCGTCGCGAGTAGAGCCGGTAGCGCGAGTAGCTGCAGACGAGTTCGCGCCGGAAACGGCCGATATCAAGGTCCTGCGGGAGGCATCTCTCGGCTTCTATCGAACGGCACTCCAGGCACGATCGATCGTAAGTCCCGATTTGGGGCCGATTAGTTTCGCTGGGCGTGGCCTAGGCGATATGAAATACGCCTCGGCAAATCCGGACAAGTTGCGATTGGTCGCTGCGCTGCCCGACATCCTGCGCAAGGGACGCCTCATCAAATCTGAGCCCGAACGTAAGGGAAAAGCGAACGTCGTCGCCTACCACACTATTGCTGCACCGGTTCA
>MKRV01000230.1 GCA_001897995.1 Alphaproteobacteria bacterium 65-37 | reverse complement strand
GCGAGATGTTGTGCACCACGCCGGGCTCGACCACGTGGTTGGACGTCGTGATGACGCCGCCCAAGGTGCGATCGAAGCCGACCGTCCGGGCGAGCGCCCCGCCGGGATCGAGCCGCGACAGGTCGGGCGCGGCGCGCCTCCCCTTGGCGAGGCCCTGGCCGTACCACCACGGAATGCCGTTCTGGGCAAAAACGACCGGCGTGCCCGGCCCGAGCAGCGGCGTGATATTGGCCGCGAGATCGGCCAGGCTCGAGGCCTTCAAGGTCGAGATCACGACATCCTGCGGCCCGAGATCGGCCGGCCGGTCGCTGGCACGGACCTCGGCCACGATCTTCCTGTCACCGGTCAGCAAGGTCAGGCCACGTGACCGGATCGCTTCGAGATGGGCACCGCGCGCGACGACCGAGACGTCGTTGCCGGCCGCCGACAGACGCGCCGCGAAGTTGCCGCCGATGGCGCCGGCACCGTAGACGCAGATCCTCATCGCTTCGCTGCCCTCCCCTGTCCCCGCCTACCCTATTGCCTTACGACCGCGTGTCGGCGAGGCGCAGCGACTCCAGGAAACGCTTGGCGGCGGCGCGGGTCTTGTCGTCGGCCTTGGCGGTGACCAGGAAGCGGTAGAGCCGGTCCTTCACGATGTAGGTCCGCATCATCACCACCGAGCCTTCGGGATCCTCGATGTCCAGCGCATAGCCGTCCCAACCCTGCAGGGTGATGGGCTCGTCGCGGATGTACTTGAACTTGTCGCGCCGGAAAGCCTTCTCGGCCTCGCCGCGGCCCAGCTCGCGCGCCATCTCCTTGGTGTCCTTGTCGGAGAACCAGCCCGGCTGATAGTCGACGAAGTCGAAGTCGAACATCTCGCCGTCGAGCTTGGACGCCCAGGCGATGCGTTCCGAGGCGTGCCCCTTCTCCTTCTCGCCCGATGTGGTCTTCTCGACCGGCGCCGGCATCTCGAGGCGAAAGCGCAGGTCGGGCCCGACGACGGTCTGCCACTGCTCGGCCGGCGGTGCCGGAGCTTGGGCCAAGGTCTGGGCAAAAGTCTGGGCCGAAGCTGCGGCAAGGGGCAGAGCCGTCGACGCCAGGAGAACGAAACGACGTGTGAGCATTGGTGTCAGGACCTTCATACCGGCGGCACCAGCTCTTCGCGGCCCGACCAATCCCAGGCGAGGCCGGTGCGCGAGATGCCGAGCAGCAGCCCGTGCAACTCTTTCGGATGCACCCAGCCGCCGTCGGGATCGGTCACGGGATCGGAGCCGCGCGGCGTGTAGCGCGCCTTGGCGTCGAGCAGGCGCTGGCGCACGTTCGGCCAGTCATGCACCTCGACGTAGCACATGTAGAGCGAGTCGCCGTGCTTGTGGGCGAAACGGCCCATGGCATGCACGTTGTCGGTCACCTGGCTGAGCTCGATACGGTCCAGGCGATTGGGCGGATCGAACAGAGTGAGCGTGCCGATATAGCCGAAGCGCTCCGAGCCGATCTCGCTGAAGCGCGACGGGTCGAGACCGAACAGGCCGGCATAGACCGCGGCCACGCGCCGCCAGTCGCTCATCAGGGTGTTGGTGGTCTCGTAGAGAAAGGAGACCGGCCCGACCCGCGGCCGGTAGGTGCTCTCGGTGATCACGATCGGCAGGCCGAAGGTCGTCTCGGGCGACAGATAGAGCTGCTCGGCGTCGCGGTCGTAGGGGATGCCGAGCCCCTCCCAGCGCTTCACCATGCTGTCGAGATCGGCGGTGCAGTAGCCCGCCGTCATCAGCCCCTCGCCGCGCTTCGCAAGAAAATCCTGCGTGAGCCCTGCGCCATCGGCCTCGCACAGCTCGAACTCGCTCTCGCCGACGGCGAGAATGGTGCGGCGGGCCGAGAGGTGGCGGCTGTGGTCGTGCCGCGCCACCTGGCTGCCGAGAAGCTGATTGAATCGCTGTGCGGCCTTGGCGGCATCGTGCACGGCAATCTGAACGCGATCACAACGGTCGAGCATGGCGCGACCTTACCTCAGCGGGCGAAGTCACGGTAGAGTCCCCGCATTGACCAGCGTTCTTCTCCTCCTCCCCATTTGAATGGGGAGGAGAACGCCAGGCCTCAGTAAGCGAGGTCGCGGTAGAGCGCGGCGAAGGAGCCCTTCCATTCGCCGTGCCACTTGGCGAGCAGCTCGTCGGCCGGCGCCTGGCCGCTGGCCACCGCACGATCGAGCGGCGCGAGATAGATCGTCTCGTCGTCACCCTGCGCGTCGATCTGCTTGCGCGCCCGCAGACCGGCATGGGCGATCTCGACCACGTCGCGGGCCAGCTCGGCGAGCACGCGGCCGCGGAACATCGTGGCAAGCCCGGTCCTAGGCGTTTCGGCGCGCAGGTAATCATGGTCGGCGACAGTCCAGTCCTTCACCAGATCCCAGGCGGCATCGAGCGACGACTGATCGTAGAGCAACCCGACCCACAGGGCGGGCAAGGCGTTCAGCGCCGGCAGCGGACCGGCGTCGGCGCCGCGCATTTCGAGGTAGCGCTTCAACCGCACCTCGGGAAAGGCCGTGGTGATGTGATCGGCCCAGTCGCTCAAGGTCGGCTTCTCGCCCGGTCGCGCCGGCAGCTTGCCCTTCAGGAAATCGCGGAAGCTTTGCCCCGAAGCATCGATGTACTTGCCGTCGCGATAGACGAAGTACATCGGCACATCGAGCATGTAGTCGGCATAGCGCTCGAAGCCGAAGCCGTCCTCGAACACGAAGGGCAGCATGCCACAACGGTCGGGATCGGTGTCGGTCCAGATGTGGCTGCGGTAGCTCTTGAAGCCCGCCTCCTTGCCCTCCTTGAAAGGCGAGTTGGCGAACAGCGCAGTGGCGATGGGCTGCAGCGCCAGCGAGACGCGGAACTTCTTCACCATGTCGGCTTCGGAGTCGAAGTCGAGATTGGTCTGCACCGTACAGGTGCGCAGCATCATGTCGATGCCGAGCTTGCCCTTCTTGGGCATGTACTCGCGCATGATCTTGTAGCGGCCCTTGGGCATCCAGTGCATGTCGGCGCGCGTCCATTCCGGAGCGAAGCCGAGACCGACGAAGGCGGCACCGATCTCGCCCGCCACCGCCTTGACCTCGTCGATATGCTGGGCGTTCTCCGCCGCCGTCTCGTGCAGGGTCTCGAGCGGCGCGCCGGAAAGCTCGAACTGGCCGCCCGGCTCCAGGGTGATGTTCGCCTTGCCGCGCAGCAGCGCGATCGGATTGTTGCCCTCGGTGACGGGTTCCCAACCGAAGCGCGTCATGCCTTCGAGCATGGCGCGGATGCCGTCGGGACCATCGTAGGCGAGCGGCTTCAGGGTCGCCGAATGATAGCCGAATTTCTCATGCTCGGTGCCCAGGCGCCAATCGGCCCGCGGCTTGTTGCCGGCAGCAAAATATTCGATGAGCTGGCGCCGATCTTCGATCGGTTTGCCGCGGCCCGATGGCGGTGCGGACATTCCTTCTCTTCTCCCTCTGCGCCCCGCCGCCTTCTAAGCGCTGGGAGCGGCGCAGTCGCATGAGCATTTCTCACGCGAGCCTGCGGCTGGTTCATCGTGTTCAAGACCCTGTCTTCCACACCGCCGGGGCCCCGCGCAAGCCGCCTGAGGGTAACTTCACGCGCTCAAAAGGTAACCTTTGAAGCGCGGTAATCGGCAGCAAGTCGCGGCGTCGGCCGCCGCCAGTCGCCCACCAGGGCCTGCCAGCAGGCCAGCGCTGCGAGGGCGGCCGTGTCGGCGCGCAGGATGCGCGGCCCCAGCCCGACCGAGACGACAGACTCTCTGCGACGCAATGCGGCGAGCTCGGCCTCGGCGAAACCGCCCTCGGGACCGATCACGATCGCCCAGGGCGCCGCGCGCGCCGCCTCGTCGAGACCGGCCAGCACGTCGCCGATCGGCGGACCCCCACCCGTCTCGTCGCACATCAGCAATCGACGCTCGGCCGGCCATGCCTCGAGCAGGCGGCCGAGCTCGATCGGCTCGCGCACCTCGGGCACGCTCAGCCGCTCGGTCTGCTCCGCCGCTTCGACGGCATTGGCGGTGAGCCGCGCCACGTTCACGCGTTCGACCGCGGTGTGCTGTGTCAGCACCGGCTGCAGCACCGAGACGCCGAGCTCGGTCGCTTTCTCCGCAATGTAGTCGATGCGCGCACGCTTCACCGGCGCGAAGCAGAGCCAGAGGTCGGGCTCGCTCTCCTGCACGCGCGTGCGCTCGCCGACCAGCGCAACCGCCGCCTTCTTGCCGCGGTGGCCGAGCGTGGCGCGCCATTCGCCATCACGGCCGTTGAACAGCAGCAAGGGCGCGCCGTCCGGCCGGCGCAGCACATGGCGCAGGTAATGGGCCTGCGCCTCGTCAAATGGCGCTTCGAGGCCAGCCGCGAGATCGGCGGCGAGGAAGAGACGGGCTGCGCTCATCGGCTCATGGAGTTCCAGGATGCATCGCTGCATGATGCCGCCATGACCGCCGCCCGGACAACCGGCTTCACCGACATCAACCGCCAGCACTGGACGTTGCGCTATCTGCCGCCCTGGGCGCGCCCCTATGGCCGGCTGGCGCGCTGGGATCGGCCGATCGGCATCTGGCTGCTGCTGTTTCCTTGCTGGTGGTCCCTGGCGCTGGCTGCCGCGCCGAACTGGGGCCGGCTGGTCGGGCTGATGGCGCTGTTCGCTTTGGGCGCGCTCGCGGCACGCGGCATGGGCTGCACCTGGAACGACATCCTCGACCGCAAGGTCGATGCCGGGGTCGAGCGCACGCGCGGCCGGCCGCTGCCCATGGGCGAGGTGAAGCTGCGCCACGCGGTGATCTGGATGGGCCTGCAAGGGCTGGTTGCCGTCGCCGTGCTCTTCAAGCTCAACAAGTTCGCCGGCGGCATCGCGCTCTGCTCGATGCTGCTGGTCGCGGTCTATCCCGCGATGAAGCGCGTCACCTCCTGGCCGCAGGTCGTGCTCGGCCTCGCTTTCAACTGGGGCGCGCTGGTGGGCTATGCCGCCGTCACCGAGACGCTGTCCTGGGCAACCGTCGCGCTCTATTTCGGCGGCGTCGCCTGGACGATGGTCTACGACACGATCTACGCCATGCAGGACCAGCGCGACGACGCGATCGTCGGCGTGAAATCGACGGCGCGCCGTTTCGCCAATGCACCAAAACGCTGGCTTGCCTTGTTCGCGGTGCTGGCGCTCGGCTTCTGGACTCTCACCGGCCTGCTGGCGCCTTTAGGGGTTGGCTACTTCGTGCTGCTGGCCGTGGTTGCCGCGCATTTCTTCTGGCAGATCGCCTTCGTCGATCCTGCCAATCCCGCGAGCTGCCTGATGCGCTTCAAGTCGAACAAGCAGGTGGGCTGGCTATTGCTGTTGGGCCTGATCGTCGATCGCCTGATTGGAACCTGATGAAGCTGATGTCCCGCCTGCCTGCCGATCCCCAGACTTTCATCCGCGCCAACACGGCTCTCGAAGCGCCGGCCATGGTGCCTGAGTTCAAGCTGTGGCTGGCCAGCGAGTACGTGCCGATCTGGCAGGCGACCGAGGCCTGGCTGGAAGAACAGAATATCGATCCGCCCTACTGGGCCTTCTGCTGGCCGGGCGGCCAGGCGGTGGCGCGCTACCTGCTGGACAATCCCACCCTGGTCGCGGGCAAGCGGGTGATCGATTTTGCGGCGGGCTCGGGCGTCTCCTCGATGGCCGCGGCAAAGGCGGGGGCGGCTTCCGTGCTGGCCAACGACATCGACCTCCTGTCCCTGGTGGCGGCCCGCCTCAATGCCGAGGCCAACGGGCTCAGCATCGACACCAGCAGCGCGGACTGGCTGGCCGGCCGCGACGGCGACCCTGAGACTGAGGTCGTGATCGCCGGTGACGTCTGCTACGAGCGCGAGATGTCCAAGCGGGCACTCGACTGGCTGCGCGGCCACGCCAACCGTGGCCGGCTGGTGCTGTTGGGCGATCCCGGCCGCAACTATTTCAGCGCCCAGGGCCTGGAAGAGCGCGCCCGCTATGAAATCCCCACCACCCTGCAGCTGGAAAACCGCGGCATGCGGGAGACCGTGGTCTGGCGGGTGCTGCCGCTGCTGAAGGGGTAAACACGGCGTCATCCCCGAAAGACAAGGTGTCATCCCGACCGCAGCGAGGGACCTTTAAAGCAACAGGAAAGGTCCCTCGCTGCGGTCCGCGTGGAGTAACCTCCACGCTGGATGACACGGCTTATGTAGCGAGCACCAAAAACGCCGCCTTTTCAGGCAGCCCCTTTGTGGATGCCTTATCCTTGGGCGAAGCGTTATAATTCCTTAACTGTTCTTTCACAGACGAAACGGGTTAGATGCCGGCAATGCCCTCTAAAGCCCCGAAATCCACAATAAAGCCGGCCGACTTCGCGACCCTGTACGACGGGTTCAAGGCGCCGGTGTCGCGGTTCGACTGTGGACGCAAGTGCGCGCCGCTCAATGGCGGCGAGCCGGTCTGCTGCTCGACCGAGAATGCCGTGCCGGTCGTGCACAAGGTCGAGTTCGACCTGCTGAAGACCCGCACCGACCTGTGGTCCAAGTTCAAGCCCTACGACTATGCCACCCGGCAGATCGTGGCCGAGCTGACCTCGGACTGCATGGCCATCCATTGCAAGGGCGCCCGCTTCTGCGAGCGCGACAACCGCACCATCGCCTGCCGCGGCTTCCCCTTCTTTCCCTACCTGACGCGGCAGAAGGAGTTCATCGGCATCGGCACCTACTGGGTGTTCGAGGACCGCTGCTGGATGATGTCCAACCTCGAGATCGTCGACCGCACGTTCGTCGAGGAATTCATCGCCACCTACGAAGCGCTGTTCGTCAAGGACCACAGCGAGTTCACGACTTATGTCGACTTCTCGGCCTCCGCGCGACGCGTCTATTCCCGCTGGAAGCGCGAGTTGCCGATCCTCGGCCGCCAGGGCGAGCTCCTGATCGTGACGCCCTCGACCGGCGAGGTGCGGCCCGGCCGCAAGAAGGACTACCCGAAGACCGCCCCCTTCTCCTCGGAGAAGGAGTATCGTGCCGCGGTCAAGGAAGCCGGCGGCGAGGTCCCCAAGGAAGGATTGCGCGCCGCCTGAGTTGCGCGTCCGACCAGGGTAGCCGTGCCGTCTCTCGCTCGTCGTTCTTTCAGTCGCCGTCTCGCCTGGGCCCTGCTGCTGCTGTCGCCGGCGATGTTCGCCGTCAACATGCTGATGGCCCGCTACGCCACCTTCGTGCCGCCCAATGCGCTGGCACTGGGACGCTGGCTGGGCGTGGCGCTGCTGCTGTTGCCCTTCGTCTGGCCGCGCCTGGTACGCGATCGCCATGCGCTCAGCCGTGAATGGCCCGATCTTCTTCTGCTGGGCGCGCTCGGCATGTGGATATGCGGCGCCTGGGTCTATATCGGCGGTCGCACGGCGCCGGCACTGAATATCGGTCTGATCTATGCCGCCTCGCCCATCCTCGTGGTGGCGCTGGGCCGCCTGCTCTATCGCGAGCGCCTGACGGCCGGACGGCTGGCCGGTATCGCGCTCTGCCTGGCCGGTGTCGCCGCCGTCTTCGCCAAGGGCCGGATCGGCAATCTCCTCTCGGTGGAGTTCACCGAGGGCGATCTTTGGATCGCCGCCGCTTCGGCCTGCTGGGGCGTCTATTCCGTGCTGCTGAAGCACCGGCCGAGCGCGCTCGATCCGCTGACCAGGCTCTGTGCCATCGCCTTCGCCGGGTCGCTGGTGCTGCTGCCCTTCGCGGTCGGCGAGGCGGTCCTCTGGCACGGTCCCGACTTTACCGACTGGCGCACCTGGGTCTCGTGGCTCGTACTGGCGCTCATTCCCGGCGTCGGCGCTTACGGCGCCTTCGCCTTCTGCATCCGCGAGCTCGGTCCCTCGGTCACCAGCGTGTCGATGTATCTCGGCCCGCTCTATGTCGGCATCCTCGCCTGGATCATCTTGGGCGAAGCGCCGCAGTGGTACCATTTCGTCGGCACGGCCCTCGTGCTGCCCGGCCTGTTCCTGGCCACGCGTTCACCCGCCAAAGGAGCCTGACATGTCTCGTGCTCTTCTCTCGCTGATCGCGCTGCCTCTGCTCGCCGCCCTCCTTGCGGGGCCCGCGGCGGCGGAGGAGATCGGTTCCGTCGGCTATCGCTTCAAATGGGTCGGCCCCAACGACAAGATCGTGATCGAGGCCTTCGACGATCCCGACATCGCGGGCATCACCTGCTACATCTCGCGCGCCCGCACCGGCGGCATCAAGGGCGCCTTCGGGCTCGCCGAGGATCCGCCCTATGCCTCGATCTCCTGCCATCAGGTCGGGCCGGTCGACACCGCGCAGGCCGAGCAGCATCGCCGCTCGCAGGAAGTGTTCAGCGAGCGCGCCTCGCTGATCTTCAAGACGACGCAGGTCGTGCGCTTCTACGATCCCAAGCGCCGCGCCTTCGTCTATCTCACCTACACCGACCGCGTGATCGAGGGCAGCCCGCAGAACTCGATCAGCGTCGTGCCCCTTGCCTTGAAGTAAGTTGCCCTCAAGTAAATGGATTGAAGTGATATGACCCGCCGTCCTCTGCCCGCCTGGCGTTCGCTGCTGTTCGTGCCCGTCACCGAAGAGCGCTTCCTGGCCAAGGCCCACACCCGTGGCGCCGACGCCCTGATCCTCGATCTCGAGGACTCGATCCTGCCGGCGCACAAGGAGACCGCGCGCCAGGCGATCGCCGCCGCGGTTCCGCGGGTCGCCCAGAACGGCGCCGACGTCGTGGTGCGCATCAACCGTCCGCTTACCTTGGCGGTGCCCGACATCGCGGCAGCCGTGCAGCCGGGCGTGGCGGCGCTGATGATCCCCAAGGTGATGGGGCCCGAGCATCTCAGCCTTCTCTCCGAGGTGGTCGCCGAACGCGAAGAGGCGCAGGGCATGGCGGTCGGCCATACGCGCTTCCTGGCGCTGATCGAATCGCCCGCCGCGCTGCCGCATCTCTTCGCCATCGCCGCCGAGCCGCGGATGGCCGGCATGTCGGTGGGCGGCGAGGACATGGCGACCGAGCTGGGCGCGATCCCTTCGGCCGACAGCATGTATGTCTTCGCCATGCAGGGACTCGCGGCCGCCCGCGCCAACGGCATCCTGCCGATGGGCTCGATGGGCCAGCTCGCCAAGATCGACGATCTCGAGTCCTATCGCGCCGGCCTGAAGCGCGGCCGGGCGCTGGGCTTCACGACGGCGGCCTGCATCCATCCCGCGCACGTGCCGATCATCAACGAGGAGTACGGCGCCTCGGCGGCCGAAATCGACCGCGCCCGCCGCCTGATCGCCGCCTTCGACCAGGCCGCAGCGGCCGGCGCCGGTGCGGTCGCCTTCGAGGGCAGCATGATCGACCTCCCCGTCGTCGAGCGCGCACGCCGGCTGCTCGACCGTGCCGTGGCCTGGGAGAAAGCCGGTAACTAGCGATACCATCGACGGCGACGCAGAGGCGCGGAGGACGAGGACTTGGTGAAGCAGGCGGACCGCAGTGCCGCGACGATTGCCGCGATCCTGGCGTCGGCTCGGAAGCTGTTTCGGGTCGAGGGCTACGAGGCGGTCACGATCGACCAGATCGCCGACGATGCCGGCTGCCGCAAGGGCGCGGTCTATCACCACTTCGCGTCCAAGCAGGCGATCTTCGAGACCGTGCTGGACGACCTGCAGGCCGGCCTCGCAGCCGAGCTCGTCCGCCCCGTGAAGCGCGCGTTCGGCGCCCGCTCCGCGCCGATGATGGCGCGCTCCATCCAGGCCTATCTCGAAGGCGCCAACCATCCCGACGTGCGGCAGATCCTGCTGATCGACGGGCCCGTCGTGCTGGGCTGGAAAAGATTCCGCGAGATCGACGACCGGCATTTCGCCGGCATGGTCCGGGCCGGCGTCTCGATCCTGATGAACGACGCCGCACCGGACAGCGTGATCGACGCCGCCACGCGCCTCGTGCTGGGCGCGATCATGGAGGCGGCGGTCGTCTGCAGCACCGCCCCCGATCCGGCCAAGGCCGCTTCCGGCTATCGCCGGCCCTTCGAGCTGATGCTGTCGGGCTTCGCGCTCGCCGGCAAAACGCCGGCGCCGCGCTAGACGATCGAGCGAAAGTCAGACGAGGCCGGCGCGCTGGAAGGCGGCCTGCCGCGCCTCGTTGTCGACGAAGACGTCCTTGCGCGTCACTTCGCCGGCATCGTTCACATCGACGATGTCGACCATGGGCACGCGCGCGGTGAAGGCCTCGCCGTTGCGGTCCTTCATGTCGATCAGCATGTCGTACTCGAACACCCAGTGCCGATCGCCGAACATCAGCCGGTGGACATCCCAGCCGAAGCGGCCGAACTGCGCGGCGAGCTTGGCGAAGTGCTGGCGCAGGGCCGCGCGGCCCTCGATACGCGGCGCCCCCTGCACCCAGAACGACGCGTCGGCCGCGTAGAGCGCCACGATCTTGTCGGGGTCGAGGGCTTCCCAGGCGGCATGATTGCGATCGAACACGTCTTGCAGGTCGAGGTGAGCGGCGGGGGATACGGAGCGGGCAGCAGCAGGCATCGGACATCTCCCAGAGTGTGAGGCGACGTCAAGTTACAGACTAAAAGTCTGTTTTTCAAGCTGCTTGCCGGGAGCGCGCCACAAGCACGATTCATTGGAGTGTCGAGCGACGCCCCACGTTACCGATAGAGAAACGTCCCCAGCAGTACCCAGCGCGCCGCCGTGGGCTTGCCGGCGAGCGGCGTGGTGTAGTGCCAGAACGGCAGGCGATAGGCGGTCACGGTCGACGGGCGGGCGACTGAGACGATCTCGCTGAAATGACCGGCGCGGCTGTAGACCAGCCATTGATGCGCGACGCCCGGCGTGCAGAGGCTGAGATGCAGGTCGATATAGCCGCCCTTGGCATCCTTGTTCTCGGGATGATGGTCGTTGTGCGGCCCGGCATAGTCGCCCGGCCCGTAGCGCAGCACCTGCAGCCCCCACCCCGCCGCGAGCTTGCGGCCAGCGAGCGCCTCGGCGAAGGCCTTGAAGCTCGAGGAGCGCATCAGGCGCACGAGGCCGAGCTTTTCGGCGGCCTTCACGCCGGGTTCGCGCCGGCTCTCGAAGTAGATCGTGCGGGCGCGACTGGTCTTGGGCAGCAGCTCGCCGTAGTCGCGGCGCATCTCCGAGATGGTCTCGGGCGGGATCGGCCGCTCCAGCGGCTCGAGCACGCCACAGAGGTTGGCCTCGAGCGCACGGCGCAAGCGCCCGACCCTGGCGCGGTCGAGCAGGTCCTCGCGGGCCACGAAGCGCGTGCGCGGATCGGCGAGCGCGCCGCAGAGCGGATGCGTGCCGGCCAGCACTTGCCGACCGGCGCGGCTCAGCAGATCCTCGAACTCAGCGGGAATATTGTGGGAACTATCGTTCGGCTTCATGGCGGTTGATCTCGGACCTGTTTGATCTCCGAGGTCAGGCACTCTAAACGACAACCCCAGTATGCCCTACGCCTCGCTTCGCGATTTCATGGACCGGCTGGAAAAAGCTGGCCGCCTGGTGCGCGTCAAAGCGCCTGTCTCGTCCCATCTCGAAATGACCGAGATCCAGACCCGCCTGCTCGCCGAGCAGGGTCCCGCGGTGCTGTTCGAGAACGTCGTCGACCAGAGCGGGCGGCAGAGCGAGATGCCTGTCCTGGTCAATCTCTTCGGCACGGTCGAGCGCGTCGCCTGGGGTATGGAGCGCGAGCCCGGGCAATTGCGCAGTGTCGGCGAGACGCTGGCCTTCCTGCGCCAGCCCGAGCCGCCGGGCGGCTGGCGCGAGGCGCTCGACATGCTGCCGCTGCTGCGCACCGTCATGGCGATGAAGCCCCGGACGGTCGGCGCGGCGCCCTGCCAGGAAGTGGTGCTGACGGGCAACGACATCGACCTCGGTCGCCTGCCGATCCAGACCTGCTGGCCGGGCGAGCCTGCACCGCTGATCACCTGGCCGCTGATCGTGACGCAGGGCCCCGACCCCAAGGGCGACAGGCAGGACAGCTTCAACCTCGGCATCTACCGCCTGCAGGTCACCGGCAAGAACACCACCTTGATGCGCTGGCTGAAGCATCGCGGCGGGGCGCAGCATCACCAGCGCTGGAAAGGTGCGGGCAAGCGCGAGCCGCTGCCGGCCGCCGCCGTGATCGGCGCCGATCCCGGCACCATTCTGGCGGCCGTCACACCGGTGCCCGACACGCTCTCGGAGTATCAGTTCGCGGGCCTGCTGCGCGGCAAGAAGGTCGAGCTGGTCGACTGCAAGACCGTACCGCTCAAGGTGCCGGCCGAAGCCGAGATCGTGCTCGAGGGCCATGTCAGCCTCGACGATTATGGCGACGAAGGCCCCTACGGCGATCACACCGGCTACTACAATAGCGTCGAGCAGTTCCCGGTCTTCACCATCAGCGCCATCACCATGCGACGCCAGCCGATCTATCTCTCGACCTTCACCGGCCGGCCGCCCGACGAACCCTCGGTGCTGGGCGAGGCGCTGAACGAAGTGTTCATCCCGCTCTTCCAGCAGCAGTTCCCCGAGATCGTCGATTTCTGGCTGCCGCCGGAGGGCTGCAGCTACCGCATCGCCGTGGTCTCCATGAAGAAGGCCTATGCCGGCCACGCCAAGCGCGTGATGATGGGCGTGTGGTCCTATCTGCGGCAGTTCATGTACACCAAGTGGGTGATCGTGGTGGATGCCGACATCGACGCCCGCAACTGGAAGGACGTGATGTGGGCGCTGTCGACGCGCATGGACCCGGCGCGCGACATCACCGTGATCGAGAGCACACCGATCGACTATCTCGACTTCGCCTCGCCGGTCTCCGGCCTCGGCTCCAAGATCGGCCTCGATGCCACCGACAAGCTGCCCGGCGAGACCAACCGCGAATGGGGCCGCCAGATCCGCATGGACCAGGCGGTGATCGACAAGGTCGACGCGATGTGGGGCGAGCTCGGCCTGCCGGGCAGCGGCAAGAAGATCTGGCGTTAACGTATCGTCACCTGGAGGGCTTATCGTGACCAACCGCGCACACATCCTGCTCTGGACCGATCAGCCCAAGGCCTATCTCGACGCCATCCAGGCGGCAGGGCTCGCCGAGCGGGTTGCCATCGATACTCTGCCGCGTAAGGAGAAGCCCTCGACCGATCAGCTCGCGCGCACCGAAGCGCTGATGGCGGGTGCCGTTCCTGCCGGCCTGCTGCCCACCATGCCGAAGCTGCGCTGGGCGCAGGCGATGAGCGCCGGCGTCGAGGGCTGGCTGGCCCTGCCCGACCTGCCGCCCGCCCTTTCGCTCACCTG
>MKRV01000229.1 GCA_001897995.1 Alphaproteobacteria bacterium 65-37 | reverse complement strand
CGCGGATCGCCGTCTTGTCGGTGGTGCCATCGGCCATCAAGGTGCTGACCATGATCGACACGTCGGGCACGCCGCCGCTACGCTTGTAGCGCAGGAGCTGCTTCTGCGGCGTGCCGAAGGCGGCCGAAAAGATGCGCGTCTGCTCCGGCGTCATGCGGTCACCGGGAATCACGACCAGCAGGTGCTCCGCCAGCGCTCGATTCAGCACCGCTGCGACGTCGGGCTCGTTGGCCCGCGAACGGTCGAGACCTTCAATGCGCGCACCGAGCGGCGCGTCCAATGCAACGACTTCCATCATGGGCGAAGCCTACCGGGTTGTGAGCCCGGAAACCAATTCCGCCAGCCAGGCCTTGGCCCGGCGGATCATCGCGGTGGCCGCCTGCCAGGCCGGGAGTGCCCGAACGAACGCATAGACCCTGTCGCGGAACCCGAAGAGCCAGGTTTCGGCGCGGAGATACCACGACAGGCGCAGCAGGGTCGGCCGCAGGATCTTGTACAGACGGGCAACCAGGGCCGTTGCCACGACCTTGCCCAGCACGATCGCCCCGGTGGCCAGGACGAACTTCCCCTGCATGGCGAACCACACGGCCGCCAGCTTGACCGGCAGGACCAGGGTCGACGGCGCCACGAAGGCCACGAGCGCCGCCCAGGGCGGCAGGGTCGCGAGCCAGGCCTCGATCCGGGCGATCAGCGGCCAGCGGGCGATCGCGGCCATGGCCAGGCCGAGATAGTGGAGAAGGACGTCCTCGACGAACACGATCGCGGCCGCGACGGGCACGAAGAGCAGTTCGAGGGCGCGTTTGAGATGGCGCTTCATCTGCCTGCAATCTAAACGTTCGATCCTGGCTTTTCAGTGGTCATAATGTTCACTCGTCGAACCCTCGCTCGCCTGATGGCGGCCGCCACCGTCCTGCCCGGCCCTGCCCTGTCGCAAGGCCGGCCCCCTTTGTCGCGCATCGCCTTTGGCTCCTGCGCCAACCAGGCGATGGGCCAGCCGATCTGGGAGGCCGTGCTGTCCTATCGGCCCGACCTCTTCCTCTTCTGCGGCGACAACGTCTACGGCGACTTCAATTCCAGCGAGGCCGGCAACCTGAAAGAGGCCTACGCAGCGGCCGGCAAGATCGCCGGCTACAGCAAGTTGCGCGACAGCGTCAGCCACCTCGCGGTCTGGGACGACCACGATTACGGCCTCAATGACGGCGGCGCGGAGTTCCCGCACAAAGCCGTTTCGAAGGAGCTGTTCCTCGACTTCTGGAACGCGCCGGCCAGCGACATCCGCCGGCAGCGCGAGGGCATCTACGACTCCCGCATCATCGGGCCGCCGGGCATGCGCGTGCAGGTGATCCTGCTCGACGTGCGCTGGTTCCGCTCGCCGCTCAAGCCCACCGACCAGCGCGGCGCACCAGGCAAGGAACGCTACCTGCCCGACCCGGATCCGGCCAAGACCATGCTGGGCGCGGCGCAGTGGGCGTGGCTGGCCGAGGAGCTGCGCAAGCCTGCCGAGCTGCGGCTCCTCGTGTCGAGCACCCAAGTGCTGGCCGAAGGACATGGCTGGGAGCGCTGGGGGAACATGCCGCTGGAGAAGCAAAAGCTGATCGACACCATTCGCGCCAGCGGGGCCAAGGGCGTCGTGCTCCTGTCCGGCGACCGCCATGTCGGCGCGCTCTATCGCGAGACGCCGGCCGATCTCTACCCGCTCTACGAGATCACCTCGAGCGGGCTCAACATGGTCTACTGGGCCGCCAAGGAGGCCGGCCCCAATCGCCTCGGCGCTCTCTACGCGGCGGCCAACTTCGGCGTCGTCGATGTCGACTGGTGGGAACGCCGGCTCGTCCTCGCCCTGCGCGACGACGGCGGAAACGTGCGGCGCTCGGCAACCATCGCCTTCGACGAGATCGGCCTGACGGGATAGCTCGCCCTCGTCAGTCCAGCTGGATGCCGAGCTCGCGGATGATCGTGCCCCAACGCACGGTTTCGTCGCGGATCATGCGGGCGGCGTCCTTCTGCCCGCGGAAGATCGGAAAGTATCCCAGGCTGATCAGCAGGGCCTTGACCTCCGGGTCCGCCAGCGCGCTCCGGTAAGCCGCTTCCACCTTGTCGAGTATGGCCGCCGGCGTCTGGGCCGGGGCCACGATGCCCTGCCACGCCGGCACGATCAGGTCAGGCCATCCCTGCTCCACGCCTGTCGGCACATCGGGCAACGCGGGATGCCGCTCCGGCGCGAGCACGGCAACGATCCGGACGCGGCCGGCATCGACCTGCCCCTTGTACATACCGTAGCTCGAGATCATCAGCTGGACGCGGCCGCCGATCATGTCGTTCAACGCCGGGCCACCGCCACGATAGGGCACGTGCAGGAACTCGACACCGGTCTGGCGCTTCAGGACCTCGAAGCTGAGATGATCGACGCTGCCCAGCCCGCCCGAGCCGAAATTGAGCTGCC
Organism: Alphaproteobacteria bacterium 65-37; assembly: GCA_001897995.1. Lineage (GTDB taxonomy): Bacteria > Pseudomonadota > Alphaproteobacteria > Reyranellales > Reyranellaceae > Reyranella. The sequence goes on along the minus strand of MKRV01000229.1, from coordinate 4,070 downwards.
CGGGCTTGACCTTCGCGAGCGCGACCAGCTCACGCAAGTCACGCGCCGGCAGGTCCGCCGGCACGGCGAGAACGACAGCCGAATCGGCAACGGTGCAGACCGGGACAAGGTCGCGTTCCACGTTGACGGCGAGGTTCTTGTAGAGCAGCGGATTGGTCACGACGACGCTGCTGTTCACATGGCCGATCGTGTAGCCGTCCGGCGGGCTCTTTGCGACGACCTCGAGACCGACGCTGCCGTTGGCGCCCGCGCGATTATCCACCACGACGGATTGCCCGAAGATCCCCTGAACCTTCTGGGCCAAAGGCCGCGCAACCAGATCGGTTCCGCCGCCAGGCGGGAAACCGACGACCACGCGAACCGGGCGTGTTGGAAAATCCTGTGACCTGGCGGCGGCAAGCGGCAGGCCGGCCAGCGCGGCCGCGATCAAGCTACGACGATGCATGTGGTCCTCCGGTCGACGCGCTCAGGCCGCCGCCTGTTCGACGGTCGGGGCGTCGCCGGCCAATGTCGTCCGGCGCACGTCGCGAACCTCGTTGCGATCGAAACGACGGGCTCGATGCATCGTCGCGCGATTGTCCCACATCACCAGATCGTACTGCCGCCAGGGATGCGAATAGACGAACTCGCGCTGCGTGGCATGCTCCGTCAGGTCGCGCAGGAAGGCTCGCGCCTCGGGGATGGTCCATCCGACGATGGCGCCGGCATGAGCCGACAGGAACAGCGACTTGCGGCCCGTTTCAGGATGCGTCCGCACCAGGCGCTGCCGCACCGGACGGAAGTTGTCGATCTCTTCCGGCGTGAAGTCGGCGAAGCCGACGGCGGAACGCGAGTAGAGCAGCGAATGCTCGCAAATCAGCCCCTCGACCTCCGCCTTGGTACGGGCATCCAGGGCGTCATAGGCGGCCCGCATGTCGGCAAACTCGGTATTGGCCCCCCAGGACGGGATGATCCGCGCCGACAGCGCCGAGTACTTGGCCGGCACCACGGCGTAGGAGCTGTCGGAGTGCCAGAGCCGGTCACCCAGCTTGAAGAACCACACGCGATCGTCGGCCGATATGACCTTGCCGTCCTTGGTGAGGTTGGAAAGGTCGCTGATGTTGGCGCCCAGGCGGCTCTCTCCCGACTTGCGGATGTGTCCGGGCTTTTCCTTGACCTCGAGTTCACCGAAATGGCGCGTGAAGGCGATCTGCTGCTGATCGGTGATGTTCTGGTCGCGGAAGACCAGCACCGCATACCGATTCATGCCCTCGGTGATCGCGGCGACGTCTTCGCGTGCGAGTGGCCTTGCGAGATCGACGCCGGCCACTTCGCCGACGAAGACGGAATGGACCTGCTTGATGCTCACGCCCATGGCGGCATTCCTTCCCAGCCTGTTTCTTTGTTATAACATATAACCAGGTTGAGCAGCGGCCGGCGGCCTGTCAAACCTTTCCGCCCCCGCCGGGTCGCCTTGCGGCTCGCATCGGGAACTGCCATGCACTCGTCCATGCAGCATGTCGAGCACGTCAGCCTCTCCACTCAGGTGCTGCGTGAAGTCCGCTCCGCCATTGTCCTGGGCGACCTCGCTCCCGGCGCACGCCTCACTTTCCGAGGCGTGTCCCAGCGCTTGAACGCCAGTGTCACGCCCGTCCGGGAAGCCCTGCTTCAGCTCGTTGCCGAGCACGTGCTGAGCGTCGGCCCGGGACGCACCATCGTCGTTCCGATCCTGACGCGCGCCCAGTTTCTCGAACTCAGGGTGATCCGGGTCCTGCTCGAAGGCCTGGCGGCCGAGGCTGCGGCCCGGCAGGCGGGCTCACGCCTCGCCGGCGAGCTCGAGGGAATCCATCGAAAGCTGGATGACGCCAAGCGGGCCCGCGACCCTCGCGAGGCGACCCTGCAGAACCGAGCCTTCCACTTTCGCCTGTACGAGGCTGCCGCCCTGCCCGCGCTGTGCAGCATGATCGAAAACATCTGGCTGAGGACCGGCCCTTACCATCGCCGTATCTTCGCCGACCCCAGCAAGCACGTCTTCGACGCGCCGGCAGGTCGCGACAAGCCCCAGCATGCCCATCGCCAGATCATCGCCGGCCTTCGCGCCGGCCGCCCCGCGGAGGTTCGTCGGGCGATCGAAGCGGACATCCTGTCGGGCGATCCGATCATCCTGCCCTACCTGCCGTACGACAGGCCCGACCGCATCCAAGCGCTGGAGCAAAGCCTGCCGATGCTCGACAGCCTTTCCCGAGGACTCCTGAGGAGCGATGCGGCACCGACGAAGGGCGCGCGCAACGACGCCGCGCCCGCAAAGACAACGGGCGGCCCCCCCAAGGGACGCCTCAAGGGGCAGCCCAAGGGACGGCCCAAGGGACAGCTCGCGTCTCGGCCTCGAAGGGCCGCCACCACTGCGGCTGCGCGCCCGCGGCCTTGACGGCCGGCACCTACCTGTCGATTGGCGCCCTCAAAGGCGTCGCAGTCCGGCAACACCCCATTCGGTCTCGAAGGTCGCCAAGGTGCCGAGGCCGGACGTTGGATCTCGGACGTCGTCGACCACGCGAAATTCGAAGGAAGCGCGGTCTTTCGTAAACGTGCAACGCGTGTAGCCGTGACGTTGAGCATCGACGAACTGGATATGCGGGTTGTCCGGAAGCGACACGATATAGTTCCCGTGATCGCCGAGGCGCGAGCTGATCGTGCCGCAGACGATGTGGGCTGCGACGGCCTCCGAACGCATGTCCTGTAGCCGTGCCGGAACATTCGAGGCGACGAAGCCGTGGATGTCGCCTCCGAGAACCACGGTATCGCGGCTGGGACGCGCGGCGATGAGATCGACAATGCGCTGATGGGCGGCCGCGTAGCCGCCCCAGCCATCGGTATCGAAGCCGGTCCCCGCTCCCAGCTTTCGCGCGAAGGGCGAGAACATGAGTTGCTGTCCGAGAAGCAGCCACCGTCCGCGCGCCGGCTCGGCAAGGCAGCGGGCAAGCCAGCTCTCCTGGTCCAGCCCGAGCATGGTTCGCTTGGGGTCGAAGGCATCCGCGCAGTCGCCGGCGGACACCAGGCGGTTCCGATCGAGCTGTGGCGCCGGCGGCGGGCAGGCAAGCGGCGAGCGATACTGGCGTTCGTCGAGCATGACGAGATCGATCAAATCGCCGAACGCCAGACGCCGATAGAGGAAGGCATCCGGCCCCAGCGGACGCTGGGGGTTCCGCAAGGGCATATGCTCCCAGTAGGCCTGATAAGCCGCCGCACGCTGCCGCAGGAACGCCGCCGTCGGGGGCCTGCCAGGGGCATGAGCCCCGGCATAGTCGTTCTCGACGTCGTGATCATCCCAGATGGCAATCCAGGGAAAGGCAGCATGCACCCGCTGGATTGCCGGATCGGTCTTGTACCAGGCGTGCATCCGGCGATAGTCGGCCAGCGTCTTTGGAACATCGAAGGGGACGTCGCGAACCTTCTGCTTGACCGCGGCGGGACTGGATGACGGCGCCTCGTAGATGTAGTCCCCCAGATGCAGCACGAAATCGAGATCTTCATCGAGCATCCGATGATAGGTCGCCCAGTTCCCGTACATCCAGTGCTGGCAGGCAACCGCGGCGAACCGCAGGCGCGACGTCTGTTGCCCTGGTGCAGGGGCGGTGCGGGTCTTGCCGGTCGGGCTCTCGGTGTTCTCGGCGCGAAAGCGATACCAGTAGGAACGTCCGGGCTCGAGGCCACCGACCTCGACATGCACCGAATGCGCGACCTCCGGCATCGCCAGGGTGACGCCGGACTTCACGACATCCTGCAGACGTTCGTCGCGTGCCACCTCCCAGGCGACCTCGACGGGCGCGTCGCCCATGCCGCCATCGGCCGCCTGGGTATCGCGAACCAGACGCGTCCACAGCACGACACTGTCCGGCCAGGGATCGCCCGAGGCGATTCCGAGTGCGAAGAGGCCGCCTGAGGACGACCGGACCGGGCTCGCGGCAAGAGAGGTCGACAGGACAATGCCGGTGGCTCCGGCGAGCATGCTACGGCGCGTACAGGACGTCATGGGCGTCGCCTCCGACGGGCAGATCGCCCGTAGATGCGGTTTCTTCCGATCCCGCTTATGC
>MKRV01000228.1 GCA_001897995.1 Alphaproteobacteria bacterium 65-37 | reverse complement strand
GAGCATCAGGCAAACCGCAAAGGTGAGGCCGATGAACAGGATTCCGTATTTCAAGGCGCGGTCCGTTTCACGATAGGGCCCGACGGGGCTCAGCAGCCTGACGCCGAACGCGGTCTTTTGGACCATAGCCGGCGACGGTTCGGACTTGCGTTCGGAATCCCAGAGCTGACCGTAGCCACGGGCGAGAAAGGGCACCGACCAGTGTGCGCGAAATCCCTCGGCGGAAACCCTCTGCTCGGACGGAAGGTAGCGCCCGATGAAGCTCGGAGACGGCCAGGGCGACGTGACGGTCGCTTCGGTATGAGCGCCAGTCGGCAGGAAAGACAGGGAGTCGCTGCCGGTCAGCGACAGTCGGAAGCGGACCGTGATCGTCTCGCGCTGGGGCAGATCGGCGAAGTCGAGCGGGATCTCGAGCTGCGAGAAGGGGCCGTTGCCGCTGCGCGGCAGCCAGTCGAGCGGCCGGCCGTCGATTTCGACGGTGCCGCCGCGGATCGTCCTGACGTCGCTGAGGCCGAGCCCGAGCGCGATTGCCGCCCAGTTCATCGTGCGGCCATCGGCCCGGTGCTCCTTCAGCGGCTTCAGGGCGAACTCGGCCACGACGTCGAGCGTGGTCGCGTAGAGCGTGACGTCGAACAGGCCACGCCGCCTGACTTCGGGGGAGAGCTGCGCGGCGAGATCGAGCTTCTCCGGGAGCAGCATCAGGCTCCCCTCCAGTTCGCGGATATCGCCCGGACCGGCCGTCCACTTTTGCCGGTAGGGCAGGACGATCGCCACGCCCTCGAACGTCTGCTGCCTGCCCCACGATGCCGTGACGCTGTCGATGGCGTCCGCCTCGTAGCGCTGCCGGTCGTCGACCAGACCGTTGATCAGCTGGAGGGGCAGCAGGAGCACCAGGGTGATGATGCCGATGATCGTCGCGCGCGTGAGCAGGCTGTCAGGAGGAAAGAGAGTCCGTCTGGGCCTGATCGGTCGCTTGGGGGGATCGGAGGGAGGTGGACCGGAGGGAGGTGGTGCGGCAACGTCCGTCATCGGAAATCCTTCGTTGTTGAGCGGCGTGTGTTGGCTGAGCGAAGGACGGTGTCGGAAGGTGATGCAGAAGCCGCGGAGAGGATGTGCAAATTTCGTGCATTTCAGGCGCCCCGGCGGCCCATCGGCCGGATCGCCGTCGACATCGCGAGGGGCTCGGCTAGACTCCCGGCATGCAGAAAGTCCTCGTCGTCGACGACGACGCGCATATCCGAGACGTCGTCTGCTTTGCCTTGCGGCGCGCGGGCTACGAAACCCTGCAGGCGGCAGACGGCCTGGCCGCCCTCGACCAGGCGGCCCGTGAAAAGCCTGCACTGGTCGTCCTCGATATTCTGATGCCCGAGCTGAACGGCACGGATGTCTGCCGCCGCCTGCGGGAACAGACCGACACGCCGATCATCTTCCTCACCTCCAAGGACCAGGAGATGGATCGCATCCTCGGGCTCGAGCTCGGCGGCGACGACTATGTGGTCAAGCCCTTCAGCCCCGGCGAGCTGGTGGCGCGGGTGAAAGCCGTCCTGCGCCGCAGGGGCGCGCCGGTCCACGAGGCCGGCCAGAAGCTGAGGCACGGACGGCTGGTGATCGATCTCGAAGCCCATGTCGCGTTGTGGGACGGGGCCAAGGTCGCACTGACGGCGATGGAATTCGCGTTGCTGCGGACTTTTGCCGCCCACCCGCGCCGGGCCTTCACGCGCGACAACCTCATGGTCACGGCCTATCCGGGCGGCCGCTACGTGAGCGACCGCACCATCGACAGCCACATCCGCCATATCCGTTCCAAATTCGGCGCTTTGGGAGGCGATCCGATCGAGACCGTTCACGGCGTCGGCTACAAGCTCGCCGTTGCATGAGATGGTGTTGGTGGCAGGTGTCGGATTTTTTTCTCGGCCCCCGACTTTGCGAATCGACGATGGAGCGCCGCCACCTCTTTCAGTCTCCTCTTCCCCGTTTCGGGGGAGAGGTCGGGTGAGGGGGATGTCTCAACGCGCACGCCATCTCCATGGCTTGCACCCTCACCTCCCCGTTGCTGCGCAACGGGTCCCTTCCTCTCCCGCCGCGCGGGAGAGGACGAATGAGCGATGTGTGAAGACGACAGCGCAAAGACGGGCGAGGAGGGGGTGACATGATCACTTGGCCGCGCACCCTGCCGCGTATCAGGACGCTGCTGCTCGCCACCTATCTCGTGGTGCTGCTGCTGCCGGTCGCCGGCATCGGCATTCTGCGTCTCTACGAAAGTGCGCTGATACGTCAGACCGAAGCGGAGCTGCTGGCGCAGGCGGCTGTCCTGTCCGCGGCTTATCGGGCGGCCTGGCTCGAGCGGTCGACAAGGACGGATCTCGACGCCATGCCGCGCGCGACGCGGAGCTGGACGGCGTCGGACTATCCGCCCTCGGCCGAGCGCGGCATGGCACTGACGGCGCAACTCGACCTCGCGGATACGACCATCCTGCCACCGCCCCCGGCCGGCCGGCCATCGACGCAGGCGGCCGAGCCGATTGCGCGGCAAGCCGCCGTGCCGCTGGCATCGGTCGTCGAAGAGGCCAGGCGCATGACCTTGGCGGCGCTGCGGCTTGTCGATGCGCATGGTGTCGTCGTGGTGTCGAGCACGCCCGACGAGCTTGGCCTCAGCCTCGCCGCCCAGGACGAGGTGGCGCAGGCGCTGCAAGGCGCACCGATGGCGGTGTTGCGTGCCCGTATCGGCCAATCGTTTCCGGGCTGGGAGACGATCAGCCGCAACAGCGAGCTCCGGGTCTTCGTCACGGTGCCCGTTCTCGCCGACGGGCGCGTGCTGGGCGCGGTCCTGGTGTCGCGGACACCGCGCAACATCGCCCAGACCTTGTATGCCAAGCGTTACGCGCTGATCGAGCTAGCGGCCGTGTTGTTCGTGGCCGTTGCTGCCCTCGCCTGGTTCACTGGCCATACCATCGTGCGGCCAACCCGCCAGCTCGCTGCCATGGCGACCCGCGTGGCGTCGGGTGACGTCCGCGCGGTCGAGCCGCTCGGCGCCCCGATGACGCGCGAGGCACAGTCGATTTCGGATTCGATCCTTAGCATGGCGCAAACCCTCGAAGCCCGGACGGACTATGTGCGCGACCTGGCGCTGGGCATCAGTCACGAGTTCAAGACGCCGCTGACGGCAATCCGCGGCGGCGCGGAGCTTCTGCGCGACCATCTCGACGAAATGTCGACGGAAGAACGGCAGCGCTTCCTCGGCAATATCCTGGCCGACACGGCGCGCCTGGAACGGCTGGTGCGCCGGCTGCTGGAACTGGCGCAGGCCGATGCGCTGATGCCTACGGGCCAGGAGTCCTGTGACGTCAGGACGGTCATTCTCGACAAGGCGGATGAATTCCGTCGGCAGAGCGCCCAAGTCGCCGTCGACGGTGGCCCGGCAACGGCCATGGCCGCCGTCGATCGCGCGTCGCTCGATATCGTGCTGTCGAACCTGCTGGAGAATGTCCGCCAGCACGGCGGCGCGCAGGCGACGGCGCACCTCGCCTGGCGCCTCGATGGCGGCCCCAATGGCGGCCTCGTCGTCATCGAGGTTTCTGACGACGGTGCCGGCGTCTCCGCAGCCAACACCGGCCGCATTTTCGATCGTTTCTTCACGACGGCTCGGGACACGGGTGGCACGGGCCTGGGCCTTGCCATCGCACGGCGCCGGCTGGCCGCCTTCGGTGGCAGCCTCGTGCTCGTGCCCACCCCACAAGGCGCAAAGTTCGAGATCAGGCTGAGGCGTGCGGCTCAGACGCCGAGGTAGCGGTGCTGCAGGTCCCTGTCGCCGGCCAGCGCCTGCGACGTGCCGGTCCAGACGACGCGGCCTTTCTCGACGATGTGATGTCGGTCGGCGAGATTGATCAGGGCACCGACATTCTTGTCGATCACCAGGATGGCCTGGCCTTCGCCCTTGAGACGGCCGAGGCAGGACCAGATCTCCTGGCGGATCAGCGGCGCCAGGCCTTCGGTCGCTTCATCGAGGATCAGCAACTTGGGATTGGTCATCAGCGCGCGGCCGATCGCCAGCATCTGCTGCTCGCCGCCGGACAGCTGATTGCCCATGTTGCGCTGGCGTTCGCCCAGCCGCGGGAAGAATTCGTAGACGCGCTCGATCGTCCAGGGGCTCGGCCGGCTGGTGCGGTTGGCGCTGGCGGCGATCAGGTTCTCGCGCACCGACAGGTTGGGGAAGATCTGCCGGCCCTCGGGCACCAGCCCGAGCCCCAGCCGGGCGATGCGGAACGAGGGCAGCCCCTCGACGCGCCGGCCCTCGAACTCGACGATGCCGCGCCGGGCCGGCAGCAGGCCCATGATGGCGTGCACGGTCGTGGTCTTGCCCATGCCGTTGCGGCCCATCAGGGTCACGACCTCGCCGGCCTCGATGCCGAGCTCCATGCCGAACAGCGCCTGGCTGCTGCCGTAGAAGGCGTCGAGGTCGCGGACCTGCAGCATCAGGCCACCATCCCGTCATCGCCGAGATAGGCCCGCCGCACGGCCTCGTCGGCGCGGATCTCGGCGGGCGTGCCGCTGGCGATGGCGCGGCCGTAGACCAGCACGGTGATGCGGTCGGCGAGCTGGAAGACGGCATCCATGTCGTGCTCGATCAACAGCATGGCGCGCCGGCCCTTGAGCGCCCGCAGGAAGGCGATCATGCGCTGGCTTTCCTCGACGCCCATGCCGGCCATCGGCTCGTCGAGCAGTAGCAGCGAGGGATCGCCGGCCAGGGCCATGGCGATCTCGAGCTGGCGCTGTTCGCCGTGGCTCAGCGCCGAGGCCGGCATGCCGGCGCGCGCGTCGAGGCCTACTTCCTCAAGGCAATGGCGGGCAGGCCCGCGCAGGCTTTCGTCGCCGCGCACGTCGCGCAGGAAACGGAAGGAGTGGCCGGCATGCGCTTGCACGGCCAGCGCCACGTTCTCCAGCGCCGTGAATTCGCCCAACACCGAGGTGATCTGGAAGGAACGCGCCAGGCCGAGATGGACGCGCCGATGGGTTGGCAGACGTGTGATGTCCTGGCCGGCGAAGCGGATGGTGCCGGAATCCGGCGCGACATTGCCGGTGAGCTGGCCGACCAGAGTAGTCTTGCCGGCGCCATTGGGCCCGATCAGGGCGTGGATCTCGCCCGATGCGACGTCGATCGAGACATTGTCGGTGGCGAGCAGGCCGCCATAGCGCTTGACCAGCCGGTCGGTGCTGAGAAGCGGTACGGTCATGGCGCGCGCCGTCCCAGCAGCGAATCGATGCCGCCGCGGGCATAGAGGGCGATCAGCACCAGCAGCGGGCCGAACACGATCTGCCAGTACTCCCCCCAGCCCTTGCGCAGGAGATCGAGCAGGGGTGGCAGCGATTCTTCCAGGGCGAAGAAGGCGATGGCGCCGAACAGCGGACCGAGCAGGGTGCCCATGCCGCCCAGCACGACGATGACGATCAGGTCACCCGACTTCACCCAGGACATCATGGCCGGCGAGACATAGGCACCCTCGTTGGCCAGCAGGATGCCGGCGAGGCCACCGAAGGCACCGGAGATCGTGAAGGCCGCCAGCCGGTAGCGGAAGACCGGGAAGCCCAGCGCCATCATGCGCAGATCGTTCGACTTGGCGCCGCGGATGACATAGCCGAAGCGCGAGTTGGCGAAGCGGCCGCAGAACCACAGGGTGCCGCAAAGGGCGGCGAAGCACAGCCAGTAGAACGACGGCTTGTCGCGCAGGTCGATCAGGCCGGAGAAGCGGCTGCGGCTGATGTTCAACCCGTCGTCGCCGCCATAGGCTTCGAGGCCGCCGCCGACATAGTAGACGAGCTGGGCAAAGGCCAAGGTGATCATGATGAAGTAGAGGCCACGGGTGCGCAGCGACAGCGCGCCGATCAGGGCAGCCCATAGGGTGGCGACGGCGAGCGCCACCGGCCATTGGATCCAGCCGCTCGACACGCCGTGCGCCGAGAGGATGCCCACGGCATAGCCGCCGATGCCGAAGAACACGGCATGGCCGAAGCTCACCAGGCCGCCATAGCCCAGGATCATGTTGAGGCTGACGGCGGCGATCGACCAGATGACGATCCGCGTGCCGACCGACAGCAGATAGCGCTGATCGAAGGCCTGGGTGAGGAGCGGCAGCACCGCCAGCACCAGCAGGATCAGCGCCGTGAGGAGGCCGCGCGGCGTACGCAGGGCGGCGATCACCTGAGGGCCCTCACGTGCGGGGACTTCATTGGCGCTGTCCGAACAGCCCGGTCGGTCGCCACACCAGGACGCCCGCCATGACGATGTAGACCAGCACCTGGGAGATCGCGGGGGCGGCACTCGACGCGGCACTGGCGCTGAGGAACGTCTTCAGCAGGTCGGGCAGGAAGGCGCGCCCGACGATGTCGATCTGGCCCACCACCATGGCGGCGATGAAGGCGCCTTTGATAGAGCCGATGCCGCCGATGACGATGATCACGAAGGCCAGGATCAGGATGTCGTCGCCCATGCCGATCTTCACCGAGGTGATGGGGGCGGCCATCAGGCCGGCGAGGCCCGCGAATACGGCGCCGAGGCCGAAGACCAGGCTGAAGAGCAGCTCGATATTGACGCCGAGCGCGCCGATCATGCGCCGGTTGGAGGCGCCGGCGCGGATCAGCATGCCGATCCGGGTGCGCGCCACCAGCCAGGCCAGCAGCACGGCAACAACGGCGCCCACCACGATGATGGCGAAGCGATAGGCGGGGTAGGGAACGCCGGGCAGGATCTCGACCGTATGATTCAGGAAGGTGGGTACGGCGATGCTCTTGCCGGCCGGTCCCCAGATCACCCGCACCAGCTCGTTGAAGAACAGGATCAGGCCGAAGGTCGCCAGCACCTGGTCGAGGTGGTTGCGGACATAGAGCCGGCGCGCCACCACTGCCTCGACGACGAGACCCAGCAGGAAGATCACCGGCAGCGCCAGCAGCGCGCCCAGCACGAAGGAGTCCGTCCAGCCGATCGTCGTCCAGGCGATATAGGCGCCCATCATGTAGAGCGAGCCGTGCGCCAGATTGACAAGATCCATGATGCCGAAGGTCAAGGTCAGCCCGGCCGCGAGCAGGAACATCAGCAGGCCGAGCTGCACGCCGTTCAGCATCTGGAGCAGGAGGTAGTCCATCTTTCTGCTGGTCTCGCCGTTTGCAAGGGCCTTGCTGCCGTTCGGCCCAAACGTCCTCTCCGCCCGCGTAGCGGGGGGAGAGGAGGGGGCCCCGCGCGAAGCGCGGGGTAGGTGAGGTGGGTCAAGGACCTTTCAGCCCGCACACCATTGCTGTGATCGACACCACCTCACCTCCCCGTTGCTGCGCAACGGGTCCCTTCCTCTCCCCCGCTGCGCGGCGGAGAGGACGATGAGAAGCAAAGGCGGTGTTCGCCAACCCTACTTCATCGAGCACTTCTCGTAGAAGGGATCCTTGGCGTCCTTCATGGCGGTGGCGATGGTCTTCACCGTCATCATGCCTTCCGGATCCTTGACCGCTTCCTGGATGTAGAAGTTCTGGATGGGGAACTGGTTGGTGTTGTACTTGAAGTCGCCGCGCACCGACTTGAAGTTCGCCTTCTTCATCTCGGCGCGGACCTTGCTCTTGTCGCTGACGTCGCCCTTCAGTGCCTCGGCGGCCGAGGCGATCAGCATGATCGCGTCGTAGCTCTGCGCGCCATAGTAGGAGGGGTAGACGCCGTGCTTCTTCTTGAAGTCGGCGACGTACTTCTTGTTGGCGTCGTTCGGCAGGTCGTTCACCCATTCCTGGGCGCCGAGCGTGCCGAGTGCCAGGTCCTTCTGCAGCGGCAAGGTGATCGCGTCGATCGAGAACACCTGATAGAGCGGGATCTGGCCCTTGAGGCCGGCCTGCGCGTACTGGGTCAGGAACTGAACGCCGTGGGCGCCGGGATAGAAGATGAAGATGCCGTCGGGCTTGGCGGCGCGGATCTTGGCGAGCTCGGCCGAGAAGTCGAGCTGGTCCGGCCACTTGGTGAGATCCTCGCCGACGATCTGGCCCTTGAAGGTCCGCTTCACGCCCGCGAGCATGTCCTTGCCGGCGGCGTAGTTGCCCGCCATCAGGTAGAGGCTCTTCACGCCCTTGCTCTGCAGGTACTCGCCCATCGCCATCGGCGTCTGGTCGTTGACCCAGGAGGTCGAGAAGAAGTTCTTGTTGCAGAGCTCGCCCGCGATCTGCGACGGCCCGGCATTGGCCGAGATCAGGATGGTGTCGCCTTCGTCGGTCACCGGCTTCAGCGAGGCCAGCAGCACGTTCGACCAGATGTAGCCGGCGATGAAGTTCACCTTGTCCTGCTGGACGAGCTTCTCCGACTTCTGCTTGCCGACATCGGGCTTGAACTGGTCGTCCTCGTAGACGATCTCGAACGGACGCCCGCCCATCTTGCCGCCGAGATGCTCCTTGGCGAGCTCGACCGAGCGGCGCATGTCCTCACCGATCGCCGCCTGCGGACCCGAAAAAGTGCTGACGAAGCCGATCTTGATCGGGCTCTGAGCCACCGCCGGCAGGCTGCCGGCCGCAATGGTCGCCAGCGCCGCAATTGTTGCGGTGCCAAACAATTTGCTTTTCACGCTTCTTCTCCCTGTGAAGCCCCGTTTCCCTTGGGCGACATAGAAGCGGAAAACGCTGCTAGCAACAACGGCTTATTGGCTGGTTACGGGGCCGCGCAGCAGGGAAAGAGGCAGGGCGTCGAGGGCGACGATATCGGTTGGGCTGCCGTCGATCGGCATCCAGTCGAAGCCCTGCAGTGCGGCCTCCCGGCAACTGGCGCTGACCACGATCCGGACCTCGTTCGTCGCAGTGACGGTCCGGCCGAACTGCTCCAGGCGGGAGGCCACGTTCACGGCCTCGCCGATCGCGGTGTAGTCGACCCGGCCGGCAAAGCCGACATTGCCCACCAGGGCCATGCCGGTATGGAGGCCGATCCGCATGCGGCAGGTGGCGAGCCCGCTGGCACGGCGCTGGCTGTTGAAAACCTCGACCTCGCGGGCCACGGCGAGGGCGCCGTTGCAGGCAGCGCGGGCATGGTCCTGGCGCAGTTCCGGGGCGCCCCAGAAGGCCATGAGGCCGTCGCCGATATACTTGTCGATGGTGCCGCCATGAACCTCGATGGCCGGCCCGATACAGGCCAGCAGATCGTTCAGGTATCGCGCCGTCTCGACGGCTGGCCGGCCGTTGGAGAAGGCGGTGTAGCCTTCGAGATCGCAGAACATCGTCGTGATGACGCGGTCCTCGCTGACCGGCAGCGCGCCGGTCTGTGCCGTGAGCCGCGCCACCAGGGTGCGCGGCAGGTAAGTGGCCGACAGACGCAACCCGCGCGCCATGCGCTCGAAGGCGCGGTTGGCCAAGCTGAGCTCGCGGACCCGGCTGCCGTCGAGCTGCGGCATGCGCTCGAAATCCAGCCTCTCGACGGCCCGTGCGGCATCGGCCAAAGCGAGGATGGGTCGTGCCAGCCGGCGGCCCAGCAGGATGGCGACGATCGCCGTGAACACCATGAGCAGCACGCCGGCGATCAGGATGCCGCGCACGATCCAGCGGGCCCAGGCCGATTCGCGGCCGGGCGTGTAGTAACCGACGATCAGGTCGGCCGGTGCATAGTCGCCGACCCGGCGATAGATCCAGGCAAAGCTCGCATCGCCCACCCAGTTCCAATGGGCGTCGAACGACGTGTGGTTCTCGAGCCAATCGATCTCCCGTTGATCGGGTGCCCAGATCGCAGCCATGACCGGATCGCCGACCTCGGCCAACGTTGCCGCATGCCCGCGCGTGCGTTGCAGGGAGATTTCCTCGGGCTGCGCGAGGAGGGGATGGGCCAGAACCT
>MKRV01000227.1 GCA_001897995.1 Alphaproteobacteria bacterium 65-37 | reverse complement strand
GCCCCATTGCCATCGCGCCGCCGCCGTCCTGGTCATGCACCTTGAACAGGTCGATCCAGACGCTGTAGCCGACCATGAGCGCGAAGTAGCTGACGACGGCGCCGGCGATGAACCCGAATACGCTCCCGACAAAGACACGCATCACGCTTCTCCCTGCAAGCCGGTCTGCCGGCCACGCCCAAGGCCCGTGATGACGCTCTCGCCGTGCACGGCGGCGCCACCGAATGCGCACCGATCATGGGCGCAATAGCCGGTGAAGAAGATCATGAAGGGGCCGGCGGCAACAAAGAGCCCCCCAACAAACCGAAACAGGGACACACGCGATCTCCTTCCCAGAAGTCGTTGCCGGCGCCACCCTCAACCGCAAAGCCTGACCCGCCCCCGCGGTCTCACCTCATTATCAGGACGCGCTCTAGTTGTGGAGTCGCCGATATCCGTCCCGACCGCCATGCCTTCCGTACGGGCACTCAGCCGCCTCGACTGCTCCATACTCAGAGCGACAGCCGCCCGTGAAGGCGTTGGACGAGAGAGTGTTGTTCTGCCGCGGGCTGTGACTCTCTCCTACGCTTCATCGAGAGCCCTACACCCCCGACAGCGAACGGGTCACGCCTGCGGCGTCCTGAAAGGACAAAAGGGGCCGGCACCCTGGCGCCGGCCCATCAGTGGGAGTTGGCCCTGAGTCACTCCTTCAGGAGAATCGTGACTTTCTATGCTGAATTGCAGACCTTTGGTGCTCCAGCAGCCTCGGCATCGGTCGGCTTGCCGAGGACTAAACGCATACTTTGCTCAGAGTTCTCAGTTCGCGTCGGATACTGATCTCGGAGTAGATCGTCGGCCTCGAACATCGCCAACGGATCGCTGCATCGCCTGTCGCGTCGATGCAAGCATCGGCAACCTCACGGCGCGAGAAGGGCATCGATGGTCGCTTGCTCGAAATTGACCGAAGGAACCCTGTCTGGTCCGATCAGCGTCGCCGCCGAGGGTGCGGGCATCCTATCGACGAAAATGCGACGCAGGACGATCGCCCGCCGTTTCCGCGCCTCTTCCCCAAACTCCGCGCGCAACTTTGCCGACAGACGAGCAGTGATGCGCAGACGGCGCATTCGTTCGAGCCGTTCCGCGACATAGGGTCGGAAGGACAGCCGGTCGTATCCCCCGGCGACGATGATCTCACTCACGAGCCGAACGTCGCGCAGCGCTATGGAAAGGCCTTGCCCGGTGATCGGATCATTGTGGCCAGCCGCATCGCCGATCAACACAACACCGGTGGCCGTGGGATCCTCGACCCAACGATCCTCGTTGGAGAAGGAATTGAAAGGTCCAATGGCGCGGCTAGCGGCAATCATTGACGCCTGTGGCAGGCAGCGCAGCCGCGCGAACGCGCCAATCAGATTACTTTTGCGATTCGCTCCCGAGTAGAGAGCCTTGTCGGCGAAGTCATAGCACAGGTAGAGCCGAACCCGATCGTCCCCTTGCGGAAAGACCAAAAAATGGATCCGCCCTTCCGTCCCGATGACCTGCATCTCCTGAGGCCACTCAGGCACGCCGTCGACCAGCATACCCCCCAGCAGATTGTGCGGTGGATCAGCCAGGACATTCATCGCAAGCTGTCGACGAACCACGGAATTGCGTCCGTCAGCGCCGACGACCAGACGTGTCTGCCATTCAGAGCGGATACCGTCGTGACTGAAGGCAACCGCAGGCCGCGCGCCTGCCTTCACCTCCACGTCCTCAATGTCGCGAACGAATGTGACCCCGAGTCTCTCGGCTTCCGCCGCCAGCACCCGACACATGGCCGGATGCCCCATGCATAGCGCGCCCTCCACCTCCGGAATCAAATTACAGAAGGTCAGTGCATTGGCCAGCGCTTGTTCCCCAGGCATGTTCTCGTCATAGGGGACGTTTCGCCGACTAAAGACTCCTCCCGCACCAGTCAGCAGATCGAGCAATCCAAGTTTCTTAAGCTCGATCACGCCCCATGGGGCCATGAACTCGCCGCGGACCCTGTCAACCGGCTGCGGATCGCGCTCAAGGACTCCGATCGCGAGGCCATTTCGCGCCAGGACAATTGCAAGGGAGCTGCCAGCAATCCCGCCGCCTACAATGATGATATCGAAATGGCTGTTCTGGGAATCCCGCCCTACCTCATGCTCAACCATACGTCCCCCAATCGACAGTTTCACTTGAACATTGGGACCGCAACCACCAGCGACGTGCCTGCTGTGCGCGTGGCCAACCGAATGCCCTGGCGGCAAAAGGCGTCCAAAAGACGCGTGCGGCTACGGCGATTGCAGCGTCGCGGCCAGTTCTTCGTCAGTGACTATGGGGCGTGTATCCAGGATCAAGAGGTCGTCCCAGGCGTTGGCCCACCGGGCCAGCGCTTGCGCATCATTCGACTCCGAGATGGCAAAGCCGAACTCACCGTCCGTAGAGTGATAGCGTGCTACCATCTTGACCCCAGCTGGCGGAGCACCGCCGGTGTCGAGAAAGCGTTGGATAGCAGCCTTGCGTGACGTGTGGGGAATCGTCCACCGGGTGATGAACAGCATCGTCGTCCTCCCTACGTTTTGCTTTCGCGATCCGTTCGCTCAGAACTCTCAGCTGAGACCCGACTCCACTCGGCCGCATTAATCCCGCGAGACACTCGATCCCGTCACCGGGATTTCTCCGTCAGGTCCTTCTAACTTCGCGTATGGGCAGTTGCGCCCTGCGATCGGCGGTTTCTAGGCATTCGTCACAACATGCACATGACCCATTTGGGTCATGCCTCTCGCTTGGAGGGTCCAGGCTGCATAGCTATCGCTCATCGGGTTTGGATTCTCGAGACACCGCATACGGCGAGCGGATCGCGCTGAGCATGATTGCCAGCTCGGACTGCCGATGGGTCCCGGTCTTGGCGAAGATGCTCTTTAGGTGATTACGTCCCGTTTCCTTGGCAATGTGCAATTGATCACAAATGTCGTCGAGGGATTCGCCGGAGCCGAGGAGCGTCGCCAGTCGGGACTCCGCGTCGGTGAGATCGAATACGCGATGGAGAACAGCTGCATCCGCCCTCTTCCGTGCGTCGGGGTCGACTAGCACAACGATCGCCTGACAGTCGGTCAGAGGATTTGAGATCATTGCCGGAAGTCGTCCGGGATAAGCGAGCAGCGGGCGCTGTCCGAAGCGAGGAAGCTTGACCGGAGCGACGAGGCCCGCCGCATCTCGGCGGAGTATCAGTTCATGCAAGCAGCGATCGAGTGCTGCAGTCGCCGAACGGTCGGCGGCGGTGATCCTTCGATCGCGAATCTGCACGTCACCGCGCAGGAGCCGCTCAGCCGATGAATTCAGCTGCATCGCTCTGCCGTGCCGATCGATCAGTACGGCCGCCGTCTGGCTGAATTCGAAGGCATCGAGAGCGCTGAATGCGGCAGCCGATCCTAGCGCACGAGACAAGGCAATGCTGCCTGGCAGCGACCGCGTCAGTCTGCCCAGGCGGTTCTTCTCTTCCGGCGAGAACGGCCCTTGCTTGATAGATCTCTGGATCGACAGGAACCACAAATCGGTGCCGCACGAGACCCGGATCCCGACAAACCAATGCAATCCATGTGGCGCCAAGAACTCCTGATAATAGGGATGCCGACGCATATGGTCATAACTCATGACGTCGAAGTCGTCCCCGATGCCGCTCTTCATGAACGCCGGCATCGCTCGATAGCGTTCGTCTCTCAGGTTCCAGCCGTCTCGAAAGTAGGAAGCGGCGGACGGCGCCATGCTAGCCGTATAGGATACGTTGGGTAATGCATCGCCGCTGGCCGGCAGGAGCGCCGCGCCGAATGCTTGGGTTTGTGCAGCGACGACGTCGAGCGCTTTGACCCACATCGACGGGTCGACCGCTGCCTCGGCAAAGGCCGCCTCCACGCGATCGAGACTCCAAGCTGACATTGGTGCCTCCCGCCCCAGGGTTTCTCTGGACGCCGGACTACTCGACCACCTGACTACCTTTCCAAGCACGCTCATATGAGCCCGTGAATGCCCTCACATCCTTTGCGCAAGCGCCGAGGCATTCTTTCCTGCGAAGCTTCCAAGGTGCCTATCTTGTCGCAAACACCCAGCGGAAGCCCTTTCCCGATTGCACCTTAGAGGCGAAGAAATGCATGGGGAAACAGCAGTGGTTTTTAGATCACTTTTTGATCACCGGTGATCCCACCTTCGACAACTCATCGAGCAGCTACACCATCCGGCTCTTTTGGAACCAGTGACGATGCCGCCCGTGCGGGCCGATACGGAGTTCGCCGACATGCGCGCCGCCTACGATGCGCTCGACGAGGAAACCCGCGCCTCGATCGAGGGGCTGCGCGTTTTTCATTCCATCGTCTATTCGCGCCACGTACTGGGCTTCGACTTCAACGAGGACGAACAGAGCAAGCTGAAGGGCGCCGTCCATCCGCTGGTGCGGACCATTCCAGGCTCCGGCCGGCGCGCCCTCTACCTCGCCTCGCACGCCGCCCATGTCGTCGACTGGCAGGTGCCGGAGGGCCGGCTGCTCCTGCGCGACCTGACCGACCACGCCACGCAATCTCAGTTCGTCTATCGCCACGTCTGGCAGCCGCATGATTTCGTGATCTGGGACAATCGCTGCACCATGCATCGCGCCCGGCCGTTCGACGACAAGACCCACCGTCGCGAGCTGCGGCGCACCACGACGCTCGACCTGCCGCTGCCGGCTTCGGCCTAGAGCACGTTTCGCTCGACTGGCCCCAGTCGAGCGGAAGGTCGTGCTCTAAACTCTATCGATTCCAGAGTATCTGCTTGGAGATTCGTGCAACGGGTACCGTACGATCCCGTCGACTGCGCCCGGCGGTAGTGGGGATGGCGGAAAGTCGGGCGGCCGCGACGATCAGCTTCGCTGTGCCACTCGCACACCGCAGAAGATGGCCGCGATGATCCCGCAGATCAGAGCGACCACGGGACCGATGATGAGCCCCATTGCCATCGCGCCGCCGCCGTCCTGATCATGCACCTTGAACAGGCCGATCCAGACGCTATAGCCGACCATGAGCGCGAAGTAGCTGACGATGGCGCCTGCGATGAACCCGAATACGCTCCCGACAAAGACACGCATCACGCTTCTCCCTGCAAGCCGGTCTGCCGGCCACGCCCAAGGTCCATCTCATCACCTCTTGCTTCAAGCATGTCGCCTTCGCTTGGCTCAGGATGACCCGACCTGAAACGACTTCACCATGTAGACTCTGGTATGTGGGTCAAGCCCGTGGTCGGGCGGGCCGCGGCTCACAATCTCGAAGCCGTGCCGCTGGTAGAGGCGAATGTTAGCCACGGCCATCTCGGCGGTTTCGAGCGACAGACCGCCAAGGCCCTGCGCTCGCGCCACCTCGTCGATACGCTGCAGCAGCCAGCTCCCGACGCCGGTGCCCTGTCGCACCGGATCGACAGCGATCTGTTGGATGTAAAGGCCTTTCTCCTGTGGCTTCGTCCTGACGGCACCGACGATGCCCTCACCATCCAACGCGACGTAAACGTCGCCGCGCTCGAGTTCCGCTAGAAACCGCTCCCAGCCTTCGGCAAACCCAGCAGATCCCGCGGCAGGGATCTCCCGCCCCAAAGCGCGGACATAGGGCGTGAAGGCAGCGCGGATGACGCGCTCGACCTCTTTGCCCTCCGAAAGCACCGCCGTTCTGAAAGTCAGCATCATGACGCATGCTACCAGACAACCAAAGAAGTGTTTCACATGGACCACGTCGCGCTGTCCGAAAATAACCCAGCAAACGGGCAAATCGCACCTTATCCGCCTGCTCGGGCCTCGATAGTATTTTCGACAGGTGCACCTTTACTGAGTGCGGCTCCCCCCGGGCCGCATTCAGTCTCGCGAGAGATAGTGCCGCCGTTCCGCCTCCTCTCGGGAACGGCGGCCTTCTCGCGCCGTCCATCCTGCAAGCAAGTCGGCGACAAGTCGCCCTCGCGACAAGCAAGTCGCACTGGCGAAACACTCGAGGGGCGGATCGCTCGATTTCAGTTCGGCTCTATGCCTCTCTGCTTGATGAATGTCGTCCACTTGGCGACCTGCTCGCGCAGGAAATCTCCGAGTTCTGCCGGGGTTCCTGCGGAGACGTCGGCTCCCAGATCGGCAAGCCTCTTCGCCAGCTCGGGCGTTCGGAGCGCGGAAACGATGGCTTGATTGAGCTTGCCGGTCACCTCACGCGGCATACCGGCGGGACCAAAGACGCCGTACCAGATCGTGGCGTCGAAGCCCTTCAGGCCGGCCTCGTCGAGAGTGGGTATCTCCGGCATCAGGTTGGAACGTTTTGGCGTCGTAACGGCTATGGCCTTGAGCTGGCCCGACCGGACCAGCGGCAGCACGGCCGGCATGGTCTCGAAAGCGAGCTGAATACGCCCCGCTGTCAGGTCCACCAGGGCCGGTGACGTGCCCTTGTAGGGAACATGGACGATGTCGACGCCTGCGAACTGCTTGAACAGTTCGGCGGAAAGATGCTGCATCGAGCCGTTGCCCACCGACGAATAGTTCACCTTGCCGGGGTTCGCCTTGAGATAGGCGATCAACTCGGCGACCGTGTTGGCAGGAACCGAGGGGTGGACGACCAGGACGCTGGCCACCGTGCCAACCAGCGTGATCGGCGTGAAATCGCGCACCGGATCATAGGGCAGGTTGGGATACATGCTCGGCGCCGTCGCATGGGTCGCTGGTGCTCCCAGGGTCAGCATGTAGCCATCCGGCGGCGCCTTGGCGACAAGGTCGGTGCCGATCACGCCACTTGCCCCCGGCCGATTCTCGACGACCACCGGTTGGCCGAGTGTCTTCGAGATCTCGGCGGCAATCGATCGCGACAGGACGTCGTTGCCGCCACCGGGCGCCCACGGCGAGATCCAGTGGAGGGGCTTGGTCGGCCAGGTCTGCGCCGAGGCACCGGTCGCGACGGCGAAGCAGCAGAGCGCCAGCAGCGCCCTCCAGAAGCATCTCTTCATGGCATGTGCCTCCCGCTAAACATCAGCTGCCCAACGCCCGCTCGACGAAGTCGAGCCGGTCCTGGCCGAAGAACAACTCGCCCCCGACCGTGAAGCTCGGCACGCCGAACACGCCGGCCGACAACGCATCACGCGTGTAGGACTCGTAGATCTCCAGGATGTCCGGCTGCTGCCCGCGGCGAAGCATCGCCTCGCCATCGATGCCATGGCGCGCGGCCAGCGCCACCAGCGTCGCCGGATCGGCGATGTTCATGTCCTCGACCCATACGCCGGCCAGGATGGACTGCGCCAGCGGCCAGATCGCCACCCGCGGATCCGTCACCTGAAGGGCAATGAGCAGCCGCGCCGCCAGCGATTCGTCGGCGGGATGAAAGCGCGGCTGCGCGCTGATCGGCATGCCGAGCAAGGCCGACCAGCGGCCACGCTCGACAGCGCGATGGGCCTTGCGCGCGGGATGAAGGTCCTTGAGCGGCGTTCCGCCGGTCTCGCGAAAGACCCGGAACAGGTCGATGGGGCGGTACTGCGCGGTCGCTCCCGTCCGCAGCAGCAGCTCCTGAAAACGCGGGCCGCTGAAATAGACCCAGGGCGACAGCAGCGAAAAATAGAAGGTGACGGTCTTGGGCATCTGGCTACGGGACATGGCAGGTCACTCCATCGCTGCGGGCGTGCGCGCAACCAGCGCGGCATCCAGCGCCAACGCCCCCGCACCCACGCCGAGAAGGCGCACCGGATTGATCTCGATCGACTCGACGACCGCGTCGTTGGCCGCGGCGAGGCCGCTGAGGCGCACGATCGTGTCGGCCAGCGCGGCGATATCCGCCTTCGGCCGGCCGCGCGCACCGTCGAGCAGGCCAAAGCCTTTCAGCTCCCGGATCATCGCCAGCGCCTCGTGGCGGCGCACCGGAGCGCGGCGTAGTGAGACGTCGCCGAACAGCTCGGCGAAGATCCCGCCAAAGCCGACCATCGCCACCGGGCCGAAGATCGGATCGCGGTGAACACCGACGATCATTTCCACGCCGCCCGATACCATCGGCGTGACCAGGACGCCTTCGATGCGCGCCGCGGGATGCGCCTCACGGACCCGCGGCATCATCGCCTTCCAGGCATCGACGAAGGCATCGCGATCGGCAAGGCCCAACGCCACGCCGCCGGCATCCGACTTGTGCACGATGTCGGGCGACACGATCTTCAGCGCGACGGGATAGCCCAGTTCCTCCGCCGCGAGGGCGCCGCTCTGCACGTCGTGAACCAGCCGTTCCTCGGGCACCGAAATGCCGGCACGAGTCAGCACCTGCTTGAGCGCGTGCTCGTGGTCGGCGCCGTCCAGGGCCGGATAGGTTGCGGGAGAGGCGTTCGCTTCGGCATCGGCGTCGTCGCGATCCCCGTCCCTGGCCCCGTCCCTGGCCCCGTCCCCACCCCTGGCCATATCGCGAAGGGCGGCAATGGCCTCGATGGCGCGTGTGGTGTCCTCGAACAGCAGGTAGCCGGCATCGGCCATCTCGCGACAGAATTCGGGCGGCGCGAACATCGACAGGATCAGCAGCTTGTCGGGATGCGCCTCGCGCAGGCGCAGGAGGCATGCCTTGAGCGGCAGCTGCAGCGCGGGCGAATAAGGCATCGCCGTCAGGAACAGCAGCAGGGCGTCGTAATCGCCCGCGCGGGCCATGGTCTGGAGGAAGGTGTCGAACACCTTCATGTCGCTCCAGATCTGCGCCGTACCGTCGACCGGATTGCGCACCGATGCGTGCGGCAGCAACTGCTGGAGCTGCTCCCTCGCCGCCTCGGGCAACGACGGCAGCTCGAGCCCGGCGCGTTCGGCGGCGTCGGCGGCCAGCACGCCGATACCGCCCGAGACCGTGAAGACGCCGAGCTTCCCCTCGCGGGGAATGCGTCCGCCGCTCGCGGCGTAGGCGACGTCGAACAGGCCTTCGACCGAAGCGGCGTTGTGCACGCCATACTGGCGGAAGATCGCGTCGAAGACGCGGTCGTTGCCGGCCAGGGCGCCGGTGTGCGACTGCACGGCCTGGCGCCCGACGTCGGAGCTGCCGGCCTTCACCATCACCACGGCCTTGCCGTTGTCGCGAGCGAGCTCGAGCGCGGCCACCAGCTTGTCGGCCGACTTGCAGCCCTCCATGTAGCCCATGATCACGTCGGTTTCGGCGTCGCGTGCGAAATGGCCAATGCAGTCCGCCAGCTCGATGTCGCATTCGTTGCCGGTGGTGACCCAGGCGCCGAGCGGCATGCGCTTGTCGCGCGCCATGACCAGGGCCTGGCCGCCAAAGGCGCCGCTCTGGCTCACCAGAGCGATACGCCCTCGTGGCGGCAGGCCCAGATCGACCATGAAGGCGAAGCTTGCGATCAGGCCGGTACGCAGGTTCATGAAACCCATGCAGTTGGGGCCCAGGATGCGCATGCCGGCCTCGCGCGCGACGGCAGCCAGGCGCTCCTGCAAGCGGCGTCCCTCGTCGCCGATCTCGGCGAAGCCGGAGCTGAAGATGGTGGCCGACCGCACACGTCGCGCCGCGCAGGCCTCGATCGCTGCCATCACCGACGTCGAGGGCAGCGCGATGATCGCGTGGTCGACTGTCCGGGGCACCGCCCCGATGCTGGGATAGGCCGGCAGCCCCTGGATCTCGGCGGCCCTGGGGTTGATCGGATAGATCTCTCCGGCAAAGCCGTTAGCCTTGAGGAACTTGAGGGGCCGGCCGCCGATCTTGGTCGTGTCGCCGGACGCGCCGATCACCGCAACCGAGCGCGGCGCGAACATATCG
>MKRV01000226.1:1824-7322 GCA_001897995.1 Alphaproteobacteria bacterium 65-37 | reverse complement strand
TTCCTGCGCAACTGCCTGGAGAAGCTTGGGCTCCGCACCGTCACCGTCGATCTTGCGACCTCGGGGGCGCCGTCACCGGCTTCGGTGCCGCCGCGCGAGGTGGCGCGACATCATCCGCGTGGCGAGCGCGCGGTGTTCACCGGCGACCGCGGCTCGGCCGTCACGGAGATGGCGGTGGCCTTCGAGCATTTCATCACCACGCGGCGCGATCTCGGTGGGCTGATCTCTGCCGGCGGCTCGGGCGGCACGGCGCTCGCGACCACGGCGATGCGACGGCTGCCGATCGGCATTCCCAAGGTGATGGTGTCAACCGTGGCCTCGGGTGACGTGAAGCCCTATGTCGGCCCCTCCGACATCTGCATGATGTATTCGGTGACCGACATCGCCGGCATCAACAGCGTGTCCGAGCGGGTGCTCTCCAACGCCGCGCATGCCCTCGCCGGCATGATCGCCCATGCCGGGCGCAGTGCGGCGACCGGCCCCGCCAAGCCGGCGGTCGGCCTCACCATGTTCGGCGTCACGACGGCCTGTGTGCAAGGCGTCACCAAGCAGCTCGAGGAACGCTACGACTGTCTGGTGTTCCATGCCACCGGCACCGGCGGCCAGTCGATGGAGAAGCTGGTCGAGTCGGGCCTGCTGGCCGGCGTGATCGACGTCACTACGACGGAGATCGCCGACGAGGTCGGTGGCGGCCTGTTGTCGGCAGGGCCAACCCGGCTCGATGTCATTGCCCGCAGCCGGGTCCCCTATGTCGGGAGCTGCGGTGCCCTCGACATGATCAATTTCTGGGCGATGGACACCGTGCCGGCGCAGCATCGCGGCCGCAATCTCTACCGGCACAACGCCAACGTCACCCTGATGCGTACCACGGCCGAGGAGTGCCGGCGCATCGGCCAGTTCCTGGTCGACAAGCTCAATCGCCTGCAGGGGCCGGTGCGCTTCCTCATCCCCCAGGGCGGCGTCTCGATGCTCGACGCGCCCGGCCAGCCCTTCTGGGATCCCGCGGCCGACAAGGCCCTGTTCGACACCTTGATCGCGGGCTTCCGCAGCGGCACCGACCGACGGCTGGTCGTGCTGCCGCACAACATCAACGACCAGGCCTTCATCGACGCACTGGTTGCGAACTTCAACGAGATCGCCGGCGGCAGGCCCGCCCGCGTCGCTGCACGGTAAGGGGCTCACGGTAGGGATATGGCGCGTATCGCTCGCAAGGACATTCTCGACAGGTTCCGCGGCATGATCGCCCGCGGCGAGCCCATCATCGGCGGCGGCGCCGGCACCGGCCTCTCGGCCAAGTGCGAGGAGGCGGGCGGCATCGACCTGATCGTGATCTACAATTCCGGCCGCTACCGCATGGCCGGCCGCGGCTCGCTGGCCGGCCTGCTGGCCTACGGCAACGCCAACGACGTCGTGCTGGAGATGGCGCGCGAGGTGCTGCCGGTGGTCGAGCGCACGCCGGTGCTGGCCGGCGTCAACGGCACCGACCCCTTCCTGGTCCTCGACGACTTTCTGCGCCGGCTGGGCGAGCTCGGCTTCTCGGGCGTGCAGAACTTTCCGACCGTGGGCATCATCGACGGGCAGTTCCGCCGGAACCTCGAGGAGACCGGTATGGGCTTCCACCACGAGGTCGAGATGATCCGGTCGGCGGGACGCCACGATCTGCTGACCACGCCCTATGTCTTCAACGAGGACGAGGCCACGGCCATGGCCAAGGCCGGTGCCGACATCGTGGTTTGCCATATGGGGCTCACGACCGGCGGCAGCATCGGCGCCGAGACCGGTCTGAAGCTCGCCGACTGCGTGCCGCGGATCAAGGCGTGGACGGCGATCGTCCGGCAGATCAAGCCCGATGCCATCGTGCTTTGCCACGGCGGGCCGATCGCCACGCCCGAGGATGCACGGTTCATCCTCGATGCCTGTCCCGAGTGCAATGGTTTCTACGGCGCATCGAGCATGGAGCGGCTGCCGACCGAGCGGGCGCTCACCGAAACGACGCGTCAATTCAAGAACATCCGGCGATGAACGGGAGGTCGCTATGAGCGGAGCCCAATTCGGTACCTTTATTCTGGCCCTGGTGGTCGCAGCCATCGTGGTGGCGATCGTGATCTGGCTGTTCAACTGGCTCTATCTGCGCTCGTCCAAGGAACGCGCCTTCGTGCGCACTGGGTTGGGCGGGCAGAAGGTCGTGATGAACGGCGGGGCCTTCGTGCTGCCCATCGTGCACGAGGTCATCCCCGTCAACATGAACACCTTGCGCCTGGAAGTGGGGCGCGGCCGCGACAAGGCACTGATCACCCGCGACCGCATGCGGGTCGATGTGGTGAGCGAGTTCTATGTGCGCGTGCAGGCGGCCGACCCGGCGATCGCCGCGGCGGCCCAGACGCTCGGCCAGCGCACCATGCAGCCCGATGCCCTGCGCGAGCTGATCGAGGGCAAGTTCGTCGACGCGCTGCGCACGGTGGCCGCCGAGATGACCATGGAGGAGATGCACGAGAAGCGCGGCGAGTACGTGAAGCGCGTGCGCGCCGTGGTCGCCGAGGACCTGCTGCAGAACGGCCTCGAGCTCGAGACGGTGTCGCTGACCCAGCTCGACCAGACCGCCATGGAATTCTTCAACCCGTCGAATGCCTTCGATGCCGAGGGTTTGACGCGGCTCACCGAGCAGATCGAGCGGCGCAAGAAGATCCGCAACGACATTGAGCAAGATACGATGATCGAGATCCGCAACAAGAATCTCGACACCGAACGCCAGGGCCTGGAGATCGACCGGGCGCTCGAGCATGCGCGGCTCGCCCAGGAGCAGGATCTCGAGACCCAGCGCGCCGCCCAGCGCGCCAGCGTGGCGCGCGAACGGGCCGACAAGGATCAGGAGGCGGAGCGGGCCCAGATCATGGCACGCCAGGCGATCGAGCAGGCGCGGCTCGCCTCGGAACGGGCGATCGAGGAGCAGCGCATCGCCAAGGAGCGCGAGGTCGAGGAACTCGAGATCGCCCGCCGCAAGTCGATCGAGCTTGCCGAGCAGGAGCGCAACGTGGCGATCGCCGAGCAGTCGCGGGCGCAGTCGGAGGCGCAGGCCGCGGCCGATCGGGCGCGGGCGATCGCCGTCGCCGAGGAGGAGCGTGTCTTCACCGCGCGCGAGACCGAGATGGCCGAGCGGCGCAAGAGCGTCGAGCTGATCGGGGCTCGGCAGGAGGCCGAGCGCGAGGCATTGCGCCTTACGGTCGCCGCCGAGGCGGAGCGGAACGCCGCAGAGGATCGCGGCGCCGCGGTCCGCGCCGAAGCCGAGGCCGAGGCGGATGCCGAGAAGATCCGGGCGCTCGCCCAGCGTATCCGGCTCGAGGTCGACGCGGAGGGCACGCGGCTGATGAACGAGGCGCAGAACCTGCTCAGCCCCGATGCTCGCCTTTCGGCCATGCGCATGCGGCTGATCGAGAAGCTTGATGCCATCATCCGCGAATCGGTGAAGCCGATGGAGCGGATCGAGGGCATCAAGATCCTGCAGGTCGATGGGCTGGGCGGCGGCGGTGGATCGGCCGGCGGTCGTGCCGAGGCGGGCGACGTCGGCGCCGGCCTGGCCGACAGTGTCGTCAATTCGGCGCTGCGCTTTCGCGCCCAGGCGCCTCTGATCGACCAGTTGTTGCGCGAGATCGGCGTCGAGGGCGGCGATGTCGGCCGGGCGGCGCAAGGCCTGCTCGAACGCAGCCAGAGTGGGGGCTCCGGCGGAGGGCAGGGCGGTGGTCCGGCCGTTGTACCGGGTCCAGCGCGCACCCAGGCCGGCGAGTAGGGCAGCGTGATCAAGGTCTATACCTCGACCGTTATCGAGGCGCCGGCCGAGCAGGTCTGGGGCCGCATCCGCGACTTCAACGGGCTCCCGAACTGGACGCCGTTCGTGGCCGATTCGCGCATCGAGGGCGGCCAGCCCTCGGACCGTATCGGCTGCGTGCGCAACTTTCGCCTGAAGGACGGCGGCACGATCCGCGAGCAGCTCCTCACGCTCTCGGACTACGACTTCCAATGCTCCTACTCGATCCTGGAGAGCCCGATGGGCGTCGACAATTACGTCGCCACCCTGAAGCTGACGCCGGTGACCGACGGCAACCGGACCTTCGCCGAATGGTGGGCCGAGTTCGACTGCGCGCCGGAGCGCGAAGGCCAGCTGGCACGCGACATCGGGCAGGGCGTCTTCCAGGCGGCGTTCGATTCGCTGAAGACGCTGATGCGCCGTTGACGCGCAGGTCGCGATGATCCGGGTCGTCCGCTCCGCCGTGATCGATGCGCCGATCGAGCGTGTCTGGGCGGTGCTGCGCGATTTCAACAGCCACACCGCCTGGCATCCGGCCATTGCCGAGTCGGCGATCGAGAACGACGAACCGTCCGACCAGATCGGCTGCGTGCGCAGCTTCAGCCTGAAGGACGGCAACCATATCCGCGAGCAGCTGCTCGCGCTGTCGGACAACGACTACGTCTCGACCTACTGCATCCTCGACGCCACCCTGCCGCTCAGCCGTTACGTCGCCACGGTGCAGCTGAAGCGCATCACCGACGGCGAGCGCACCTTCTGGCACTGGCAGTCGACCTTCGATACACCGCGCGGCCGCGAACAGGAGTTCGCCGATCTCGTGGGCAAGGGCGTCTACGAGGGCGGCTTCGAGGGCTTGCGCAGCTATCTGCGGCGACGCCCTCAAGGACGCGTGCCCGGCACCCCGGCGATCGCCGGCAGCAGCGGATCGATGGCGACTGAGGGCGTGGTCGCGGCACGCTTCGGCAATGCCGATGTGCTGGAGCCCCGATCGCTGCAGGCGCCGGCGCCGGGCCCGGGCGAAGTGCGGATCCGGCAGACCGCGATCGGCGTCAATTACCTCGACGTCTATGTGCGCAAGGGCGAGGTCCGGCTGATCGAGCCGCCGGCGCCGCTCGGCCTGGAGGCGGCGGGCGAGGTGCTGGATGTCGGCGACGGCGTCGCCCACCTGCTGCCCGGCGACCGTGTGGCCTATGCCTGCCTGCCGCCCGGCGCCTACCTCGGCGTCCGCACCTTGCCGGCGGCGCAGGCTGTGTTGCTGCCGGACGATATTGACGACGAGACGGCGGCGGCGGTGATGCTGAAGGGCATGACGGCCGAGTATCTCCTGCATCGTACCCATCGGCTGCGCGCGGGCGAGACCGTTCTCGTCCATGCCGCGGCCGGTGGTGTGGGCCTGCTGCTCTGTCAGTGGGCCAAGGCGCTGGGGGCAAGGGTGATCGGCACGGTGTCGTCCGACGACAAGGCGCGGGCGGCGCGGGCCGCGGGCTGCGACTTCGTCGTCGTCGGCCGCGACTATCGCTTCGCCGCTGCGGTGCACGAGGCCTCCGGCGGCCGCGGTGCCAATGTGATCTATGACGGGCTGGGCGAGGCGGCGGCGCGCGAGAATCTCGAGGCGCTGGCGCTCTGCGGCCACTGGGTCTGCTACGGCCATGCCAGCGGTCCGATCGAGCGTCTCAGGGTCGAGGAGCTGGGCGCC
>MKRV01000226.1:0-1794 GCA_001897995.1 Alphaproteobacteria bacterium 65-37 | reverse complement strand
GATATCCGGCACCGCTATCCCCTCACTGCCGCCGCCCAGGCCCACCGCGACCTCGAAAGCCGCACCACCATCGGCCCGCTGATCTTGTTGCCGTGACGACCTCATCCTGAGGAGGCCGCGCAGCGGCTGTCTCGCCCTTCGAGACGCTTGCTATGCTCGCTCCTCAGGGTGAGGTTGGTTCTGTTTTTTCCTCATCCTGAGGAGGCCGCGAAGCGGCCGTCTCGAAGGATGGGCCTCAGGCAAGGTCTGCCGAAGGCTTGCTGCTACTCCTCTTCGACAAAGTCCGTAAGGCACCATAGTCGCCGCGTATCAGCGCCTCTTTCTTTACCCGCGACCATCCCTTGATCTGCCTCTCGACAGCAATGGCATCGGTGATGTCGGGAAAGTGCTCCGCCCAGACCAGGACGACCGGCAGGCGTTTCGACGTGAAGCCGCCATACTTGCCGTCGTTGTGCTCAGCGACACGTCGCTCCAATCCGCGACGTGCCGAGCCAACGTAATAGCTGCCGTCGGAGCAGCGGAGCATGTAGATATGAGCGCCCGGTTCATCGTCCATGGAGCAATGTACCTCGCCTGAGGCCCATCCTTCGAGACGGCCGCTACGCGGCCTCCTCAGGATGAGGCGAAACAAACCAACCTCACCCTGAGGAGCGAGCGTAGCGAGCGTCTCGAAGGGTGGGAACGAGCACCTCGCCTAAAGCCCATCCTACGAGACGGCCGCTACGCGGCCTCCTCAGGATGAGGCGAAACAAACCAACCTCACCCTGAGGAGCGAGCGCAGCGAGCGTCTCGAAGGGTGGGAACGAGCACCTCGCCTGAAGCCCATCCTACGAGACGGCCGCTACGCGGCCTCCTCAGGATGAGGCGAAACAAACCAACCTCACCCTGAGGAGCGAGCGTAGCGAGCGTCTCGAAGGGTGGGAACGAGCACCTCGCCTAAAGCCCATCCTACGAGACGGCCGCTACGCGGCCTCCTCAGGATGAGGCAAAACAAACCAATTTTCTCGATTTGCTCTCTCTTCCAAAATTAGTTACAAATGAAACTATCTGGAGAGGAGCGGTCCATGAGCAAGGCGGCGAGCGTGGCCCTGGCGGGCTACATGTCCGGGTTCGGCAACAGCTTCGAGACGGAGGCGCTGCCTGGCGCGCTGCCGGTCGGGCAGAACTCGCCGCAGCGCTGCGCCTACGGTCTCTATGCCGAGCAGCTGAGCGGCACGGCCTTCACGGCGCCGCGCGCCACCAATCGGCGGTCGTGGCTCTACCGGATCCGGCCGACCCTGGCGCATGTCGGCCCCTTCACCAAGGCCGATATCGGCCAGTGGCGCACCGCGCCGCAGCCTGACGTCGATCTGCCGATCGCGCCCCTGCGCTGGGATCCGCTGCCGATCCCCGCGACGCCGACCTCGTTCGTCGAGGGCATACGCACCATGACGACCGCAGGCGATGCCGCGACGCAGGCCGGCATGGCGGCCCATATCTATGTCGCCACGCGCTCGATGGTCGACGAGTATTTCTACAATGCCGACGGCGAGATGCTGTTCGTGCCGCAGCAGGGCACCTTGCGCCTCTGCACCGAGTTCGGCGTCGTCGAGGTGGCGGCAGGCGAGATCGCCGTCGTGCCGCGCGGCGTCAAGATGCGGGTCGAGCTGCCGGCCGGTCCGGTGCGCGGCTATATCTGCGAGAACTATGGCAGCGCGCTCACCCTGCCCGAACGCGGCCCGATCGGTGCCAACGGACTCGCCAACCCGCGTGACTTCTTCTCGCCGGTCGCGGCCTACGAGGATCGCGAGGTGC
>MKRV01000225.1 GCA_001897995.1 Alphaproteobacteria bacterium 65-37 | reverse complement strand
CTTCCAGCACCCGCAGATGCTTGGTGATCGCCTGGCGGGTCAGCCGCGTACCCTCGGTGAGGCGCGCGATCGACTGCGGCTCGCCCTTGGTCAGCTCGGCCAGCAGCGCCAGCCTGGTCTCGTCGCCAAGGGCGGCGAAGATCGAGGCGTTGTTCCTGAGGGCGGCGGAGACAGCACTACGCGGCATGGTCGACGTGCTTGGCGATATTCTCCATCTGCGCCGTCCAGCCGCCCTCGTTCATGCGGAATGCGAGGTCGCGACGCTCCGGCGGCAGCTTGTCGAAGCCCGATTCACAGGCCTGCAGCAAGGTGCCGGCCGCCGTCTTCTGCAGCCTGAACTCGACCAGGGTCGAGGGCTCGCCGCTATAGTCCCTGTCGGGCTCGATGGCATAGGGATGCCAAGTGAAGGAGAAGTAGCGCTCCGGCTCCATCTTCTGCACCACGACTTCCATGGTGAGATGATCGTAGCCGGGATGGGTGATGCGGCCACGCGCCGTCTGGCCCGGTACGAACGGGCCTTCGAGCTTCACGCCGAACCATGTGCCGAACTCGACGTGATCGGTCAGCGCCCGCCAGACCCGCGCCACCGGCGCCTTGAGCTCGACGGACTTTTCTATTCGATCACTGATTGGCTGATCACTTGCCGGGGCATCGGTCATAGGCAACCTCCTGGTTGCCTGTCTCCTAGCGGCTTATGCCGAGACAGGCAACCATTCAGTTGCTCTTTACCCGCGCAGCACCTTGACCATGGAGGAGAGCGTCTCCTCCCCCAGTCCGGCCGCCATGGCGCGACGGAACAGCCCGTCGGCGAAGGTCGGGAACTCGGCGCTGATCCCGGCCTCGCGCGCCTGCCGCAGGAAGAGCGTACCGGAGCCGGCACAGATCGCCATCGAGCTTTCAGGGTTGGCGAAGTTGTCGGCGGCGATGGACTTGCCCTGCTGGCGGACCATCTCGCCGATCACCGGCGAGATCTGGCCCATCATGTCGCCGAAGGCGCTGACGCTCAGCCCCTCGGCCTCGCAGACGCGCACGCCATGGAAGAAGCCGAACATCATCCCGAACATGCTCGAGAGCGCGGCGATGTCCCAGGCCGCGGCCGCGCCGGGCTCGCCGCCGCGATACATCAGCCCGCCGCCGATCGCCTTCAAGGCCGTCTCGGCCTGGCGATAGGCGGTCTCGGAGCCCGACAGGAAGATCGGCGTGTCGGGCCGGCCAATCTGGCTCGGCGTCGCCAGAAGCGCGCCGTCGAGATAGTCGGCGCCATGGTTTTGTGCCCATCGGTCGGCCTCGCGGGCGTCGAGCGGGCTGCCGGTGCTGAATTCGATCAGCACCTTGCCCGCCAGTGCGTCGCCCGCCTCCTCGAGGACCGCGCGCGAGGCCTTGTAGTCATAGACGCAGACCACGATCACGGGGCTCGCCGCCACGGCCTGCCGAACATCGTTCGCCGCCGTGGCCCCGCGCTGCACCAGAGGGGCGGCGCGGGCGGCCGTGCGGTTCCACACCGTCACACGCTGGCTTGCCTTGAGCAGCGCCACCGCAAGAGCCGTGCCCATGGCGCCGAGGCCGATCACCGTCACATCGGTCATGATACTTCCCTTTCAGTGGTTGCCGATAATCTTCAGGCGCTGATTCAAGCCACCATCGACCACGAGCTCGATGCCGGTCGTGAACGTCGCCTCGAAGCCGAGATAGAGAACCGCCCGGGCCACTTCCTCGACCGTGCCGTGGCGCCCCATCGGGGTAACGGCATCACCGATCTTGCGGAACTCGGCCTGCTCTTCCGGTGTCGCCTCGACCACGCCCATGGTCGGCGTATCGATGAAGCCCGGGCTCACCGAATTCACGCGGATGCGTCGCGGCAGCAGCTCGGAGGCCATGACCCGCATGAAGGCCGTGACCGCCGCCTTGGCGCCGCCATAGACGCTCATGCCCGGCGCGCCGGACTCGTTGGCCACCGACGTCGTGAAAACGATCGAGCCGCCATCCCGAATCAATGGCAGCAGGCGCTGCACGGTGAAGAACGCACCCTTGGTGTTCACGTCGAAGATGCGGTCGTAGGATGCCTCGGTCACGTCGCCCACCGGCTCGAGCTTCGAGTAGCCCGCGTTGACGAACAGGAAATCGATATGTCCGATGCCGTCGGCCACGCGCAGCGCCAGCTCGGCGATGTCCTTCAGGCTGGCGATGTCGGACGCGACGACCTCGGCCTTGGCGCCGAATTCGCGCCGCGCCGCCTCGACCGTGCGTGGATTGCGCCCCGTCAGCAGAACCTCGGCCCCCTCCGCGATCAGCGCCTCGGCCGCCGCGCGGCCCATGCCGTGCGTGCCGCCGATCACTACCGCCTTCTTTCCCTGATACTTGCCCATGATGCTCCAGCTCCGTTGCTATGGAGGGCTAGATGGGCCTCACTTGACATCGGGCAAGTACGGACAAAATTATCAGGTACTTACCTTTTTCTCAGTATTGGAGAATACGATGGCCAAGCCCGACAGTTGCGGCCTCGGCCCGGCCTTCCAGGTGGTCGGCGGCAAGTGGAAGGCGCTGATCCTGTGGTGGGTCTGCCAGGAGCCGCGCCGCTTCGGCGAGCTGAAGCGGCTGGTTCCCGAGATCAGCGAGAAGATGCTGATCCAGACCCTGCGTGAAATGGAGAGCGACGGGCTGGTCCACCGCGAGGTCTTCCACCAGGTGCCGCCGCGGGTCGAGTACTCCGCCACCAAGCTCGGCATCTCCCTCGACCAGGCGCTGGTGCCGCTCGCCCTATGGGGTCAGAAGTACGCCAAGCGGCTGGAGGCGGCGCAGGAGCGGTAAGGCAGGAGGCGATCCCTACCTGTCGAGCCAGACCTCCTCGAAGCGCCAGTGGTTGTACTGCGAGTTGGCGGCGAGCGCGACGCCGTGCACGTGGGACTGCCAGCAGGTATTGGCGCGCATGTGGAAGATCGAGGGCCGCACGCCCTGCATCTGCAGATCATGGTCGATCTGCTGCACCAGCTCCTTGCGGCGCACGGGATCCACGGTCGCCGACTGCTGATCGAAGCGCGCCTGCATCTCCCTGTCGCAATAGCCCGTGTAGTTGCGCTCGGAACCGCAGGCATAGGCCTCGTAGAACATCACGTCGGGATCATCGAGCGCCGACCCGCCCGTGTTCATCGCAACGTTGTAGTCCTTGCGGATCAACCGTGTGTACCAGAGGGCGCTTTCGATGGTCTCGAGCTCGCCCTCGATATGGACCTGCTTCAGATGGTCGATCAGCAGGACGGCCGAGTCGCGGTAGGACGGCATGTTGCGCGTCAATACCTTGATCCGCAGCGGCTTGTCGGGCCCATAGCCCATCTCCTGCATGATGCGGCGGCCTTCCGCACGGTTCGTCGCGACGTCGCCGGTGAAGCCCGGCACGTCGGCCAGCCGATCGGGCCCGATCCCCCAGACACCTTCGGGAGGCGCCTCCATCACACCGCCGATCCTGTCCTCACCGTCGCCGATGGCGTCGATGAAAGCCCTGCGATCAATGGTGAGCATCATCGCCTTCTTGATGCGCGGATCGTCGAACGGCGCGGACGAGGTATTCACCAGGAGCTGGCCCTGGATGTTGTGCTGGTTCTGCTCGCAGATCGCCGTTGGCGCCTTGACCTTGATCTCCCGGGCGAGCCGCGCGGTGATGTCCTGTGAAAAGGTGAGATCGAACTCGCCGACGGTAAAGGCCAGGACGCGGGTCGCCCGATTGGTGATCATCCGCCATTCGATGCCGTCGAGATAGGGCCGGCCCTTCTTCCAGTAGTCGGGATTGCGCACCAGCGAGATCGATTTGTTCGGCTTGAAATCCGCCAGCTTGAACGGGCCGGTGCCGATCGGCTTGGTCCGCATGTCGCGACCCGCCACATGACAGGGATAGACGGCCGAGAAACCCGCGGCGAGGAAGCCGAGAAACGAGGGCTGTGGCCTCTCGAGATGGAAGGTGACCTGGAACTCGCCGTCGGTCGTCACCTCGCGCAGGTTCGCATACCACTCCTTGCGCGGGTTCTTGCGCCAGCCGGCGTCGCGCTTGCCCGCAATCGTGTCCCAGGTGCATTTCACGTCGGCACTGGTGAAGGGCTTGCCGTCGTGCCAGCGCACCCCCTCGCGCAGCTTGAAGGTGAGGTTGGTGTGGGAGGAGTCCCACGCCCAGGAGGTCGCCAGATCGGGCACGATCGTGTCGTCGGCGTTGCGCTTGGAGGTCTGGTCGTAGATCACCAGATTGTTGAACACCGCCATGAAGGGATGGAGCGTTCCAATGGTCACTTCCTCGTGCAAGGAAGCGGTCGGCGGATTGTCGCTGTGGTAGACGCGCAGCACGCCGCCTGCCTTCTGCGCGGACGCGCTGGTCACGGTCAGGAGTGCGGCGGCAAGAGTACCGAAAAAGCCGAGAGTCCTGTGCATCGTCACATCCTTCACTGCGATGTCGCCTTGGCGTTCGTCTCGCCGAGAATCTTTTTCAGCAGAATGGTGTCGCGCTCGATGATCGGCTTGAGATCGACCATGGGCGGCTGTGTCGGCATCGGGTTGGTGCCGGCGTCCTTCAATCGAGCGGCCGCCTCCGGACGCGCAAGGGCCTGGCGGAAAGCCTGATTCAGCCGCTCCAGCACCGGTTGGGGCGTCCCGGCAGGCGCCAGGAGGAAGGTCCGCCACAGGAAATCGTAGTCGATGCCCTGGTCCTTGAAACTCGGCACGCCGGGAATCACCTCCGACGGTCCAGCGCAGCTTGCCAGTGCCTTGAGCTTGCCCGACTGGATCGGCCCGAAGGCCGACGTCGAATCGGCGAAGCCGACCTTGATGTGACCCGCCACCATGTCGGCCACCAGGGGAGACCCTCCCTTGTAGGGCACCTGGTTCATGCGGATGCCCGTGGCCGCGACGATCATCTGCATGCAGACGGCCGCCGGTGAGGCGAGCCCCCAGGTCGCGTAGGCGATCTCGTCGGGCCGCTTGCGCGCCAGCGCCACGACGTCGCGCAGGTCCTTCGCGGGAAACTCGGGGTTGGCGACCATCAGGACGGTCCCTTCGGAAACGAGGCCGACCGGTTCGAAGTCCTTCAGCGGATCGAAGCGTACCTGCATCATCAGCGGATTGACCACGAGCCCGGTCGAGGACGCCACGATCAGCGTGTAACCGTCGGGCGCCGATCGCGCCGCCGCCTCCATGCCGATCGAGCTCGAGGCGCCGGGCCGATTGTCGACGATCATCTGCTCGCCGAGATCCTGGCCCATGAACTCCGCCAGCACGCGGCCGACCGTGTCGGCGGTGCCGCCCGGCGGCTGCGGCACGATCAGGCGGATCGGCTTGATCGGATAGCCCGGCGATTGAGCCTGCACCGCCGAGGAGAGCATGCAGGCCATCGCGACGGCAGCAGCGCGGACCAAATGGTCAAAACTCCGGGTCATTTCCTCTAATCTCTCTTTTCAGGATCACGAATTATTCGGCGCGCATATGAATCCTCCATTTCCTCAGTTATGCAATATAATTCATATACAAGAAATTACTTGCGGATATCGGAAGACGCTTTAGGCTCTGTGGACACTTATCGGATCCATAGTGCGATGGCGGCGATGGTGACGACGGCGAGATAGTTTCGGGCGGTTTTTTCATAG
>MKRV01000224.1 GCA_001897995.1 Alphaproteobacteria bacterium 65-37 | reverse complement strand
GGGCTGCGGGTCGGCTTCGCCAACAACGGCGAGAACACCGGCGAGGCCGTCTATGTCGTGCCGAGCAACGGCTACGGCTCCAACATCCTCTACAGCGAGGCCTCGACCGACGGCACGACCCACGCCCGCGAATTTGTCGATGGCAAGTGGAAGAGCGTCGGCAAGCCGCAGCTCTACCTGCTGTCCGGCGCCAGCGACATCAACCAGACCGGCAACCACGTCGCGACCTACGGCAATGCACTGGGTAGCCGCGCCATCCGCACCGTGAAGTAGTGCGGAAGGAACGCGGCGGCGCGTCCGCCGCCTCGCCCGCGACCTGCGCACTCGGGCCTGCAGCGGTGAGGGCAGCGCCCTCCTCGTCGATCACCTGCCCAGACGCCATCCCGCTCCAGCCGGTCAAACCGGGCGGCTGAGGCCATCGGCAAGCATCGTCGGGAGCGTACCAGCCACACGAATCTAGTGGAAAACCGGTGTCATTCGCGATGCAAGGAGATCAGGGGTGAGACAGGCGCCTTATAAGGCCTGCCTCCGAATTTGCTCCCCGCCTGCCTCGCGCGGGGTAGCCGAGGCAGGCAGGCAGTCGCCGGAGATTGATCGAGGCTGCGACCGACGCCTTGAGGGGCGTAAAGCGTCACTACTATAGGCTGAGCGCACGGAGAGATGGTGTAGCCTAAATGTGACCTTGCCCTCGCGCCCGTGCGCGGCGAGGTCCTTGCGATGGGCCATGAACGGGCCCCTGCGGTTCGGACACGTCGTCCGTGCCACAACCTGTGCGTAGCCCGAAGCCCAGTGGATCCGCCTTCGTAGAAGGCTAGGTGTCCGATCTCAGCCGTTTCGAGCGGACGATGCCGCAATCGAGAACAGCAGGCATCCCACAGTTACCGAGCAGCAGCACGGAACTCATAAGATTGTAGGCGCCGCAATTTTCCGCGTTGCGATGGATGCATTGTTCGCGGCGAACCATCCAGCTCGATGGAGGTTTGGCTGACCTGCGGAAGCGACGCTATCCTCCGATGGATATTGTTTAGAGAGAAGACAGCCACCGCCATGACCCAAGACAGCAGCACCTACTGGAAGAAATCCCGCGTCGAGTTGCGAGCGGCCGGGTTCGATCCCGATCGCACGGCCAAATCGACGGCGGTGGTCACCATCGCCAGCGCCTGGACCAACGCGCATCGCTGCAACAATCGGGTGCGTGGGCTCGCCGACCTGCTGGTCGAGCTGCTGGCCGAGCGCGGCGGCCAGGGGCTGGTCGTGGGGGCGCCGGCAGTATCGGATGCGCTGACCCAGGGCACGCCGACGGCGGGCTACAGCCTGGTCTCGCGCGACGTCGTCGCCGACTGTTTCGAGATCGGCCATTACGCCCATCACGGCGACGCCATGATCGTCATCTCGGGCTGCGACAAGACCGGCGCGGCGGCGCTGATGCCGCTGGCCCGCACCAACGCCTTCGGGCTGGTGCTCTATCCCGGCACCAGCTCGCCCGGCCGCGTCTCCTTCGAGCCCTGGGCGGCCAAGGGCACCAACCTCACCATCATGGACTACGCCGAGGGCCGCGCTGCTCAGGAGGCCGGCCGCATCACCGCCGCCGAGCTCACCGAGCTCGAGCGCAACGTCATGCCGGGCAGCGGCACCTGCGGCGCCATGTTCACCGCCAACACCATGAGCACCACGGCCGAGGCGATCGGCATGATGCTGCCGCGCGGCGCCTCCCATCCCGCCGACTACGAGGCGACGAGCGACATCCATGCCGACGTCAAGGCGCAGGCGCGCGCCTCGGTCGAGGCCCTCTACCGGCTGATGGAACGCGGGATCCGGCCGCGCGACATCATGACGATGAAGGCCTTCGAGAACGCCATCACCACCGTCTATGCCCTGGGCGGCTCGACCAACATGTATCTCCACCTGCTGGCGGTGGCGCGCGCCGCCGAGGTGCCGCTCACCATCGAGGATATCCAGCGGATCGGCGAACGCGTGCCGCTGATCGGCCGGCTGCAGCCGCACGGCCCCTACGCCATGACCAGCCTGCATGCGATCGGCGGCGTGCCGGTGGTGATGAAGGAGCTGTTGAACGCCGGCCTGCTGCACGGCGACGTGATGACGGTGACGGGCAAGACCCTGGCCGAAAACCTCGCGGACGTGCCCACCCTGGCCAAGATCGGAAAGCAGGACGTCGTGCGCCCGCTCAAGGATCCGGTGGCGCCGGCCAACAACCATATCAGCGTGCTCACGGGTAACCTGGCGCCGGAGAGCTGCGTGCTGAAGCTCTCGGGCAAGACCCTAGAGAAAGGCGAGTTCCGCGGCCCGGCCCGCGTCTTCGAGTCCGAGGCCGAGACGATGGCGGCGATCCGCGCCGGCAAGATCGAGCGCGGCTCGGTGATCGTGGTGCGCAATGTCGGCCCGGTGGGCGGCCCCGGCATGCCGGAGATGGTGATGCTCACCATCCAGCTGCAGGGTCGCGGGCTGGGCGAGGACGTGGCGCTGATCACCGACGGCCGCTTCTCGGGCGTCAGCCACGGCATCCTGATCGGCCACATCTCGCCCGAGGCGGCGCGTGGCGGACCGATCGCGGCGGTGCGCGATGGCGACACGGTCGTGATCGATCCCGGCAAGCGCACCCTGAATGTCGAGCTGTCGGACGCCGAGATCGCCAAGCGCCTGGCGGAATGGCGCGCGCCCGACCGCGCGGCGAAGCTCAAGCCGGGCTCGGTGCACGACAAGTACGTGAAGCTGGTCTCCTCGGCACATTACGGCTGCGTGGTGTAAGGTCGTCTTCATCGACGACGAGGAACGCCATGGACTCCAGCCTGCAGACCACTTCGATGCCGAGCGCAGTCGTGCGCGCCCGCGGTCTGCAGACGCTGCTCGATGCCCACGGCCCGGAGATGGACCGCCGCCGCGAGCTGACGCCGGAAGTGGTCGACGCGCTGGTGCAGGCCGACATGTTGCGCTTGCTGCTGCCTAAAAGTCTCGGCGGCCAGGAGATCGACCTGCTCGACTATGCCCGCGCCTGCGAGACCTTGGCCTGGGCCGACGCCAGCACGGCGTGGTTCGTCAACCAGTCCAACGTCTCCTCCGCGACCTCGGCCGCCGCCATGCCGCATGAG
The DNA here is from genome assembly GCA_001897995.1 of Alphaproteobacteria bacterium 65-37. Classification (GTDB taxonomy): domain Bacteria; phylum Pseudomonadota; class Alphaproteobacteria; order Reyranellales; family Reyranellaceae; genus Reyranella. The sequence continues at coordinate 7,098 of MKRV01000224.1, read as the reverse complement.
ACGGCGGCCGCGGTGTTCGGCGATCCGCGCGACGGGCTTGCCTGGGGTGCCAAGCACAGCAAGAGCCGCGCCGTGCGCGTCGAGGGCGGCTATCGCTTGAGCGGCACCTGGAGCTTCGCCAGCGGCGGCCGCCACACGCGCTGGCTGGGCGCCCACAGCGCCGTGCAGAACCAAGACGGCTCGCCGCATCAGCGCTACGGCCGGCCGGACGATCGCAGCTTCGTGTTCCTTCGGGCCGACGCGAAGATCACCGACGACTGGCATGTGCTGGGCCTGCGTGGCACCGGCAGCGACACCTACACGGTCGAGGATCTCTTCGTGCCCGACGAACGCGCGCCGGCGCGCGATGCCCTCGAGGAACGGCGCGAGCGCGGCCCGCTCTACACCCTGCAATCCACCCTGCTCTACGCCACCGGCTTCTGCAGCGTGACCCTGGGCGTCGCGCGGCGGCTGTTCGAGGCCTATGTCGAGCTGGCGCGCGGCAAGCAGAGCCGCGCCTCGATCAACGCCATGGCGGTGAACAACGCGATCCAGCGCGAGATCGGCCAGCTCGAAGCCAAGCTCTCGGCCGCCCGCGCCTTCCTGCACGAGGCGGCGCGCGAGGCCTACGACGCGGCCGCCGCCGGTACGCTCGACGTCGACGGCCGCCTGCGGCTGCGGCTCGCCACCACCCACGGCATGAACGAGGCGACCGACGTCTCGATCGCCGCCTACCGCGCCGCCGGCACCACGGCGATCCTCGACTCGGCCCCCTTCGAACGCCGCTTCCGCGACGCCATGAGCGCCAGCCAGCACCTGCAGGCCATGCCGCCCCACATCGAAATGGTCGGCCGCCACATCATCGGCACCGACAATGTGCTGCAGGCTATCTAGAATCTCCTCCCCCGTCTTTTCGGGGGAGGTGCCCACGTAATCGTGGGCGGAGGGGGTGCTTCAACACGAAGAACGTGACCCCCTTCGCCCGCTCCGCGGCTTGTAACCAAGCCGCTCGACGCGGGCACTTCCCCCCGCTTCGCGGGGGCAGAGAAGGAAAGACGACCAGGAGGAAACACCCATGCCGACCGCTGACGCCCCCGCCGCCCTCTCCGCCGCCGACCATGCCCAGGTGATGGCCGCGTACGGCCGCGCCGCCGAGGCGCGGGCGCGGTCGCTGGGCAATCGCGGGCCGATCCGCTTCGGCGCCGACGGGCGGATCGATCGCGCCATCCTCGACGCCTATTGGGAGCATGGCTTCTACGTGCTGGAAGGCGTCGTGGGGCCGCAGGAGCTGGCCGAGCTGCGCGCCTCGCTCGACGAAGTGCTGGCACGCGCCCCGGCGGCGCCCGGCGCCACGCTCGATCGCCAGGGCCGTCCCGCGCTCGGCGAGGGCATCCTGAAATCGCCGTATCGCCTGGCCAAGCCGCTCAGCGATCCGCTCGGCGGCACGAGCAAGAACAACGGCCGCCATCCCGTCGCCATGGCCGCCCCCAGCCTGAGCGACGGCGCGCCCGACTGGACCGTCGAATTGCTCGACGGCAACCTTCATCTCTCCGACGCCTGCCTCAGGCTCTACGGCCATCCCGGCCTGCTGGCCGTGGCGGCGGCGATCAACGGCGACGACTTCGTGCCCTACAACGAGGTGACCTTCGTCAAGGAGGCCGGGCTCGGCCCGTCGGTCGCCTGGCATCAGGACGGCACCACCCACTGGACGGCCGAGGACTGGGATCCCGGCGCGCACGGCTTCAACTTCATGACCCAGCTCTATCCCAGCACCGCCGGCAACTGCGTCTGGGTGCTGCCGGGCAGCCACCGCCTGGGCAAGGTCGACATCAAGACCCTGGTGGCAACCAGCGGCTCGGACCGGCTCGACGGCGCCGTGCCCATGCTCGCCGGCGCGGGCGACACGATCGTCACCAACCGCCAGCTGGTGCATGGCTCCTTCGCCAACTCCTCGCCCGACCGGCGCATCACCCTCAATGCCGGCTTCTTTCCGCGCAAGCGCGTGCTGGGCGTGACGACGCGGCGGCTGAACGGCGTGGTCGAGACCTACGGCGAGGACCGCATCGCCGAACGCGCGCGCATCCTCCAGCTCGCGATCGATGCCAGGCACCAGCACTTCCCGCAGGAGACGCCTTACGTCTATCGGCCGCTGGCCGGCCGCGAGGACGAGAGCCGCTGGACCGAAGCCAATCGCCAGGCCCTGCTGAAGAACTACAATCAGCGCGATATGTTCATCTGACCTTTGGAGTCGAAGTCGGGTCGTCTCAGCGCCGCCGCCCGGCGAAGACGTCATCGGCGAACGCCAAGGCGTCGTCCAGGCTGGCCGCGACGACCTCACTGTGATTCTTGCCGGCATAGGACTTGAAGACGATGGCAGCGCCGCGCGTTTCGAGCGCGCGCACCATCTCTGTCGTCGTCTCCGGCGTCGGCGTCAGGTTGTCGCTGCCGGCCTGGGCGACCATCACGGGAAGGCTCAGGCTCAAGGACGAGGCGTCCTGCCCGCGCAGGAATCCGTCGAGGCGGGCATAGGATGATCCGCCTCTCAGATAGTGCCCCACCGGCGGTAAGGGCAGCGACGGCAACGGGTCGACGACGCAGGTCGCTCGACTGGCCTCGACAAAGGGCCTGAACGCCGGCGCCACCAGATCGTCGAGAACGATGAGAGGATCCGAGACCTTCGCCCCCAGGACCGTCGCTGCCGCCAGATAGGCAGCAACCTCGGGCGCCAGCAGCGGAAAGGCGATCCTTGTATCGGTACCGTCCGCAAGATCGCCCATCAGCTTCAGGACACCGGGCCCCACGGGAGCAAGAGCGATGGCTCCCTTCAGGTCGCAGCCCCCTGCTGCATGCGATCCTCGCGACGCCGTCCAGAGCGCCGCGCCGCCGCCTTCGCTGTGCCCCATGACCAGCCAGCTGCGGCTGAGCTTGTCGGAGAGCGCCTGTGCGGCGCCAACGAGATTGACGACGGCATGGCTGTTGCTGAGCTGGTTCAGCAAGGGACGTCGGGCACCTTCGCCCCAACCCTCGTAGTCGGTCCGCAACACGGCGTAGCCGCGCCGGACCCATTCGTTCAACGTCTGGACATGTCCGGGAAAATTCGACGGCGCGCAGTGCGGTCCCATGCCGCTCGTGCCCGGAGCCCAGCAGACGACCGGATAGCCGCCAGCCGGCATCGATGTGCGCGGAAGGGCGACCTGACCGGAAACGACAGCCACCCCGCCGTCGAAGGATGTCGAAGCATAGGTCACGAAGTGGTTCTCTGCGGCATCGGGCAACGGATGTCCGCCCTCGCCCCTTCGGCTCGTCAGCAACATCCCGGGCCGCGGTGCTCCCGCATCCGCGTCGGCAGGGGGCGGCTTAATCGTCGAGGTCATGGTTGCCAATCCGCTAATGAAACGACGCCTTAGCCAATCCAGTATATGATGTGTCGCTCTCTAACGGACCGGACACTAAGAATGCTCGTGTACATACTGGCCTGGGATGACAAGGGGCCGTCCAAGATCGGCATTGCCGCTGACCCCAAGAAACGTCTCAAGGGCTTGCAAACCGGCAGCCCTCACACACTAAGCTTAAAACATATCGAACCTGTCGGCGTGGCAGCTAGCGCCATTGAGCGTGAAGTGCATCGGGCGCTTGCGGGACGGCGTCTGCCCGGTGGTAGTGAATGGTTCGACCTTCCTCCAGCCGACGCAAGAATTGCTGTCCGCAGCGCCGCCGCTGCAGCAGGCGTCTTGTTCGATGAAACCGCCACATTCGACAGCATCCACCAGAAATCAGTATTCCGGTGGCTCGATGAACAGGCAAGGCGCCGGGCGCTTCGCGACGAAGATGATGAAGACTACGATGAGGACTTGCCGGAGCTTGCTCCGCCGAGTCCGGTCGAACTTATTGCTCGCACCCTCGATGCGCCCAAGGCGGGCAGATATAGGTTTAGCGACTATCTGCGTACCTGGCCAGAAGGTGTGTGGCTTCGCTGGGCCTTCGAGCGCTTGGGGCGGAAGACGCCAGATGGGCGGAGGCTTACGCCATACCTCGAGGCCGACAAGTATCTAGAAGAACGAGACGCCAAATTCGGGCGGAACATACATGATCGCTGGATAGAGTGGAGCGCCAGCCGCGACCTTTCACGTTACGAAGCTGAAACGCTGACTTCTGTTTGGAATAGCTTCATCGGTGTTCACAATCTGCTCGAAAGCCGGGGTGATCCCGAGCCGGTTCATGGCATCCACGACTATGTCGATAACGTTCACCTGCTCTCATTGTGCGGTGACCCCAAGTACAAAGATCCTGAATGCCTTATCTTTTGGCACGATGATTTCCGGGCAGTTGTGATTCCAGACAAGCCGGTGACACTCTACAGCATCAACATGGGCGCTATTGCTAAGCTGTTTCCGGTCGAGAATGTCGCTGTTTCCGGATTTGTGGCACCGGCTTTCCCGCGCAATATCTGGCAGCGGCCCTTTCTGCCTTGGCTCAAAGGGGCAGAAAAACGCCGCGACGCCGCCTTAGGGGCATTCATCAACAACCCGGATAAGCGCTATCCGACAACCGAAAAGCGCGAGCCTCAGGATGGCGATGGCCTGACCCGTGTCCGCATTTCGCTCGATTGCCCAGACGAACATGGATATTTCTGAGGTTAGGCGCTCTCAATGTTAGCTCTATTGCAGTACCTCCTCGACAAAGTAGATTACTTCAAGATCATCGAAGCATTGCGTAAGCGCAACAACCGGGAACACGCGGCGCGCCTTCATCTGATACTCGTGCAAGCCCGCGAGATTCTGGAGATTTACCGCATCCTCCTTGACGAGCTACAAGCCGCTCTTCGCTCTCACCAGACGACAGATGCCGGGCATCGTTTCTACCTCAATCCATTACACATCGCGGCGCTACTTCAGCGACAGCAATCCAATCTGGCGGTCATGGATCACATGATTCACGATCTGCTCGACGCAGTGCGCATTCTTGATTCAAGCTTCACTGAGGTTTTTCGCAGCATCTATCCTGGCAAGACCGGCATTCTTTCCGAGGCGATGGCCGTATTCGGACAAGATCGATTCCCCCTGGGAGAAGCGGGACCAGATCATTTTCCTGCCGATCCAGAGGGCGTCTATCGCACCCTCTGGTTCACTTGGAGCAAACCGCCGGAAGATCGAAGCGAGATCGAGAAGTATCTATATGGGTGGAATGGCACGCCGAAGAAGATTGTCGACGTCAGCATTCACGACTCACAGAAATTCTTCAAAGCCTTGGAAACCTACTTCTCGGGTCACAACCCTTACGCAAAGCTCCTGCTTCTGGAACAAATCACCGAGAAGTACAATGCGGCCCTAGTCGCCAATTTCGAGCTTGGCGACATCCTGTCGAACATAGCGAACGTCCGCAAGCACTGGACCAACCTGGATAGCCCCCTGTAGACAATTTCGTCCGGCGATGTTCACGCTTACAGGCATATCTACACTCAAAGACCAAAATACACCGGAACGGATCTCGTAATGGATGATTTGGATTACGAAAAGCACCTGGAACACTATAAGTCGATACTTGGTTACGCGAACATTCCCCAGACGAATAAGGCACGCATTCTCGCCACTGCCGAAAAACATGCACAGAGCGATCATGCAATGCTCGTGTCCGATGCGTTGAGAGATTGCTTATTTCGGACGACGACACAGATCGCCCCCAAAACTTCACAGTAAGCAGGCGGTCTACTATTTGCTCCACGGTGCGGGCAGACGCTTGATAATGATGCTCGATGCTTATCGCGAGATTACCAATATCGCGCATGTCGAACGCGCTGCCCCCCTGAGCCACGACGAACAGCAATCGCTAAGCAAAGATATCAACGTGCTGTACATGAATTTGCGTGGACTTCTCGACAACTTCGCGTGGTGTCTAGTGTACGAAAAGCAGCCAAGCCTGGAGGAAGATTTACACAGGAACAATATTGATCTTTTCTCAAAAGAATTCCGAAAAAAGTTCATCGCTTTCAGCGAAATCGCACCGGCAATAGCCGAACACGATACCTGGAATAAAGCAGTCAAGGAGCGACGCGACCCAGTCGCCCACCGAATTCCACTCTATCTACCGCATACGCTCGTAACAGCCGAAGAGGCTATGCACTATGGCAGGCTTGAGGCTGAATACATCAAGACGCTCAGCAGCCCGCAACTTGAACAATCGAGCGCTACACTTGAGCAGATGCATCGCATCGGAAAATTCCACCCGTACTTCTTGCACCACCCCGACGAGCCCCATATCGCGATCTATCCAACGATTCCCGATGATATGGCACATGTGATTCGAATCGCGAACACAGTCGAGAAAGCCCTACTAAAAGTGAACCCCGCGTCGTAGCGCCGGCGCTTTGCATTAGGGTTCGACGGACACTAGATGCTTGTAGTACTTGCCACAGCGCGCTGATGCGCGCATGCGTAAGGCGGCGATGAAAGCTACGAGGAAGTCCGCGGCTTCATCTATTGCAGCTTCTGCCACGGTCCGATCGTATCCTTTGACCCGGCCCTCCACCCATTCGAGCTGGTTGATGACTTCTTTGCGGGCACCTCGAGCTATCGCAGACCAATAAACGTCAGGGGGCTGCAGCCGAAGCGCAAACCTGCATACCGAGCTTTACGGCCGTCAAATGTGTCGATCTCGACGGAGGCCTGCTCACTGACGTAGTGCCACTTGTGGAACTACTCGTTTGCGAACCACAGGCGGCGATCAGCAAGGCGTTCCTTGCGGCGTGAACCCACGGGCGTCACTTGACCATCTTCCTCCTGATCCTCCGGCGATTATAGTGCCAGTGCCCGTGAGCATCACTCTCGTCTTGTCAGTCATCGATCGAGGCGACAAGGCCGGGCACGCCAACATCAGCCCCCGGACGCCAGCCCCTATCGGCTGGCGCCCATTGATTGACTTCGAGACGATTGCCGAGCCGCTAGCGGTCGGCGGTTGCCCGATGCAGGTGAACCTTGGTGCGGCCGCCGATGTCGGCGTACTTGCCGTCCAGTTCCGTGCCGGCCAAGGCCAGCTCCACTTCGGTGTTGGTCGGCGTGCGCAGCGAGATCGTCGAGGCGGTGATCACGCAAAGCGGCGCCCAGACCGCCTTGGCGATCTCGG
>MKRV01000223.1 GCA_001897995.1 Alphaproteobacteria bacterium 65-37 | reverse complement strand
CTCCCGTCTCGGCCTTTCTGCACTCCGCGACAATGGTCAAAGCCGGGGTGTTCCTGCTGGTTCGCTTGTGGCCGGTCATGGCCGGAACGCCCGAATGGTTCTGGCTACTCGGTCTGGCAGGCATGGCCTCACTCCTCTTTGGAGCTTTCTTCGCGATCTTCCAGCACGACCTGAAGGGCCTGCTCGCCTATTCGACGATCAGTCATCTCGGGCTCATCACCATGCTGCTGAGCCTTGGCAGCCCGCTCGGAGCCGTCGCCGCCATCTTTCACATGATGAACCACGCGACCTTCAAGGCGTCGCTGTTCATGGCGGCGGGTATCGTGGACCACGAGACCGGCACACGGGACATGCAGAAGCTGGGCGGATTGTTCCGTTACATGCCGGAAACCGCCACCCTGGCCATGGTGGCGAGTGCGGCCATGGCGGGCGTGCCGCTGCTGAATGGCTTCCTGTCCAAGGAGATGTTTTTCGCCGAGGCGATCGAGACCCATGTGCACTCGGTGCTGGACACCTCGCAGCCCTACGTGGCCGTCCTGGCGAGTGCCTTCGCCGTCACCTATTCCCTGCGATTGATCCATTCCGTGTTCTTCGGACGCAAGCCGGCCGATTTGCCCAAGGAACCGCACGAACCGCCTTTCTGGATGCGCGTGCCGAGCATGTTCCTCGTGCTCGCATGCCTGGTGGTGGGCATGGCACCTGCAGTGACAGTGGGGCCGTACCTGCATACGGTCGTGGAATCGGTGCTGGGCGAGAGGACGCCCAAGTTCAGCCTGGCGCTATGGCACGGTTTCAATCTGCCGCTGCTCATGAGCGTCGTCGCCTTGGTCGCGGGGACCCTGCTGTACCTTGCGCTGAGGAAGTATCTGCAGTCGAGTGAAGCGGGGCCGCCGCTGCTTCGGCGCGTCAACGGTCGGCTCCTTTTCGACCGCGGCGTGGTTCTGCTGTCCTTGAAGTGGGCGAGGTCCGCCCAGACCCTGCTCGGCACCCGCCGGCTGCAGCCTCAGCTCAGGATCATGCTGGTCGTGGCGTTCGCAGCGGGACTTGTGCCCCTTTATCTCGGTGGCCTCGTTCTGCCACTGCCACGGTTCGAAGAGGTCGATCCGGCGCTTGTTCTCGTTTGGTTGGCGGGTGCAGGCTGTGCGATCGGTGCGGCCTACCAGGCCAAGTATCACCGGCTGGTGGCCCTCATCCTGTTGAGCGGTGCCGGGTTGGCGACCTGCATCACCTTCGCCTGGTTCTCTGCCCCCGACCTTGCGCTGACCCAGCTCGTCGTCGAGGTCGTCACCACGATCCTGATCCTGCTCGGGCTGCGCTGGCTACCCAAGCGTATCGAGGAGCTCAATCTCGCGACACCGTCCCTCACGACCCATCTGCGTCGTACCCGGGACGCGGCGATCGCTTTGGTCGTTGGCGTTGGTCTGGCCATCGTCGCGTACACCGTCATGGTGCTTCCGATGCCGGACACGATCGGCAGCTACTTTCTCGAACGCGCCTACAAGGAGGGCGGAGGCCGGAATGTCGTGAACGTGATCCTCGTCGATTTTCGCGGCTTCGACACGATGGGGGAGATCACTGTTCTGGCCGCGGTCGCGCTGGCCGTCTATGCGCTGTTGCGTCGCTTTCGGCCGGCTGCCACCAGTATCGCGTCGCCGGTTCAGCAGCGGCAGCAGGACGAATTCGACGAGGTTGATCCCGACCGCAAGCGCGGAGATACGGTGGCGGATTATCTGCTGGTGCCGGCGGTCATCATGCAGTGGATGTTCCCCGTCATCATCGTCTTGTCGCTCTACCTGTTCATGCGGGGGCACGACCTTCCGGGGGGAGGCTTTTCCGCCGGTGTCGCGCTGGCGACGGCCTTCATTCTGCAATACCTGGCCTCGGGCACGATCCACGTGGAGGATCGACTCCGCGTCTTGCCCGTCCTCTGGATCGGCTTCGGTCTTCTCCTGGCCGCTGCCACCGGCATGGCGTCCTGGCTGTTCGGCTATCCCTTCCTGACGTCGTATTCGCAGTACGTCGATCTGCCTCTGATCGGGCCGGTGCCGGCTGCCAGCGCGATCATGTTCGACCTCGGGGTCTTCGGGCTTGTGTTGGGGGCCACCGTCCTGATGTTGATCGCGCTTGCCCATCAGTCGATCCGCAAGCTGCGAGCTGCGCGAACGACGGCGGCGCAGGCCACCGAATTGGAGGCGTGATGCCGTTCCTTATCGCCACCAGTATCGGCATTCTCGCCGGCTCGGGTGTTTGGCTTCTGCTGCGGCCGCGCACCTACCAGGTCATCATCGGCCTGTCGCTCTGCTCGTACGCGGTCAACCTTTTCATCTTCAGCATGGGACGGCTCCGCTCCGGCGCTGCCCCGATCCTGTCGTCCGAGGCCGGGAGCCTGGCGGACTACGCCGATCCCGTGCCTCAGGCGCTCGTCTTGACGGCCATTGTCATCGGCTTCGCCACGACCGCTCTTTTCCTCGTCGTCCTGCTGGCCTCGCGCGGCTTGTCGGGCACCGACCATGTCGATGGGCAGGAGCCGTGATGGACGGGTGGGCACACCATCTTGTCATCGCTCCCATCGCACTCCCGCTCGTGGCGGGCGCGTTGCTGGCGATCTACGACGAGCGGCGGCAGTTTCTGAAGGGGGTGATCAACCTCCTGTCCACGCTGACGGCCCTCTACATTTCGGTCGCGTTGTTGCGTCAGGCCGACGCCTCGGCACCCACCGTCTATCTGCTCGGAAACTGGCCGGCGCCCATTGGGATCGTTCTGGTGCTGGACCGACTGTCGGCAATGATGATCCTGCTGACGGCCGTCCTGGCCTGTGCTGCGCTGGTCTTCGCGCTCGCGCGCTGGCACACGGCCGGCGCCCATTTTCATAGTCTTTTTCAGTTCCTGCTGATGGGCGTCAACGGCGCCTTCCTGACGGGCGACCTGTTCAACCTGTTCGTATTCTTCGAGGTCATGCTCGCCTCCTCGTACGGGCTTCTCCTGCACGGGTCAGGCCCTCGGCGCGTCCAGGCGAGCCTCCACTACATTGTCGTGAACCTGGCGGCCTCCTTCTTCTTCCTCGTCGGCGTCAGCCTGATCTATGGCGTCACCGGCACGCTCAACATGGCCGATCTGGCCTTGCGCATTCCCGCTTTGCCGGCCGAACACCGGATGCTTCTCGAAGCTGCCGTGGGCATCCTCGCCATCGCCTTCCTGGTGAAGGCTGCGATGTGGCCACTGGGCTTCTGGTTGCTCAGCGCCTATCCCGCGGCGGTGGCGCCGGTGGCCGCAATATTCGCCGTTCTCAGCAAGGTCGGGGCTTATGTTCTGCTTCGCTTGAGCCCGCTGCTGTTCGGCACGGCGGCGGGAGAGGCGGCTGGCTTCGGCACGAGCGTGCTGCTCGTCGGCGGCATGGCCACCATCGGCTTTGGTATTCTCGGCATTCTGGCGTCGCAGGCCATGGCGCGTATCGCCGCCTTCAGTCTCCTGGTCTCGTCGGGCACCGTGCTGACCGCGATCGGCTTTTCAGATCCACACCTCACGGGCGGCGCGCTCTTCTATCTGGTCAGTTCCACCCTCACGATCGGCGCCCTTTTCCTGCTCATCGAACTGATCGAGCGGGGACAGAATCCCGCGGCCGACGTCATTGCCATCACGGCCGAGACGTTGAGCCTGGAGACCGACGAGGGGGCAGAGGAGGAGGGGGGTGCGGGCTTCTCCGCTGCGCCTGCCGTACTGGGCGCCTGCTTCGTCGGTTGTGCGTTGCTGCTGATCGGCCTGCCGCCGCTTTCCGGCTTCGTGGCCAAGCTTGCCATGCTTGCGGCACTGATGGGGCCGGCGGGACAAGGCGGCGCTGTCGGCATTCCGCCGGCCAGCTGGGCCTTCGTCGCGCTTCTCGTGCTTTCGGGATTGGCCGCCCTGCTCACCTTGTCGCGCGTGGGCATGCGGACGTTCTGGGCGCCGGTCGACTCGGTCGTGCCACGTGTTCTTGTCGTCGAGATTGCGCCCGTCTTCGTCCTGTTGCTCCTGACGGTCGTCCTTGCGATCAAGGGGGGGGCGGTCTTGCAATACATGGAGGACACGGCGCGTGCCCTGTACGAACCGTCCTCCTACATCGAAGCCGTCTTCGATGCACATCGTGCGCCGGCATTGGGATCCGGCCGATGAAACTGCTTCCCTATCCGCTCCTGACCGCCTCGCTCCTGGCGATGTGGCTGCTGTTGAATGGCCTCTCCATGGGGCAGTTCGTGCTGGGCACGGTGATCGCCATTGCCGTTGGCAGCGTAACCGCCGCGCTGCAACCGGCGAAGCCGCGATTCAAGCGCTGGTATCTGTTGCCCAAGCTCGTGGCGATCGTCCTGGCCGATATCTGGCGTTCGAACATCGCCGTGGCCCGATTGATCCTTCGCAAGGACCAGAGCCGGCGGGTTTCGGGCTTCGTCGTCGTGCCGCTCGAGCTTCGCGACCCGCTGGGTCTGGCGATTCTCGCCTGTATCGTCACCAGCACCCCCGGGACGGCCTGGGTGGAGCACGATTCGACGAGCAACAAGCTGTTGCTCCATGTCTTCGACCTCGTCGACGAGCAACATTGGATCGACCTCATCAAGCAACGCTACGAACACCTTTTGCTGGAGATACTGGCGTGAGCGCATCAATCCTTTCCTGGTCCTTGCTGACCGCGCAGATCCTGCTCGGCATTGCGATGATCATTGCCTGCATTCGCATGATCCGCGGTCCGCGGGCTCAGGACCGTATCGTCGCCCTCGACGCGCTGTACGTGAACGGCATGCTGCTCCTGCTGGTCTTCGGCATGAGCACCGCGGTCACGCACTATTTCGAAGCGGCGTTGGTCATCTCCGTGCTCGGCTTCGTTTCGACCGCGGCCCTTGCCAAGTTCCTCATGCGCGGAGAGGTCATCGAATGACACATGCGGGCGACCTGCCGGTTTGGGCGGCAATTGCAACGTCGTGCCTCGTCCTTCTGGGCGCGGGCCTGACCCTGGTCGGCGCGCTGGGGCTTCTGCGGCTGAAGACGTTCTATGAACGCGTGCACGCCCCGACGCTCGGGGCCACCTGGGGAGCGGGCGGAATCCTCCTGGGGTCCATTCTCTTGTTTACGGTGCTGCAGTCGCGCCCGGTTCTGCACGAAGCGCTGATTGCCGTGTTCGTGACGGTGACCACGCCTGTGACCCTCATGCTGCTCACCCGTGCCGCGGTCTATCGGGATCGCAGCGAAGGCAAGGACATACCGCGGCCCTGAGCTTGACCAGGAAGGGGCGAAGGCACAATGCCGAAGGCGGAGACCTCCGACACGACGCGTTTCGGATCAAGCGGAACCGCTTACGCGCTTTCACCTGATCGGAAGCCGCACCGGGTGAAACGACGGCCGGCTCCTCGCTGTTGGCAAGGCTGGTGACGCGTCGCGCCGATCGCCTGGGCGCGAGCGAACGAAACGTGCTATAGTAAGTCCATCGCGTCGTGACGACGCCGACTTTGCCCAGAGAAGGAGTGCCGCCTCATGGCCCATGTTCCACAACCTGCCGTTGCTTCCCGCGCTTCCGAAAGCGAACCGTCGGACCAGAGCGCGCGCCGAAGTGCGCCGCAAGGCGCACCCGACGGCGCCCAGAAGCCGCGTCGGCCGCGCCAGCCGCAGCGGCCGAGCCGCGGGCGGGCGCAAAAGCGCACCGAGTTCTGCGAGGCCTATCTGGCGAACGGTCACAAGGCCGCCGCGGCGGCGGTCGCAGTGGGGTATGGCAAGGGCCGTTCGGCGCGCAGTGCGGCCCACAGGTTCCTGGCCGAGCTCACCGCTTCCGGCGAGCTGGCGACGGCGGCGCGGCAGCGCGGCGAGGCGGCTGCGCTCGAGACGGTGCGCACCTTGCGCGAGGTGGCGCGCGTCGCCTATGCCGATATCGGCCGGCTGTTCGATGCCGAGGGTCGGCTGATCCCGGTCGCCGACCTCGACGAGGATATCCGCGCCGCGATCGCCAGCATCGAGCTGTGGCCAGACGGCACGCCGAAGAGGGTCAAGCTCTGGCCGAAGATCGAGGCGCTGGAGATGGCGATGCGCCATGCCGGCCTGTTCGAGCGCGACAACCGCCAGAGCCAGCAGAACATGATCCTGCAGGTCGAGCTGGTCGACCCGCCGAAGAGGGAGGGCTGAGCTGCTGCCTATCCTCCCGGTCTGGAGCTATGTCCCTCTCCCCTTTTCGGGGAGAGGTCAGGTGAGGGGGCGTTATGTCCAGGCCGTGGCGTAATCTCGGCGTCTTTCGCGTCGCCGATCAGTGTCCGGGTCTACGCCATCGAGGTCGAAGAGGACGTGCGGTAGATGACGACCGCCCGGCCGAAGACGGCTGCCAGTATCAACCGGCGCCGGGGAAGGCCGGCCTGACCCGGTCTCCGCTCTCTCAAGGACGCGCTGGCGCGCGGCGAGGCCAAACAAGAGTGCGTCGCCCTGGCCCCAGCTCTCGCTGCTCCGAGAACCTACCGACGCTGCAGGTGCTCGTGACAGAATCCTGTTGGAAGCGCTCTTCACTTAGTCCGCGTCCGCCGCGGCACGCTGGTGAAAGTCCTCGAGACGTCGCGCGCGCACTTGATGAAGAGCGTGGCGGCCGGGCTCAGCGTGCGGTCCTTCAACGTCACAATGGCCACGGAAACCGCCGACGTTCGTGGCATCTCGACGGGAAGCATCTTCAGGGAGTGATCGTGGCCGCCGAATTGCACGATCGAGCTTGCCAGCAAGGTGATGAACTTCCCGCTCGCGGCCAGCCGGCAGCAGAGGTGGATCGACAGTGTCGTGAGCGGGGCGCGCGGCATGCTCAAGCCGCCCGCACGAAACAAGTCGGCAACGGCGGTGCCGGGGAAGGTGTCGGGCGGCGGCAGGATCCAGGGCTCGTCCGCAAGATCGGCCAGACGCAGCCTGGAAGACCGCGCCCATCGACTTTGCCGCGCCGCGACCACGACCCGCGGATCGCTGAGCAGGGGCTCCACTACCAGGTCTTCCTCGGTGAACGTTGGCGGCGTCCATCCCAGCAACAGATCGATCCTCCGCTCGCGCAGTTCGCGGTAGTCCGCGACGCCGAGCACAGTCTGCACGACATCCAGGTGAATGCCCGGATGCTGCCGCGCGAATCGGTCGATGATGGCCGGAAGGAGACCGGCTGCCACGCTTTCCGAGGCGCCGATGCGCAGCTGCCCGACGGTCGGGTCGGCGAGGAATTCCAGTTCCTGAAGTCCCTGCGTCAGCTCGTCGAAGATCGTCGTGCCACGCTTGAGCAGGGCGCGACCGTAGGGCGTGGGTTCTATGCCGTGGCGGCAGCGATCGAGAAGCCGAACTCCGAGCCCGCGTTCTATGTCGGCAATTGCCCGCGATACTGCCGGTTGGGAAATTGCGAGCTCGGCGGCGGCCTTGGCCATGCTTCCCCGCCGCGCGACGACGAGCAGGATTTGCAGGTCGCGCAGTTTGAGGCGCCGCCGGGCCTGATCGATGGAGGGCATATCGGAGTTACCAGAATGGTTATGTCATCCTCACTGAATAACATTGGACGCTTATGTCCGCCTCCGGCATCGTTCGGAAATCTCCGCTATCCGAGCCCGCCCATGATGACGCGTCGATACTGGTTGGCAGTGTCAGTAGGCAGCGCCGCTGTCGGTTTCGTGCCGCAAGTCTTGGCACAGCAACGCGTGAAGGCCGCGCGCATCCTGACGGGATTTATGCCCGGGCTGCCGGACGCCGTAGCAAGGCACGTCGCCAGCCAGATGAAGGATTATGCGTCGTCGATTGTCGTCGAGACCCGGCCAGGTGCGAGTGGTCGTGTGGCGGTGGAGGCTGTGAAGAATGCCAGCGCCGACGGCTCGGTCATCTTGCTCGCTCCGCTCGGCTTCATGACGCTGTTTCCGCACATCTACAAGACGCTGGGCTACCAACCGCGGGACTTCATTCCGGTATCGACCGTCGCCTCGTTTGCGACCGTGCTCACGGTTGGCCCGAAGGTCCCGGGCGATGTCCTGACCGTTGCCGACTTCGTTGGGTGGTGTCGGGAGAACCCGAGGAACGCAACATTCGGGACACCGGGCGTTGGGACCTCGCTGCATTTCATCGGCGCTATGCTGGGCCGCACGGCGCGCTTCGAGTTCGTTCACGTGCCCTATCAGGGCGGAGCAGCCGCTCATGACGTCCAGAAAGGTGAGATCGCGTCGGCCATCCTGCCGATCGGAAGCTCCTTGGGACTCATCCGAGCCGGCTCGGTTCGCGCCCTGGCGACCACCGGTCCTCGTCGCAGCCCGTTTCTGGTCGATGTGCCGACGATGGCGGAAGCCGGCTATCCCGAGCTCGAGGACGTCACCTGGTACGGGTTCTTCGTCCCGGCCAAGACGCCCGCCGACATCGTCGAAAGCCTCAATGACGGTATCCAGGAGGCCCTGCGCGTTGAGGAAGTCAAAGCTGGCCTGGCGAAACTGTCGGTCGAGGTCGACGCCATCTCCAAGGCCGACTTTGCTCGCCTGATCGCATCCGAATCGGACCGTTGGAAGGTGATTGTGCAGGCCACGGGGTTCACGCCGAGCGATTGACGCGGGCAACCGATTCGATCCCCTTTTCATCGAACCTTAGTCGCGCTGTGGCGAGGGCTCTGGGTCCCCAAAAGGATGACCCGTTCCGGACAGGCCCGGACCCGCGCCATGTGCGCTTGGTCTCCGTCCTGAGACGCTTCACTGGCTTAGGCGTGAGGTCAATGATCTGCAAGCTGCTTGGTTGCGGGTCTGGAGAAGCGGGCGCGGCGCTTTCGGTCATAGCGCGTTGCGCCGCGGATGGCCGAGAGCGAGCTCCTTGCATGGCCTCCTAGAACAGGACGAAAGAGGGCGCGCAATCATCGGCCAGAAGATAGTGGAGCCCGCTGCAAAAGCTGGAGCCGAATTACCGGCCGAACGCGCCTGTATGTCGACGGTGGGAGCGGGGCGCGCCGGTCTTCGAGCTGCAAATCGTGAAGGTGACCTCTTCCGCCCACTGGCAGCTCCAATTGGTCCCTGATGTAATAGCCGATCGGCGATACCGGCCAACAGCCAGACGGACTGCGATGTCCGTTGCGAAGGATCGGAGGACGTTCGGTAGGCCTC
>MKRV01000222.1 GCA_001897995.1 Alphaproteobacteria bacterium 65-37 | reverse complement strand
CGTACCGCAAGAGCGGGTTCAGCCAGATCAGACGTGAGCAGGATTTATGGAGGCGTTCCATTTCCTCACCCAAGCCGGCCGCGCCCTCACGATCCAGCCCGTCGGTGATCAGCAGCACGACCGCCCCCTGCCCCAGCACGCGCCTCGACCATTTGGCGTTGAATTCGTGCAGCGCGAGGCCGATGCGCGTTCCACCCGACCAGTCTTCGACCTGGGCCGATGCCTTCTGCAGGGCGATGTCGACATCGCGGTTGCGCAACGCCCGCGTCACGTTCGAGAGACGCGTCCCGAAAGTGAAGCAGTAGACGCGATCGCGATCGTTGGTGATGGCGTGCATGAAATGCAGGAACATCCGCGTGTAGCGGGCCATCGACCCCGAGATGTCGCACAGGATCACCAACGGCGGCGGCCGGCGGCGCGGCTCGCGCCGGCGCAGCTCGATCAGACCTTCCGGCCGCAAGGCGCGCCGCAGCGAGGCCCGGAAGTCGACCCGCGGTCCGCGGCGCGCCGGCTGGTAGCGCCGAGTCTTGCGTTCCGGCACCGGCAGGCGCAGCCGGGCAATGGCCCGCAGCGCCTCGTCGATCTCGGCCTGGGACATCTGCTCGAAGTCGCGGTGCTGCAGGACCTCTCGGTCCGAGACGGTGAAGGTCGCCTCGATCTCCACTTCCGGCGGTTCGTTGGCTTCCTCCGGGGCTTCGCCCTTGCCGGGCTGCAGGGCGTCCTGCAGGCGGCGGCTGAGCTGCTTGCGCTGGTCCTGCTCGGCCGCCGGTACGCCGACCTGCGGCAGCAGCATCTCCATCATCTTTTCCAGCAGTCGGGGATTGCGCCAGTAGACGTGGAAGGCCTGATCGAAGATCTCCCGCTGGTCGCGCCGATTCACGAAGACGGAGTGCAGGGTCCAGTAGAAGTCGTCGCGCTTGCGCAAGCCCGCCGCTTCCACCGCCTCGATGGCGCGCAATACCTGGCCCGGCCCCACGCGCAGGCCCGCCGTGCGCAACGTCCGGGCAAAGTGCACGATATTGGTGGCGAGCTTGCCGCCCCGCGGTTGCGGGGGCGCCACGGGTTCGGGCATCGCGTCCATGGCGTGCCGCTCAACCCAGCGGCTGGGCGGCGATGTCCGACTTCACCTGCCGCAGGATCTCCGCCGCTTCCGAACCCTGCAGGCGCTGGATGTCATCCTGGTACTTCAGCAGCACACCCAGCGTATCGTTGATCGTCTTGGGGTCGAGGTCGAGGGCGTTCAGTTCCGACAATGCCGTTGCCCAGTCGATCGACTCGGCCACCCCCGGCGCCTTGAAGAGGTCGAGCTTGCGCAGCTCCTGGACGAAACCCACGACCTGGCGCGACAGTCGATCTGACACGCCGGGCGCCTTGACCTTCAGGATCTCCAGTTCGCGCTTGAGGTCGGGATAGTCGACCCAGTGGTAGAAGCAGCGGCGCTTCAGGGCATCGTGGATCTCGCGCGTGCGGTTGGACGTAATGATCACGATCGGCGTCTCGGCGGCCTTGACGGTGCCGAGTTCGGGAATGGTGACCTGGAAGTCCGACAGCACTTCGAGCAGGTAGGCTTCGAACGGCTCATCCGTACGGTCGAGCTCGTCGATCAGCAGGATCGGTGCGCCGCCGGCATGCGGCTGCAGTGCCTCGAGCAGCGGCCGGCGGATCAGGAACTTCTCGTTGAAGATATCCGCAGCGATCTCGCCACGGTCATGCACGCCTTGTGCCTCGGCCAGCCGGATCTCGATCATCTGGCGGGCGTAATTCCATTCGTAGACCGCCGACGCCACGTCGAGGCCTTCGTAGCATTGCAGGCGGATCAGCGGCCGGTTCAGGGTCTTGGCCAGGACCTTGGCGATCTCGGTCTTGCCCACGCCCGCTTCGCCCTCGCAGAACAGCGGTCGGCCGAGCTTGAGCGCGAGGTAGAGAACGGTGGCGAGGCTGCGATCGGCGATGTAGTCGCCGCCTTTCAAAAGGTCGACGGTGGCGTCGATCGACGCCGGAGTGGGCGAAGGCATGAAACTCCCGAGAACCCGGAGGGACGCTGACGCGTCAGTGTAGCGGATGGATCCGTGCGCCGATATGGTAGGAATAGCAAGAGATTTCAAGGATTTGGAGGACGCGCATGGCGGCTGAATTGTTCAAGGGGCGAACCGCGATCGTGACCGGCGGGGCGCGCGGCATCGGCCTCGCCTGCGCCGCCAAGATCGCCGCCGGCGGCGGCAGGGTCGCCCTGTGGGACCGAGACCTGGATCGGGCCAAGCAGTCTGCATCGGCCCTGACCGGTGCCATTGCCGTTGCTGTCGACGTGACCAGCGAGGAGTCGATCGCACAGGCGCTGGCGACGACGGAGAAGGACCTCGCCCCGCCAGACATCCTGGTCGCCAGTGCGGGCATCACCGGGCCCAACACGACAGTCGTGACCTACCCGGTCGATGCATGGAAGCAGGTGATCGATATCAACCTGACCGGCGTTTTCCTTTGCAATCGCGCGGTTGCCACCGGCATGGCCAAGCGCGGCTGGGGGCGCATCGTCAACATCGCCTCGGTTGCCGGCAAGGAAGGCAATCCGAACGCCTCCGCCTATTCGGCGTCGAAGGCCGGCGTCATCGGTCTCACCAAGTCGCTGGGCAAGGAACTAGCAACAACGGGCGTGCTGGTGAACTGCGTGGCTCCTGCGGTCGTGAAGACCGAGCTGTTCAGCCAGATGACCGAACAGCATATCCAATACATGCTATCGAAGATTCCGATGAACCGATTCGGCGAAGTCGAGGAAGTGGCCGAGATGGTGGCCTGGCTCGCCTCCCCGCTCTGCACCTTCGCGACAGGCGCGGCCTTCGATCTCTCCGGCGGACGGGCGACCTACTGATGAACACTCTGCACGACCTCACGCTCACGGAGCTCTCGGCCGGCCTCAAGGCCAAGAAGTTCTCTTCCCGGGAAGTCGTCGATGCCCTGCTGAAGCGGATCGACAAGGCCGACGGCAAGCTGCACGCCTTTACCGAAGTCTATGCCAAGGAAGCGCGAGCGCTCGCTGACGGCGCGGACAAGGCGCGCGCATCGGGCTTTCCGCTGGGCCCACTGCACGGCCTGCCGATCGCCTACAAGGATCTCTGCGATATCGCCGGTCGTGTCGGCACCGGCGGCTCGAAGATGCTCGAAAAGCGCGTTGCCAACGAGACGTCGAACACAGTCGAACGCCTGACGGCCGCCGGCATGGTGCCGCTCGGCAAACTCCACATGGTCGAGTTCGCCTTCGGCGGCTGGGGCACCAATCCTCTGATGGGAGCACCGTGGAATCCCTGGGACCTCGAGACACATCGCGTGCCCGGCGGCTCGTCCAGCGGTACCGGCGTCGCCGTTGCAGCGCGCCTCGCCCCGGCCGGTATCGGCAGTGATACTGGCGGGTCGGTGCGTATTCCCTCGGCCTTTAATGGCCTCGTGGGGCTCAAGGTCACCTTCGGCCGCATCGGCCTTTCGGGCACGATGCTGCTCAGCTGGTCGCTCGACTCGATTGGCCCGATGGCCCGCTCGGTCGAGGATTGCGCCCTGCTGCTCAACGCTCTTGCCGCGCCGGACGCGCGCGATCCCACGACGCTCGGTCAACCGCTCGAGGATTTTGCGCAGGCCGTTCAGCCCGGTTCGATCGAGGGCATGCGCGTTGCCGTGCCCGACAGCAAGCAGCTTCCGGGTTTCATGCATGCCGACGTGAGCAAGGCCTGGCAAGCGGCCGCGCGCACCTTCGAGAGTCTCGGTGCCACGGTCGAGGCGGTACGCGTGCCCGACTGGTATTTCGACCTGTCACGGCCGGCCGGAACCTTGATCGCGTCCGAGGCCTATTCGCTGCATCGCGATTACATCGAGGATCCCTCCAAGGCGATCGGCCCCGCGGTCAGATCCCGTGCCCAGCTGGCCAAGCTGCTGCCGCCCGGCGCCTACGCCGAGGAGCAGCGCGTCATGGCGACCCGTCGCAAAGCCTTCTCCGAGTGGTTCGCGGCGTACGACGCGATCCTGCTGCCGACCATGGCGATCCCGGCGATCCCGCTGTCGGAGGTCGATGAAACCTCGCCCATCCCGGGCTACCTCACACGGCCGGCCAATTATCTCGGCCTTTGCAGCCTCGCCATGCCGTCGGGCCTGTCGGGCGGCCTGCCGGTCGGTATCCAGATCGTGGGCAAGCCGTTCGCCGAGCGTGACGTATTGCGATTGGGCAAAGCCTTCCAGGACGCGACGGACTTTCACCGCCGCGCACCCGACCTGTCGTCGCTGGGAATCTAAGAGCAGGATCACGACTCCAAGGAACGACGAGATCGCGTGGCCACACAAACGGTGTCATCCCGAGCGTAGCGAGGGACCTTTACGGACCAGGAAAGGTCCCTCGCTACGCTCGGGATGACACCGGTGTTGAGGCGGGCAGAAGGACCCCGTTTATTCACCTAATCGCGCTGCGGCATGCCTTGCGGCACGATGGTCTTCACGATCGAGGCGTCCAGCGCCTCGTACTCGTGATAACCGATCGTGTCGTAGAGTTCCTGGCGCGTCTGCATCTGGTGGACCACGTTCTGCGTGCCGCCGTCTTTCTGCAACGCCGCGAAGACCCGCTCCTGCGCCTTGTTGGCGGCTCGTAGCGCCGATACCGGCCAGATGACCATGCGATAGCCCATCGCCTCGAATTCGCTGGCGGTAAAGAACGGCGTGCGGCCGAACTCGGTCATGTTGGCTAGAAGCTTCACGCCGGGCATGGCTTTGGCGAAGGCCTGGAACATCTCGGCATTGGTCAGGGCTTCTGGAAAAATCGCGTCCGCGCCGGCCTGCAGATAGAGCCGGGCTCGCGCCACGGCGCCGTCGATCCCTTCGCTTGCTGCGGCATCGGTGCGGGCGATGATCACCAGATCGCGCCGCGCCTTGGCGGCCGCGGCCACCTTCGCGGCCATGTCGTGCGCATCGGCGAGCTTCTTGTTGTTCAGGTGGCCGCATTTCTTGGGGAGGATCTGGTCTTCGATATGGACCGCACCCGCCCCGGCTTCCTCGAAGGAGCGCACCATGTGCATGACGTTCAAGGCTTCACCATAGCCGGTGTCGCCATCGACCAGGACCGGCAGGCCCGAAGCGCGCGCGACCTGGCGTATGAAGAAACAGACCTCGTCGACGGTGATCACGCCGAGATCCGGCAGGCCCATGGACGAGGACATCGCCGCACCTGAGAGGTAGAGCGCCTCGAAACCCGCCCGTGTGGCCTGGAGCGCGGCGATCCCGTTGTGCGTGCCGGGCATGCGCAGGATCTGCGGCCGTTCGAGCAGAGCCCGGAAGCGAGCGCCGGCCGGCTTCGACGGCAGATCGGCGGCAACGAGATAGGGCATGGTCCCTCCTCCGCGTTAGAGCAGCGCCCGGGAAGAAGGAGCCGCAAGCGGCTCCCTCTTTCCGGGCATAAGCTGCTCTAGAATGTATAGAATCTAGAGCACGACCTTCCACTCGACTGATTCCAGTCGAGCGGAACGTGCTCTAGGCCTTGCGCGACTTCATCATCGCGGCCAGACCGTCGGTCATCTCCTGCCAGACGCGGCCCAAGGCCGGGTCGCGCTGCGCGACCTTGGCGTAACCCGCCACGGCCTTGTAGTCGTCGAGCAGAGTCGTACGCCCGGAGAAGCCCATCAGGCCGTCCAGGGTAAAGCGCACCGGCGTCAACCAGATGTCGGCCGCCGTCAGCCGTCCGCCCGTTGCATAGGAGTTGGCGTCGATCAGGCGGTCGAGATGGCCGAGCCCTTTTGCCAGCTTGGCGAAACTCGTCTCGATTTCGCTGTCGTCGCGGTCCTGCGTGTCGAGCAGGAAAAAGAGCGGCATGATCTCCTGCATCACATAGTGGTCGGCCACCGAAACGATGACGCGCACCTGCGCACGTTCTTCTGCCGTCTCGGGCAGCAGCGGCGGATTGGGGTGGGTTTCCTCGAGGTAGTCGACGATCACGCCGGATTCGGGGATCGACGTTCCGTTGTCGAGAACAAGGACGGGAATCCGCACCAGCGGATTGAGGGCCCGGTAAGTTGTCGAGGTGCGCCAATCCGATGGCGGAGCCGCGATCTCGACCGGCAGCTTCTTGGCGTAGATCGCGCCGCGTACCCGCGCGGCATAGGGCGACAACGGCAGCGAATAGAGCTTCATGCAGTCTTGTCCCTCTTCCTGCTCTGCCAGCCGACCATGAGGCCGCCGGCGATGATCACGGCCGTTCCCAGCCAAGTGTAGAAGTCTGGTACTTCGGCGAACATAAGGTAGCCCACGATCACCGAGCCGATCATCTGCGTATAGTTGAAGGGAGCCACGAAATTGGCCGAGGCGTAGGTCATGGCCTTGGCGACGCAATAGTGGCCGAGCGCGCCAAACACCCCCAGCGAGCAGAGCAGCAGCCAGTCTGCAAGGGAAACCGGCGTTTTCCAGACGAAGGGCAGCCAGATCGACATCAGGATCGCGCCCAGCAGCACGCTGTAGAAGACCGACGTGGCCGGATGGTCGATGCCGGCAAGGCGGCGAATCAGGATTTGGTAGATCGCGTAACACAGGGCGCTGCAGAGCAGCAGCAGCGACGCCCATTGGAATACGGCGCTGCCGGGCCGGATGACGATCAGCACGCCGCTGAAGCCCACCACCACGGCGGCGAGACGGAACGGCGTGATGCGCTCGCCCAGCATCGGCCAGGCCAGCAGCACGACGGCGAGCGGTGCAACAAAGGTGACGGAGATCGCTTCGGCGACCGGGATCGACTTCACCGCCGAAAAGAAAAACAGGGTCGACAGCAGCATCATGACCGAGCTCACGAACTGTGTGCCGATCTGATGCGTCCGCAACAGGCCGAACCCCATCCGCGGCATGAAGATCGCCGCAATCAGCACCAGGTGCGACACGATGCGGAACCAGACGATCTCCTGCGGCTGGTAGGTCGCCGCCAGGAGCTTCACCAGCCCGTTCATGATCGGAAACAGCGCGCAGGCGGTGCACATGAAGAGCACGCCGAGCAGCGGCCGTGACGTTCGGCTGGGGGCCGCGGCTGTGGCCATGTCGGCCCTCTCAGCGCAGGAAGCGTTCGAGAGAGCCCAGAAGCAGCGTGCCGGCCGTCGCGATCACGATCAGAGAGGCCGCGATGGCGGTGAAGCGGCCGATCTCCTGGGAACGGCCATCGGCGATGATCAGCCGATGGGCGACCATCGACGCCATGCCGATCCCAGCCAGAGTGACGGCCATGCCGAGGGCAATCGCGATCACGCCCACGACGCCAGCCCAGATCACGCCCAGCGCAATGGACAGCAGGATCACCACCAGGGCACCGGCACAGGGCGCGATGCCGGCAGCCGTCAGCAGCAGCCAGCCGGCGATCGTCCGCTGCGGCGCTTCGTGGCTGTGATGATGGTGATCATGGCCGTGATGATGGTCATGGTGATGGTCGTGGCCATGGTGATGATCGTGCCCGTGACCATGTCCGTGATCATGATCACCATGCGCATGCTCGTGCAGGCGGCCGGTGATGCCGGCCCACAGGCGCCAGATGCCGATCGCCAGAATCAGGGCATAGGACACCGTCTCGACGTTCCGGACCTCGCGCAGCGCGCCGAGCAGGCCGACGGTCGAGGAGAGCTTCAGCGCGCCGGCGAGCAGGAGCGCCGCCAGCGTATGGGTGAAGGCGATCCAGCCGCCGGCAAAAATGCCCTCGATCCAGCCCCGCGGCTTGCTGCTGTCGAGGAAGTAGGCCACCACGACGGCCTTGCCGTGGCCGGGCCCCAAAGTATGGACGACGCCGTAGCCGAAGCAGATCGTCACCAGGGTCCACAGGGCGAACGAGCCGGAGCCCGACTGGATGTCGCGCAGCGACGACGACAGGATCTGCTGGATGCGGCGCTGATACTCCGCCGAGTAGCGCGCCAGGTCAGCGACGCTGTCGCTGAACACCAGCGCCCCGATCAGGGCGGCGAGCAGCAACACGCCGACCCACAGGAACGGCGAGCGCAGGGCGGCGGCTTTTACGGGAGCTGGCATGTCACGACGTCGGCAAACACGGGGTAGCCTCTGATGAATTCGGATTTGTAGGTCGGATGCTTGGTCAGCGTGCAGCCGGCCGGGACCGTCGCCTTGTCGACCTCGATACGGACGAAATCTTCGGGGTCGAACGTCGCGATCGAAACCGTCTTGCTGGGGGACGGTAAGGCAAAGCGCATGATGTAGACGAGGTTGCGGGCGCCCTGCTTGCGCGGAGGCTCGGGAGGATTGACCTGCTTGTTCAGCGGCATGGCCATGCCGCTATTGTCGCCGGCCGATCGGTCCCAGTCGGGCAGCACGAAGGTCGCCGGATCGTCGACGCGCGCCGAGAACTGGTCGGTCTTGGAGGGGCGGAAATCCTTCCCGCCCGTGTTGACCCAGCTCAGGTAGCCCTGCTTCTTCAGCTCCGACAGCACGTCGTCGGACAGGAGCTTCACCTCGCGGGCGGAGAATTTGCCGTCCTTGTCCTCGTCGATCAGTGGAATCTCGACTTCGCTCGAGAAGGGATCGAACCGCCATTCGATCTCGACATGGGTGTATTTGCCGTCCTTGGCGGTCACCCGCACGTGCTGCTGCACCCAAAGATGGGGATGCGCACCGGCAGCGGCAGGCAGCAGCCAGCCCACGATCGCGGCAAGGAGGGCCGACAGCCTCCTCACGCCGTCGCGTCCTGCGGCACCGGGCGCGGCTTGCCCTCGTTGTCGATCGCCACGAACACGAACGTCCCATGGGTGACGCGCAGGTCTGTTTCGTCCTGCCGGCGGTGGACGACGGTCTCCAGGGTGATGGTGATGGAAGTCCGGCCGACCTTCACGACGTCCCCATAGATCGACACCATATCCCCTACTTTGATGGGCTGGACGAAGGTCATCGCGGTGATCGCCACCGTCGCCACCCTGCCCTTGGCGACCCGGGCTGCCAGCGCGCCGCCTGCAATATCCATCTGCGACAGCACCCAACCGCCGAAAATATCGCCGTTTCCGTTCATATCGGCAGGCTGCGGCACCGTCCTTACGATCGGATCGCGGCGACTTTCAGACATTAAACCCTCACCGGATGTGGTTGCTTTCGGCCGATTTTGCTACCATACCCATGCCCTACCGGCCACCAAGCGATCCCCTCGCGCGGCCGCGGTAACAAAGAAGCAGGCATGGCAAAGAACGGCGATCTGTTCGATCGGTCGGGAGGCGGCAAACGTGCCGCGGCGACCAAGGACAACTCCTACACCGCCCGTGACATCGAGGTGCTGGAGGGGCTCGAACCTGTTCGCAAGCGCCCCGGCATGTATATCGGCGGCACCGACGAGCGGGCCATGCACCACCTCGTGGCCGAGGTGCTCGACAATTCGATGGACGAAGCGGTCGCCGGCCACGCCGACACGATCTGGCTGGAAATCCTGGAAGGCAATCGCGTCCTGGTGCGCGACAACGGCCGCGGCATTCCGACCGACCCCCATCCCAAATTCAAGAACACCTCGGCCCTCGAGGTGATCCTCACCACCCTGCATTCGGGCGGAAAGTTCAACAACAAGGTCTATGCAACATCGGGCGGCCTGCACGGCGTCGGCGTGTCCGTGGTCAACGCGCTCTCCGACGAACTCGTCGTCGACGTGGCGCGCGACCGCCAGTCCTGGGTGCAGACGTTTTCGCGCGGCAAGCCGACGACGAAGCTGAAGTCCGCAGGTCCTGCTCCCAACCGGCGCGGTACGACCATCACCTTCCACCCCGACCCCGAAATCTTCGGCAAGCAGCTCTTCGTTCCGGAGCGGCTCTACCGCATGGTCCGCTCCAAGGCCTACCTGTTCCGTGGCGTCGAGATCCGCTGGAAATGCGACAAGGCCCTTCTACCCAAGAGCGGCGAGATCCCCGAGGAAGAGACATTCCACTTCCCGGGCGGCCTCAAGGACTACGTGACCTCCGAGATCGGCGAGCGCGCCACCGTGGTGCCGCAGCCGTTCGCCGGCGAGGCCAAGAGCGAGAGCAACGGCACGGCCGGCGGCAAGGTCGAATGGGCGGTGTGGTGGCCGAGCGACGAGGAAGGCTTCGTCCGCTCCTACTGCAACACCGTGCCGACCGCCGAGGGCGGCACGCATGAATCGGGTTTCCGCAGCGCCTTGGTGCGCGGCCTCAAGCGCTATGCCGAGCTGACCGGCAACCGCAAGGGATCGGTCATCACGGCCGACGACGTGCTGGACGGCGCTGCTGGACTCGTTTCGGTGTTCATCGAGCAGCCGCAGTTTCAGGGCCAGACCAAGGAAAAGCTGGTCAGTGTCGAGGCGACCAAACTGGTCGAGACCATCGTCGGCGACAATTTCGAGCACTGGCTGACCGGCGACAAGGAAGCCGGCAACGTGCTGCTCGAGCATGTGGTCGCCAAGGCCGACGAACGGTTGCGCCGCAAGCAGGACCGCGAACAGCAGCGCAAGACGGCGACCCGCAAGCTCCGCCTGCCCGGCAAGCTGGCCGACTGCAGCAGTTCAGCATCGGTCGGCACGGAGATCTTCCTGGTCGAGGGCGATTCGGCCGGCGGCTCGGCCAAGGCCGCGCGTAATCGCGAGACGCAGGCGATCCTGCCGCTGCGCGGCAAGATCCTGAACGTCGCCAGTGCCAGCGCCGACAAGCTGCGCGAAAACCAGGAGGTCCAGGACCTCATCCAGGCTCTGGGCTGCGGCACCGGCGCCCACTACAACGACGATCGGCTGCGCTACGAGCGGGTCATCATCATGACCGATGCGGACGTCGACGGCGCGCACATCGCCTCGCTGCTGATGACGTTTTTCTATCGCGAGATGCCGAAGCTGATCGAAAACGGCCATCTCTTCCTGGCTCAGCCGCCGCTCTATCGCATCAGCAAGGGCGGCCGGACCGAGTACGCCCAGGACGATGCGCAGAAGGACGAGCTGATCCGTACGCAGTTCGGCGGCAAGGCCGATATCACCCGCTTCAAGGGCCTGGGCGAGATGCAATCGGTCCACCTGCGCGAGACCACCATGGACCCGACTCGTCGCGTCCTTCTCAAGGTCGACGTCCCGACGGCCGCCAGCGCCGACGACCGGCGCGAAGAGATGCGGACGCGCACGCTGGTCGAGGACCTGATGGGCCGCAAGCCGGAGAAGCGCTACGCTTTCATCCAGGAAAACGCCAAGTTCGCCAGGGACTTGGACGTCTGACGTTGGGACGTCCGAGGCTCGGACGTCAGGCGCCTGCGCGCAATAATGTGACTGAGCGGAATGGCGCCAGCGGCGTAATATCTGCAGGTGTCATAAGCCCGGTGTCATGGGCGAGGAGGCCGTCATGCGCCTGAGAAACAAGATCGCTGCCGCTCTGCTGGCGTTGGCCGCCATCCCCGGCGCCGCCTATGCCGCGTCGATCGGCGGTGTCTGGTATGCCGTGCAGTACGACTACAGCGAGTTCTTCGCGGCGTCCGACGGCAAGAAATTCCAGGTCATCCTCGCCGGCAACCCGTTTCCGGAGCTCGATCAGGCGACCGTCGCCCGCGAACTGCTGCCACTGATGCAAGCGGCGAAGCCGCGGCCGGCGCTGACCTTCACCTATGAGCGGCCGCCGGAACCGCCGCGGCCCGACTATCGGCTGGTCCTGGTGGCCGACCCGGCCGACGACCTCAACAGCGATACGGTCTGCCGTGGCACGGCCCGCTTCCGGGGCCATCAACCGGGCCAGTTCTACGTCTATGCCATCTATTGCCGTAACGACATGACCATGTCGCAGACGACGGCCAAGACTCCTGCGACCGGGCCGACCGATCCCCGAATCGCCGAGCTGTTCCGCGAGCTGTTCATGGTCGTCTTCTCGGATTCGCCAGCACTGCGGCCGCATAGCGGCGGCATGCAGCGTTTCTAGCGCCGTCCCGGAACCCGCCCCGGAAACCGGGCGAGCGCTCCACAGGGCTTCTCTGCTACCCAGACGGAAATGGCCGTCTGGTACTCCCTGATCGATCTCGTGCTTTCGCGTATGGACGCGGAAGCAGCCCACGGGCTTGCGTTGCGCGCCCTCAAGAGTGGGCTGACCCCGAGAGACAATCGGGACGATCCGTCGTCGCTCGGCGTCAGTGTCTGGGGACGCAGCCTGCCCAACCCGATCGGGCTTGCCGCCGGCTTCGACAAGAACGCCGAGGTCGCGGACGCTTTGCTCGGCCTGGGCTTCGGGCTGGTCGAGATCGGAAGCGTCACGCCCCGACCGCAAGAAGGAAACCCTCGTCCCCGCCTGTTCCGCCTGGCCGAGGATCGCGGCGTCATCAATCGTATGGGCTTTCCCGGACAAGGGCTCGACGCCGCGCGGTCGCGGCTGGCGATACGTCCGCGTCGCGGCTTCGTCGGCGTCAATGTCGGTGCCAACAAGGACAGCACCGACCGGGCCGCCGACTACGTGACTGGCTGCGTCGCCCTGGCGCCCTACGCGGACTATCTGGTCTGCAACGTCTCCTCCCCCAACACGCCGGGGCTACGCAATCTCCAGGGCCGCAGCGAGCTTTCCGGCCTCCTGAAACGTGTCCAGGACGCGATTGGAGCCAAGCCGGTGCCGTTGGTAGTGAAGATCGCCCCAGACGCCAGCGACGACGATCTCGACGACATCGTCGCGGTCTGCCGCGACCTTCGCCTCGACGGCATCATCGTGGGCAACACGACCCTGTCCAGGCCGGCGTCGCTGCGGTCACCGCGCCGCGGGGAGACCGGCGGCCTTTC
>MKRV01000221.1 GCA_001897995.1 Alphaproteobacteria bacterium 65-37 | reverse complement strand
CTTGAAGATCGTGTCGACGTGCTTGGTGTGATAGCCCATGTCGAACAGCGCGGTGAGCTCGTCGTCGGCCAGGAACTCGCCGATCTCCTTGTCGGCCCGGCAGAGCGCCAGCAGCGAGGCATTGCCGCGCCAGGCGTCCATGGCATTGCGCTGCACGGCGGCGTAGGAGGCCTCGCGGCTCATGCCCTTCTGGGTGAGCGCGAGCAGAATGCGCTGCGAGAAGACCAGCCCGCCCAGCGAATCGAGATTGGCCTGCATGCGGTCCTTGTAGACCACGAGCTGCTCGACGACGCCGGCCATGCGGTTCAGGGCGAAATCGAGCGTGCCGGTGGCGTCGGGCGCGATATAGCGTTCGGCCGAGGAGTGCGAGATATCGCGCTCGTGCCACAGCGTGACGTTCTCCAGGGCCGGGATCACGGCGCTGCGCACCACGCGGGCAAGGCCCGTCACGTTCTCGGTCAGCACCGGATTGCGCTTGTGCGGCATCGACGAGGAGCCCTTCTGGCCCTCGGAGAAGAACTCCTCGGCCTCGCGGACCTCGGTGCGCTGCAGATGGCGGATCTCGGTGGCGAGGTTCTCGATACCGGAGGCGACCACGGCGAGGGCGGCGAAGAAGGCGGCATGCCGGTCGCGCGGGATCACCTGGGTGGAGACCGGCTCGACGGCGAGGCCGAGCTTTTTGGCGACATGCTCCTCGATGCGCGGATCGACGTTGGCGAAGGTGCCGACGGGGCCGGAGATGGCGCAGGTCGCGATCTCGGCGCGGGCCGCCACCAGGCGTTCGCGGTTGCGCGCGAAGGCGGCGTAGTGACCGGCGAGCTTCACGCCGAAGGTCGTGGGCTCGGCATGGATGCCGTGGCTGCGGCCGATGGTGAGCGTGTCCTTGTGCTCGAAGGCGCGCTTCTTCAGCGCCGCCAGCAGCCGGTCGGTGTCGGCCAGCAGGATGTCGGCGGCCTGCGTGAGCTGCACGGCGAAGGAGGTGTCGAGCACGTCCGAGGAGGTCATGCCCTGATGGACGAAGCGCGACTCAGGGCCGATGAACTCGCCCAGCCAGGTCAGGAAGGCGATCACATCGTGCTTGGTGACGCGCTCGATGGCGTCGATCTTCTCGACATTGCCGGCCGGGTCGGCCTGCAATGCTGCCATCGCCTTCTTGCCGCCCTCCCAGATCGCCTTGGCCGACGCCTTGGGGATGACTCCCGCCGCGGCCATGGCGTCGCAGGCATGGGCCTCGATCTCGAACCAGATGCGGAAGCGGTTTTCGGGGGCCCAGATGGCCGCCATCTGCGGCCGGGAATAACGCGGGATCATGGCCGGGTTTTTAGCGCCGAAGCCCCCCGGACGCCATGTTAGAAGTGGCGCAGTTACACACGCCGACTGCACACGCCTGGACCCAATGGAACCGCTGAAAAACTGCCCCCGCGACACCCTGGCCGCCGTCAGGGGCGTGCTGACCGACATCGACGAGACACTTTCCACCGACGGCCGGCTCACCGCCGAGGCCTATCGCGCCCTCGAGGCGCTGAAGCAGGCCGGCCTTCTGGTCATCCCGGTGACCGGCCGCCCGGCCGGCTGGTGCGATATGATCGCCCGCTTCTGGCCGGTCGATGCCGTGGTGGGCGAAAACGGCGCCTTCTGGATGTGGCACGACCGGGCCGCCGGCAAGATGCGCACCCGCTACATCCAGTCCGAGGCGGAGCGCGCCGAGGGCCGCCGCCGTCTCGAGGCGGTGCGCGCCGACGTGCTGCGCGAGGTGCCGGGGGCGGGGATCGCCTCCGACCAGCCCTATCGGGTGGCCGACCTCGCGGTCGATTTCTGCGAGGACGTGCCGCCGCTGCCGGCCGCCGACATCGAGCGCATCGTGGCGATCTTCGAGCGGCATGGCGCCCACGCCAAGGTGAGCTCGATCCACGTCAACGGCTGGTTCGGCGACTACGACAAGCTCACCACCAGCCGCGCCATGCTGGCGGACCTGTTCGCAACCGACGTCGCGGCCGATCGCGCGCACTACGTGTTCGCCGGCGATTCGCCCAACGACGCGCCGATGTTCGGCTACTTCCCCAATGCCGTGGGGGTGGCCAACGTCGCCGACTTCGCCGACCGCCTCGAGCACAAGCCACGCTGGATCGCCTCGGCCCGCTCGGGCGCAGGCTTCGTCGAGCTCGCCGAAGCCCTGATCGCAGCGCGTCGGCGATGACCAAACGCGCCGCACCGTCCGCCAAGCCCGCGAGACGCGCAGCACCCGCGCGAGCCGGCTGGACGCGCAGCAGCAACCTGCTCGATCTCACGGAGGCGCTGGGCGAAAAGCTGCGCGATCTGCGCGTGACGCGCGGCCTCTCCCTCAAGGAAGCGAGCGACATCACCGGCGTTCCCCGACCCACCCTGTCGCGTATCGAGCACAACAAGATGGCGCCGACCATCGGGCTCCTGTCCAAGGTGGTCGCGGGCCTTGGTGTGCCGTGGTCGTCGATCCTGCCCGAGACGGTGATTGCCGACCGACCGTCGGGCGCCGGCCCCTCGTTCTCCTCCAGCCGCACGCCGACCGTGCGGCTCGGCCGACGCGAGGCCACGGCGCTCCATCCCAACAATCCGTTGTCGCGTCGGCTGCGCACCTTCGTGCTCTCGACTCAGCACAAGACAGTGGAAGAGGGCGGCGGCTTCCTCGGCCATCCCGACACCGAGTTCTGCTTTGTGCTCGATGGTACGCTCACCATCCACTTCCAGGGGCGCCGTCCACGCCGCCTGCGTCCGGGCGAGAGCGCGCTGTTCTCGGGCGAGACACCGCACGCCTACACCTCGCACACCGGTGCGACTGTGCAGTTCCTTCTGGTGACGACCAAGGCGGCTACGCCGGCCGGCAAGAGCCGCGAACGCAAGACGGCGCGCGGCGCGGACTGAGCTGGCACGGCGATCGCCGGCATGGGCTGCCGGCTGTCGTTTGACTTACGGATCCGTACACCCTAGCTTTTTGCCGTCGTTCGGATGTCGATAAGGAGGCTTGGCGCAATGGCTGAGAGTCCGGTCTTGATCGTCGGAGGCGGCCCGGTCGGGCTGATGGCCTCGCTGCTGCTGTCGCGGCTCGGCATTCGGTCGCTCCTGATCGAACGTCACCCCGGCACCGCCATCCATCCCAAGGCACGCGGCATCAATGCCCGCACCATGGAGGTCTTCCGCCAGCAGGACGTCGAAGCGGCGGTGCGCCAGGCGGGGCTGCCGCCGGAGCGTACCGGTCTCATCGTCTGGGCGCGCACCCTGGCCGGCGAAGAGATCGAGCGGCGCGTGCCCTGGGGCCGCAGCGAGCGCAGCGCCGAGGTCTCGCCGGTGCGGGCCTGCCTCTGCGCCCAGGACTATCTCGAGCCCGTGCTGCGCCGCTGCGCCGAGCAGCAGGCACTGGGCACGCTGCGTTTCGGGACCGAGCTCGCGAGCTTCACCCAGGACGGGTCGGGGGTGACAGCGACCTTGGTCGACGTCGCGTCCGGGGCCCAAGAGAAGGTCGTGGCGCAGTACATGATCGCCGCCGACGGGGCGCAGAGCCGGGTGCGCAGCGCGCTGGGCGTCAGGATGGACGGCGAGACCGACGTCTACGACAGCGTCAACATCCTGATCAACGCCGACCTCCGTCAGTGGACCGAGGACCGTCCCGCCGCGCTCTACTTCATCGAGAACGACCGGCTGCGCGCCACGTTTCTCACCGTCAATGCCGCCGATCGCTGGGGCTTCCTGGTGAATTCGCTGAAGTCGCAAGGCTACAGTCCGGAGGACTTCACGCCCCAGCGTGCGGTCGATCTGGTGCGGCTGGGCGTCGGCATCCCCGATCTGCCGGTCAAGGTGCTGGGCATCGCGCCCTGGGTTGCGTCGGCGCACGTCGCCGAACGCTACCGCCACGACAGGATCTTCCTGGCCGGCGACGCCGCGCACGAGATGCCGCCGACTGGCGGCTTCGGCATGAATACCGGCATCCAGGACGTCCATAATCTCTGCTGGAAGCTCGCGCTGGTGCTCTGCGGGCAGGCGACGCCGGCGCTGCTCGAGACCTATCACGACGAGCGCCAGCCGCTCGGCAAGGCGATCACCGAGCAGAGTCTCGCCAACGCGATCTCGATGGGGCGCCTGCAGAAGACGCGCGAGACGGCCGGCGCCCGGCCGGAATATCTCAACGAACAGGGGATGATCTTCGGCGCCAACTACGTCTCGACGGCCGTCGTACCCGACGGCAGCGCCGCGCCGGTCGTGGTCAATCCCGTAACCGACTATGCCCCGTCGGCACGTCCCGGTGGCCGTGCGCCGCACGCCTGGCTGCAGCGCAAGGACGGCACGCGCGTATCGTCGATCGATCTTGTCGGCAAGGGCTTCGTGCTGCTGGCCGGCGCCCGCGGCGCGGCCTGGATCGACGCGGCGCGGGGGCTGGGGGCCAGCACCGGCGTCGCCGTGACACCGATTGCCGTCGGCGCCGGCGAACTGGATTCCGCCGACGGACGATGGCGCGAGACCTACGGGATTGACGAGACGGGGGCGGTGCTGGTGCGGCCCGACGGCTATGTCGGATGGCGCAGCGCCTCGGCTGCTGCCGATCCCGCTGGCACTCTGACCTCCGCCCTGAGCGCCATTCTCAGCCGTCCGTCGTCGGGAGCGTGACCATGCGCGCGACGCGGCGTCGAGCACTGCAATGGGGCGCGTTGGCGGGCCTCGCGGTGCCCGGCGGCGCCTTCGCCCAGGAGGGCAGCCTGCGCATCGTCGTTCCCTTCGCCGCGGGCTCGGGCGCCGACAATTCGGTCCGCGTGTTCGCTGAGGCGGTACGCCAGGCAACCGGGCGCACGGTGATCGTCGACAACAAGCCCGGCGGCGGCGGCACGATCGGCGCGCTGGAAGTCTCGCGCGCCCGGCCCGACGGGGCGACCATCCTGTTCGCTACCGGCGGCCACACCACCAGCGCCGTGCTGATGCGCAAGCTGCCCTACGATCCAGTCGACGGCTTCACGGCAATCACGCTGCTGACGCGCAGCCAGGGCTTCGGCCTGATCGTGGGCGGCGACTCGCGTTTCAAGACCCTGCAGGCGTTCCTCGCGGCGGCGCGCGCCGAGCCCGGCAGGCTCACCTACGGGTCGTCGGGCGTCGGCAACACCACCCATGTGGTCGGCGAACTGTTCTGCCGCAGCGCGCGCATCGAGCTCACCCACGTGCCCTACAAGGCGACGCCGATCGCCGATGCCATGGCCGGAACGATCGATTCCTTCTTCGTGTCGCCGTCACTGGTGATGGAGTACCTGAAGACCGGCCGGCTGCGGGCGCTCGGCGTGTCGAGCGCCCAGCGCCTCGCCCTGCTGCCCGATACGCCGACCTTCGGCGAATTCGACATCGAGGCCGACATTCCCGGCTGGTCGGGCTTCTGGGGGCCGCCGGGGTTGCCGGCGGCGACCGTGGAAAACCTCTATCGAACCCTGGCCAAGGGCGCGCGCGAGAAATCCTTCGAGACTTACACGCGCGACAATGGCGGAGAGGTCGTCTGCCTGCCGCCGGACCCCTTCAAGGCCTATGTCGTGAGCGAGATCGACCGCTATCGCCGCCTGCTGCCGCCGCTCGGTATCCAGGTAGACTGACGGAAGCGGCCGGTATCGGCACGCACGTCCTCTCCGCCCATGAAGCGGCTTGGGACAAGCCGCGGAGTGGGGGGAGAGGAGGGGGCCCCATGCGCAGCATGGGGTAGGTGAGGTGGGTCGGAGATCTCTCGACGCACACACCTTCTCCGTCGCGAGCACCCTCACCTTCCCCATGCTTCGCATGGGTCCCCTTCCTCTCCCGTTTCACGGGAGAGGACAGAAGATAGCGGTGTGTGAGTCCAACAGATCTGAATGGGGGGAAAGGCGCGCGCATCGAGCTATCGCATCGGGGGCCCGACCAGCAGCGAGCCGTAGTGGGTGATGCTGTCGGCCTGGCTCCAGACGCCCATGGCGCCGGACTGGGGCAGGCTGCGGTCGGTGGCGGTGAACAGCGGCTTGCCGTCGAAGGCGATCTCGAAGCGGTCGCCGATCGCGATCACGCGCAGCGAGTGCCACTCGCCGAGCGCAATCGGTGCGTCCTTGCCGGCGATCTGGCTGCGCCGGCCCTTTTCCACGCGGTAGAGCCGCACGGAGTTGTCGCGCGCATTGGTGCGGACCAGCAGGTAGTCGTTGGCGCTCTGGGCACGAAACGCGAAGCCCGCGACCTGATCGTGCGTACCTGAGATCGGCTTGAAGCGCAGGGTGGCGTCGAAGTCGCGGGCCGTCGTCTGCTCGGAGATGCAAAGCGGAAAGCGCAGGTTGGTGGCGTCCGCGGCCGTCTCGACCAGCACCCAGCCGTCGGGACCGTCCTTGTCCTGCACCGCCTGCCAAGCCGGCGGCCGGCCGATGCCGGTCATGCCCTGGGTGCAGCCGACGCGACCATCCGGCGTCGTGAGCGGCACCACGAGCTGCGCGGCGGCCGGCTCGGCGAAGAGAAGGAACGGCACGAGAGCAAAGAGGAAGAAACGCATGGCCGAAGACTAGCAAAATTCGTGTTCGGCTTGACCCGCCGTTCGGGACGGTGGAGTTTACGCCGCGGCCGTATTTCGGACGAAAATCTCCAGGGGAAACTTCATGCGTTTGTGCACCATCCAGAACGGCGGCGGCCGTCGTCGGCGTGAAAACGGGCAATGGCAAGATCATCGATCTCAGCAAGCAGATGCCACGCGGCCCCAAGACGGTCGTCGAGATCCTGGCCGGCGGCAAGAAGCTGCAGGACGCCGTGCTCAAGGCCTGCGCCAAGCCGAAGGCGGGCGCCACGGTCTCGGAGAAGTCGGCCAAGTATCTGCCGCCGGTGCCCAATCCCGGCAAGATCATCTGCATCGGCCTCAACTACCGCAAGCACGCCGAGGAGACCAACAACCCGATCCCGCCCTATCCGGTAGTGTTCACCCGGTTCAACAACACGCTGGTGCCGCATAACGGCAAGATGCCGCGTCCCAGCCATTCCAAGGAACTCGACTGGGAGGCCGAACTCGCCGTCATCATCGGCAAGAAGTGCCGCAACGTGCCGAAGCAGAAGGCGCTGACGGTGATCGCCGGCTATGCCTGCTTCAACGACGGCTCGCTGCGCGACTGGCAGAGGAAGTCGGGCGGCCAGTTCACGCTGGGCAAGAACTTCGACGGCACCGGCGGCTTCGGCCCCGACATCGTGACCTCCGACGAGCTGCCGCCGGGCGGTACGCCGCTG
>MKRV01000220.1:2185-9845 GCA_001897995.1 Alphaproteobacteria bacterium 65-37 | reverse complement strand
CTGGGGGCGGCGAGCCTGTGGCTGGTCCATCGCTACGTGCCGCACGAGCATTTCGTGCTGGGTCGCGAGGGGCCGCTGGCGCTGCGCATCCGGCGGATCTGGCTGTTCGTGATCGCGATCACCCTGCACAACTTTCCCGAAGGGCTGGCGGTGGGTGTCGGCTTCGGCGGGAACGACCTCGGCAAGGCCGTGGCGCTGGGGATCGGCATCGGGCTGCAGAACATACCCGAAGGCCTTGCCGTGGCCGTCGCGCTGCTCACCTTGAATTACAGCAAGTGGCAGGCGTTCCTGGTCGCCCTGCTGACCGGCCTGGTCGAGCCGATCGGCGGGCTGGTGGGGGCAGGCGCCGTCACCGTGGCGCAGTCGCTGCTGCCCTGGGGCCTGGCCTATGCGGCAGGTGCCATGATCTTCGTGATCAGCGACGAGATCATTCCCGAAACACATCGTCGCGGCTTCGAGAACCACGGCACCGTGGGCCTCATGGTCGGCCTGGTGGTGATGATGTTCCTGGATGTCGTGCTGGGCTGAGGATCGGCTGGCCGTCCCTTCGTGTCATGCTTCACGGTCTCACAGAGACGAGCGTGATCTCCAGGCCAAGCTCTCGGAACGGCTCCAGAGCGCGAGGGGACGTGCTCTCCGGCACCAAGAGGTGAGTTATCGCCGTGGCCGGCATGATCAGGAAAGGCGAGGCCGCGCCGATCTTCTCGGTCGACGCCATGACGATGATCTCGGCCGAGGTTGCGGCGATCATCCGCTTGATGGTCGCTTCCTCCGCGTTCCCCGTGCTCAGACCGTACTCGGCATGGACGCCGGTCACTCCCATGAAGTAGGCGTCGGCGCGGATATTGCGGATCGCTTCGCTTGCTTGCGCTCCGACCGACACCATGGAGTGCTTGAAGAGACGGCCGCCGATCAATTGGACTTCGGCACGATGATCGACCAGCTCTGCCGCAACCGTCGGGCTGTGCGTGACGATCGTCAACCGAAGGTCCCGGTCGATATGCCTGACCAGTTCGAGCGTGGTGGTTCCTCCGTCCAGGAAGATGACCTGCTCGGAGCGGATCAGTGCGGCGGCCGCGCGGGCAAGCGCGCTCTTCTCCGGCATTGAGATCTTGCTCCGCGCGGCCAGGTTCTCGGTGGCGCGCGATGCCGGCAGCGCCCCGCCATGGACGCGCAGCAGCAGCCCCTCCGCCGCAAGCTCGCGCAGATCGCGGCGAACCGTGTCCTCCGACACTCCCAAGGAGATCGCGCTCTCCTTTGCGACGATGCGACCTGTGCTTTTGAGAACGTCCAGCAAATGCTGCTTGCGCTGCTGGGTAAGCATGAAGGGGACCTATTCACGAAAAATCTTGACTCTGCACGATATTGCACGAAATTACGTGAATGTCACTGGCTCACCGTATCCGTATTCGCGACGTCCGCACCCTCTCGGACGACTGGTATGTGCTCAAGAAGACCACCTTCGACTGGCTGCGTTCGGATGGCAGCTGGCAGACGCTGAGCCGTGAGACCTACGACCGGGGAAACGGCGCGACGCTGTTGCCGTTCGATCCCGTCAAACGCACGATCTTGCTGACGCGCCAGTTTCGCTACCCCGCCTATGTCAGCGGCCATGACGACTTGCTCATCGAAGCGGCGGCCGGCCTCCTGGACGGAGAATCACCTGAGAACCGGATCCGCCTGGAAGTGGAGGAAGAGCTCGGGCTGCGCCTTCAGGACGTCCGCAAGGTGTTTGCCTGCTTCATGAGCCCCGGTTCGGTGACCGAGCAATTGCACTTCTTCGTCGGCCAGTACGATGCCTCGATGAGGCTGAGTGCAGGCGGCGGAGCACGGGACGAAGGAGAGGATATCGAGGTGATGGAGCTCACCGTCGATGAGGCCCTGCAGATGATCCAGGATGGACGCATCTGCGACGGCAAGACGGTGATGCTCATTCAGTACGCGGCCCTCAATCTGTTCGCGGCGCCGCAATGAAGCGCCTTTCCTCGTCGGCAATGCCGACATGAACAGGATCACAGCAACTCCTCGCCACCTCCAAAGGCGATCCCATCAAATTGAAGGCAGAAGCTCCTGAGGAATCTTCGTCGGCCGATAGCGCCTCGGGAAGTTGCGGCGGAGACCGCGGCGCTGCTCTTCAAAAAGGATCGGCGGGATCGGAATGCCGTTGGTCCAGTCACAGTTGGTCAACAGCCAGCCAGCAAACTGCCGCCAACCAAGGCCAGCTCGGAAACGCGGCCGGCGCTTTGCTTTGCGAGCATGTTCGTGAAGCTCGGAGACAAAGGCACGATATGGGGCGGCCATATTGACGACGATGCCGTTGGAGCACGTAACAGCGCTCGTCAGGGCAAGGTGTCGACCATCACGAAGCCCGATCGTGCAGCAGAAGACTGCAGGACGGTCTTCGAGGCCAAAGATGGGCTCGCGGCCGATGAACTCATAAAAAAGCCGGATCTCCTTGGTCCGGCCCCAGGGTATTGCGGCCGATCGGCCGGCTTCGTTGGCGAAGCACAGGCCGTCGACGGTGATCTCGATATCGACATCACCGTCGGAATCGGTGCGCAGGAAAGGGTAGCGCAGGTCGCCTCGCTTACTGCACGACCTCGAACAGGCCGGCCGCGCCCATGCCGCCGCCGATGCACATCGTGACGACGACGTTCTTGGCCTTGCGGCGACGACCCTCGATCAGGGCGTGGCCGACGCAGCGCGCGCCGGTCATGCCGAACGGATGGCCGATCGAGATCGAGCCGCCATTGACGTTCAGCTTCTCGTTGGGGATGCCGAGCTTGTCGCGGCAGTAGAGCACCTGCACCGCGAAGGCCTCGTTCAGCTCCCAGAGGTCGATGTCGTCCATCTTGAGGCCGAAGCGCTTCAGGAGCTTCGGCACCGCGTAGACCGGGCCGATGCCCATCTCGTCGGGCTCGCAGCCGGCGACGACCAGGCCCTTGTAGATGCCGAGCGGCGTCAGGCCGCGCTTGGCGGCTTCGGCGTCGCTCATGACGACCGCAGCCGAGGCGCCGTCCGAGAGCTGGCTGGCGTTGCCGGCGGTGATCCACTTGTCCGGACCCATCACCGGCTGCAGCTTGGCGAGGCCCTCGATGGTCGTCTCGGGACGGTTGCCTTCATCCTTGGTGAGACGGGTCTTCTTCTTCGAGGTCTCGTTGGTGTTCTTGTCCGTGACGAGCATCTCGGTTTCCATCGCCACGATCTCGTCGTCGAACTTGCCGGCCTGCTGGGCCGCCGCGGTGCGCAGCTGGCTCTGCAGCGAGTACTGGTCCTGCGCCTCGCGGCTGATGTTGTAGCGGCCGGCCACCGTGTCGGCGGTCTGGATCATCGAGTGGTAGATGCCCGGCACGTGCTCCTTGACCCAGGGATTGACCAGGCGGTTCTTGTTGCCGCCCGGCGGGCCCTGCACCAGCGAGATCGATTCGAGGCCGCCGCCGATCACCACGGTGGCCTTGTCGACCAGCACGCGCTGCGCGGCCATCGAGATGGTCTGCAGGCCCGACGAGCAGAAGCGATTCACGGTCACGCCCGAGACGCTGACCGGCGCACCGGCGCGGATCGCCGCGACGCGGGCGACGTTCGAACCGGTCGTGCCTTCCGGCGCGCCGCAGCCCAGGATCACGTCCTCGATCTCGCCCAGCTCGACCTTGGCACGCTCGGCGGCGTGCTTGATGACATGCGCGCCCATGTCGGCGCCATGGGTGTCGTTGAAGATGCCGCGGAATGCCTTGCCGATCGGCGTGCGGGCGGTCGATACGATAACGGCGTCAGCCATATTTCTTTCCTCCGGTTCGAATTGATCAGACGGTAGAGAACTTCTTGCCTTCCTGCACGAGCTTCTTGAGAAGCGGGGCGGGCTCCCAGAACGGGTCGCCGGAGGCGTCGCGGTACTTCAGCAGCGCGTCGTGGATGGTCTTGAGGCCCACGACATTGTCGGCCCACCACATCGGGCCGCCGCGATAGACCGGCCAGCCGTAGCCGTTGACCCAGATCACGTCGATGTCGAGCGCGCGCTGCGCCATGCCTTCTTCCAGGATCTTGGCGCCCTCGTTCACCATCGGGTAGAGCGCGCGCTCCAGGATCTCCTGATCGGAGATGGCGCGGCGGGTGATGCCGAGCTTCTTCGAGGTCTCCTCGATGATCTTCTCGACCTCGGGATCGGGGATCGGCGTGCGGTCGGGCAGGTTGTACTTGTAGTAGCCCGCGCCGGTCTTCTGGCCGAAGCGGCCGAGCTCGCAGATCGCGTCGGCGACGTAGCCGGTGTAGCGCACGTTGCGCTTTTCCTTCTCGTTCTTGCCCTGGCGGATGCGCCAGCCCACGTCGTTGCCGGCGAGGTCACTCATCGCGAAGGGGCCCATCGGGAAGCCGAAATCGTAGACCACCTTGTCGATCTGCTGGGGAAGGGCACCTTCCTCCATCATGTAGGCCGACTGCACGCCGCGCATGCGCAGCATGCGGTTGCCGACGAAGCCCTCGCAGACGCCGACCAGCACCGGGATCTTGCCGATCTTCTTGGAGAACGACATCACCGTGGCGATGACGTCCTTCTCGGTCGCCTTGCCGCGCACGTTCTCCAGCAGCTTCATGACGTTGGCCGGCGAGAAGAAGTGCATGCCGATCACGTCGCCGGGGCGCCGCGTGTAGTTGGCGATCTGGTTGACGTCGAGGCCCGACGTGTTGGTCGCCAGGATGGCGCCGGGCTTGGTGACCTCGTCCAGCTTCTTGAAGACGGTTTCCTTGACCTCCATGGTCTCGAACACCGCCTCGATCACGAGATCGACGTCCTTCAGGTCATTGTAGTCGAGGGTCGGCGTGATCAGCGCCATGCGCTTCTCGACGTCCTCGGCCTTCATGCCGCCGCGCTTGGCGGTGTTCTCGTAGTTGGTGCGGATGGTCTTGAGGCCGCGGTCGAGCGCCTCCTGCGAGGTCTCGAGGAGGGTGACGGGGACGCCGGCATTGGCGAAGTTCATGGCGATGCCGCCGCCCATCGTCCCGGCGCCGATGATGCCGCCGGCCTTGATCGGACGCTGCGGCGTGTCGGCCGGCACGTCGAGCACCTTGGCCGCTTCGCGCTCGGCGAAGAAGTAGTAGCGCTGCGCCGCCGACTCCGACGAGGTCAAGAGCTCGACGAACAGCTCGCGCTCGCGCTTCATGCCCTCGTCGAACGGCAGCTCGACCGCCGCCTGCACGCACTTGATGATGTTCCACGGCGCCTTGAAGCCGCGGGCCTTGCGGGCGATCGCCTTCTCGGTCTCGGCGAAGAGATCGGGCGATTCCAGGGTGACGCTGAGATCGCGGATGCGCCGCCGCGGCGCCTTCTGGGCCAGCAGCATTTCGGTGTGCGCGATCGCGCCCTTCAGCAGGTCATCGCCCTCGACCAGCGCATCGACGATGCCCTTGTTCTTGGCCTCGGGGGCGGGGATGTGGCGGCCCGAGAGGATGGCGTCGAGCGCATACTTGGCGCCGGTGAGGCGGGGCAGGCGCTGGGTGCCGCCGGCGCCCGGCAGCAGGCCGAGATGGACTTCCGGCAGGCCGAGACGCGTGCTGGGCAGCGCCACGCGATAATGCGCACCCAGTGCCGTTTCCAGGCCGCCGCCCAGCGGCGTGCCGTGCAACGCGGCCACGACCAGCTTGGGCGAATTCTCCATGGTGGCGATGACGTCGTTCAGATTGGCGCCCGAGGGGGGCTTGCCGAACTCGCGGATGTCGGCGCCGGCGATGAAGGTGCGGCCGCCGCCGATCAGTACGATGGCGTCGACATTGGGGTCCTGGGCAAAGGCGTCGATGCCTTCCTTGATGCCGTCGCGCACCGCCGCCGCCAGGGCGTTCACCGGTGGATTGTTGATCGTGAGGATACCGATGCGCCCCTCTGTGGAGCGGATGACAGCGTCTGACATGGACGTTACTTCCCTCGTAAGTGCCGGTTTCGGGGGAAGGTCTTAGCAATCCCCGCGTGCCCCGCCCAGCGACTACGCGTTTCGCTTTGCGGAGAAAGGTGCATTTACACAGTCTAGCGGCCCCGATTTGCCGTCGCTATGCATCGCCGCGCAAAAAATAATCTGGAGGACATGAGGCGATGCCGAGCTTGATCACGACCCGCCGCACCTTGCTGCGTACCGGCACTGCGGCCGGCCTGACCCTGGCCGCGCCGTCGATTGTCCGCGCCCAGGGGGCGTGGCCCAACAAGCCGATCACCATCGTGGTGAATTTTCCCGCCGGCGGCCTCACCGACGGCATCGCGCGCGCTTTTGGCCAGCATGTGAGCCAGGCGACCGGCCAGCAGGTCCTGATCGACAACAAGCCGGGCGCCAGCGGCAATATCGGTGCAGCCATGGTCGCGCGCACGCCGGCCGACGGCTACACCTTCCTGCATTCGGTCTCGAGCACGCTCATCCAGAACCGCGTCCTCTTCAAGACGCTGGGCTTCGACCCGGACAAGGATTTCACGATCGTCTCGGGCACGCCCTCGGGTGTGCTGCCGGTCGTGGTGCACAAGTCCGTGCCGGTGACGAACCTCAAGGACTTCATCGGTTACGCCCGCGACCACAAGGTGAACTTCGGGTCGTGGGCCCTGGGATCGTCGGCGCACATCTTCGCCCAGGCGCTGAACGAGAAGTACGGCCTCAAGATGGAGATCGTGACCTACAAGGGCGAAGCGCCGATGTGGCAGGACATGGGGGCCGGTTCGCTGCAGGCTGCGATGGGCAGCCCGCAGGCGATGAATGCGTTGCTGGTGAAGGGCGACATCCGCGGCATCGTGGCGCCCTCCAAGGTGCGCGCCGCGCAACTGCCCGACGTGCCGACCTCGCGTGAGCAGGGCTTCGACGACGACTCCTTCACCTTCTGGGGCTGGTTGGCGCTCGCGGCACCGGCCGCGACGCCCAAGGAGATCGTGAAGAAGATGTCCGACCTCTGGGTCGCCGGTGCCGAGTCCGAACCCGGCCGCAAGATGATGCAGGGGTTCGGCCTCGTCGAAAAGCCGCTGAACCATGAAGAAGTCATGGTCGACTACGAGAAGCAGAAGGGCATTCTGATCCCGCGCGTGCAGGCGCTCGGCCTCAAGCCGGAGTAGTCGCCCGCGTCACGTTCTCGGCAAGCCAGCGCGCGAGGCCGGTCATCCGGGCATCTTCGTGCTGCTGGCCCATGAGCTGAACGCCGACCGGCAGGCCGCCGACGCTCATCAAGGGCACGGTCACGACCGGTGCGAAGAGCATCGAGCTCGGCGCATTGAACACGAAATCGCCGGTCGGGCGCGGTGCCAGCGGCTGGCCGGGCACGTCGCCCGACCAGAGCGGCGCCGGGCCGGGACAGGCGAGCGTGATCGCCGCGTCGGCGAGCGACGCCAGCATTGCATGGCCCTGCTGGGCGGTGTGGCGGGCCAGCAGGTTGGTGCGATAGTCGTCCGGCGTCATCGCTTCGGCCTTGGCGAGCGTTGCCTTGGCGCGCTCGCTGACACCGGCCGGATTGTTGTCGACGATGCCGCGCTGGCCCCAGCGATTCTCCCAGCTCGTGATGCCGTTGCACACGGCGCGGCCGTTGGCGACCGCGCGCTCCAGGGCTTCGACCAGCGGATGATCCTTGCGCCGGATCAGGCTCACCCCCGAATCGGCGAGCTGTTTCAGGACGGCCTCGAAGCCCGCCCGGGTCGCGGCGTCGC
>MKRV01000220.1:0-2174 GCA_001897995.1 Alphaproteobacteria bacterium 65-37 | reverse complement strand
GCCCGCTTGGCGATCTCGATGGCGACCTGCCACATGTCTTCGAGGCTGCCGGCATGCGGGCCGTGCGTGCTCTGGCTGGTCGCCTGTCGCTCACCGCGATTGAGCCCGCCCTGGGTCGGCTTCAGTGCGAAGTTTCCGCAATAGGCGGCCGGCCGGATGATCGAGCCGCCGACCTGCGTGCCGATGGCGGCCGGTACCATGTTGGCGCCGACGGCGGCTGCTGAGCCCGAGGACGAGCCGCCCGGCGTGCGTGCCGGATCGAACGGGTTGGTTGTCGGCCCGGGATGCGAGCCGCCCAGCTCCGCCGTCACCGCCTTGGCGAGGATCACGGCGCCGGCGTCACGCAACGCCCAGACCGCGGCGTTGTCGCGCTTGGGAAAATTGCCCTTGAAGGCCGCACAGCCCATCTCGGTCGGCATGTCCTTCGTTTCGAGCAGGTCCTTGATGGCAAGCGGCATGCCGTCGATCGGCGACAGCGGCTTGCCCGCTTTCCAGCGCGCGGTGCTGGCGTCGGCCGCGGCCCGCGCGCCGGCTTCGTTGATCGCCGTGAAGGCCTTCACCACCGGTTCGCGCGCCGCGATCGTCTCGAGGCAGCGTTCGAGATAGGCACGGGGGCTGTCGCTGCCGTCGCGAAAGCGCGGCGTGGCGTCGTGGAAAGTGAGCGGCTTGTAAGTCTGGTACGTACTCATGGGGCGAACTAAGCTCCGGCAAAGCAATGCAAGCAGTGGATGTCTGAAAGGCGGCTTCATGGCGACCAGGCGACCGCGCATCGAAGGATTCGCGATCGTGTCCCGCGAGGGCATGATCGCAGCCTCCGATGGGTCTTTTCCAGAGGTGTTGAAGATCCCGGGCGACCAGAAATTCTATCAGGATTCACTTGACCGGGTGGCGGCGGTCGTCAATGGGCGGCACTCGGCCGAGGGCGGACCGAAAGAAGCGGCACGCAAGCGCATCGTGCTGACACGGCGGGTCGAGCGCATCGTGCCCGATCCGCGAAACGCCAATGCCGTGCTGTGGAACCCGGCGACGGCGCCGTTCGAAGAAGCCTGGATGAAGCTCGGTGCAGGCGACGGCACCTTGGCCGTGG
The DNA here is from genome assembly GCA_001897995.1 of Alphaproteobacteria bacterium 65-37. GTDB lineage: Bacteria > Pseudomonadota > Alphaproteobacteria > Reyranellales > Reyranellaceae > Reyranella. The sequence goes on along the minus strand of MKRV01000220.1, from coordinate 1,087 downwards.
TCGGCGGTACCGACGTTTTTTTCCTGTTCCTCAGCATCGGCTACGACACGTTCTATCTTTCAAGGGCGCCGGGCAGCGTGCCGCGCGGTCGGCCGGTCTTTCCCGGCATCGGCCCGCACGGGGCCACTCCCGAAGAGGTCCTGCAGAAGCACGGCATGGTGCTGAAAGGCCGCCGCATGCTCGACGAAGCGGCAGGCGTCGAAGTCGAGGAGTGGGTGTCGAACCGTTAGGCGGGTAGGGACATACGGCTCATCGGACCGCGGGCCTCCAGGCCCGCTCATGAATGCGGGCCTGGAGGCCCGCGGTCCAATGAGTTGCGTTAGAACTCGACCACCAGCCCGTCGTGCGCCGCCTCGAGAGCGATCTCGCCCTGGCGGCCGAGCAGCTCGGCGCTCATGTGGGTCACGATGGTGCGCTTGGCGCCGATCTCCGGTAGGTGGCGGGCGAGGGTCGAGTAGTCGATGTGGTACTTCATCACCTTGTCGAAGAAGTAGGCTTCGCAGATGAAGAGGTCGGCGTTGCGGCCCGCCGGGATCAGCTCCTCGACCCATTCGGTGTCGCCTGAATAGGTGAGCACCTTGCCCTCGGTCTCGATCCTGAGCGCGTAGGAGGGGGCGCCGCTATAGTGCTTCATCAGGTAGGGCGTCACGGCAAGCCCGTCGATCTTGACCTTCTCGTGCAGCTCAAGCTCGCGGATTTCGAGCGTGAACTTGCGCTCGACCTTGGTGGAGCCGGCGAACATCGCCTCCATGATGATCATCAGTCGGTCGCGGAAGCCCGGCGGGCCGGCCAGGGTCAGCGGTGCCGTGCGGCGGCTCACGAGCTGCGCATCGAGCAGGAAGAAGGGCAGGCCACCGAAATGGTCGCCGTGCAGATGGCTCACCAGCACGGTCGAGATGCCGTTGGGATCGACGCCCCACTTGCGGATCGCCACCATCGAGGAGGCGCCGCAATCGACCAGCACGTTGCCGAGCTCGGGCCTTTCGAGATGGAAGCAGGTGTTGAACCGTCCGCCGCTGCCGAAGGCATCGCCGGAGCCGAGGAACTGAAGACGCATGGGGTGGTGAAACTCGTTGCGGGACACTCA
>MKRV01000219.1 GCA_001897995.1 Alphaproteobacteria bacterium 65-37 | reverse complement strand
TAGCCCAGCCATGGCGCGTGGCCGAGCAGGGCGCGGCAGGTGTGCAGCGCCGGGTCGCCGGTATCGGTCGGCGCGATGCTGCAAAGGACGTGCGAGGCGCCGCGCAAGACGGCCTCGGGCAAAGCCGCCGTGCCATCGAAGAGATGGACGTCGAAACCGGCGTGGCGGAGCTGCGCGGCTTTTTCGGCGGTCGTGCAGGTTCCCGCGACGTCGAAGCCCTGCGCCCGCGCAAGCTTGGCGATTTCAAGGCCGCTATAGCCCAGACCGAAGATGAAAAGACGCCTTGTCATCTTGTCAGGATCGCCGCGGCGCGGTTCCTTTCAACCATGTTGTTTCGTCGCAAGGCGTTCTGGGCGTCGGCCGTGCTGTTTCTTTCTTCGGCCGCCGGCGCACAGCCCATCCCGGTAATTCCCGCTCAACCGCAGCCGCAGATTCCCGGCCCCGGTACGCTCGACCTGCCGCCCGACCATCAGCGGCGCTACGCCGAATGCATGAAGCTGGCGCGCGGCGAGCCCTTGAAAGCGCTGCCGATGGCCGAGAAGTGGATGGGCGAGGGTGGCGGGCTGGGCGCGCGACATTGCGTGGCGCTCGCCATGTTCCAGTCGGGCAAATACGCGCAGGCCGCCGCGCAGTTCGAGGCGATGGCGCGCGACATGGGCCAGGAACGGCCGGGACTGCGCGCCGAGCTGTGGGCGCAGGCGGGGCAGGCCTGGATGGAAGCGGGGGCCGCCGAGAAGGCGTCGCAGGCGCAAAGCCGCGCCCTGGAGCTCAAGACCGACGATCCCGACCTGTGGGTCGATCGCGGCCTGTCCTATGCCGCCATGCAGGCCTGGCCGCGCGCCATCGCCGATTTCGACCGCGCCATCCGCCTGCGCCAGGACGATGTCGAGGTGCTGGTCCTGCGCGCAGCCGCCTGGCGCAATGCGCGCGATCCGCGGCGGGCGCTCGAGGACGCCAATCGCGCTCTCACCATTGCGCCCGACCACAGCGAAGCTTTGCTCGAGCGCGGTTTCGCCTATCTGGCCCAGGGCACGCGCGACGCCGCCAACCGCGATTTCGAACGCGTGCTGCGGCTGGTGCCGCCCGGCAGCGCGGCCGCGCGCCGTGCCGAAGCGGGGCTCGGTGGCAACCTGCCGGTCGCGCCGGCCCCGACCAGCCCGAATTCTCCGCCGCAATCCGGCGGGAAGCGATGACGTCCGCCCCCTCCTGATGTAAGAGCGAAACCAATGAATAAGCTCCTCTCGTCGATCGCCCTTCTCGGTACGTTGACGCTCGGCACCGTGACCCTCGCGGTGTCCGGCCTGGCGCAGACGCCGCCGCCGGCCAATCCGGGCCAGCCGCAGCCGCCCTCTTCCTATTATCCGGCGCCGCCGCCATTGCAGGCGCCTTCGACCCAGCAGGGGGCGCCGGTCACGGCACTGGGTTCGCCGCTGCCGAGCGGCGAGTACAAGGTCGAGCGCACCGATGTCACCTCCGAAGCCGAGGCGCAGCTCTTCGCCGATGCGCGCAAGATCGTCTGGGGCCGCTACGCCAAGATCAAGGGCGCCAAGCCGGGCGAGGTCATCGTGACCCGCCAGGGTAATGTCTGGACCGTGAAAGGCCGCATCGACAGCGTGGCGCCCGGCACCGAGGGTGACTGGGCGACGATCGACGGCGTCGTGGAGCGGATTGCGCCCAACCTGGTGCAGCTCAAGGGCGAGGTGGCGTTCCGCGTCGCCAAGGTCGAGAAGGGCGTGCCCTGCAAGGTCGGCGGCACCTTGCATTTCCGCCGCTCCGGCAAGTCGAACGTCTGGCGCCTGGCCGAAGGCGACAATCCGTGCGACGGCGCCCGCGAAGGCTTCGACCTGGTGCTGGACAAGCCCGTCGAGAAGAAGCCGACGCCGGCCCAGCCCAAGCGCGGCTAGGGACTCTGGACCGAGGTGTTGGGCTAGCTTTGGGCGAACCAGCAATAACCTCACCCTGAGGAGCGAGCGCAGCGAGCGTCTCGAAGGGTGGGCAAGCGACGCCACGCCTGAGGCCCACCCTTCGAGACGCGGCCCTATGGGCCGCTCCTCAGGGTGAGGATTCTTTGTAAGTAGTCGCCCATGCGCCGCTAAGTCCGCAGCTTCGTGATCTCCGCCCGGGCCAGTTGATCGGCGCGCTCGTTCTCGGGATGGCCGCTATGGCCCTTCACCCATCGCCATTCGACCTGGTGCGGCGCCCGGGCCGCATCGAGACGCTGCCAGAGCTCGACGTTCTTCACCGGCTTCTTGTCGGCGGTGCGCCAGCCATTGCGCTTCCAGCCGTGGATCCATTTGGTGACGCCGTCCTTCACGTAGGTGCTGTCGGTGAACAGCCGGACGTGGCAGGGACGCTTCAGCGCTTCCAGCCCCTGGATCGCCGCCATCAGCTCCATGCGGTTGTTGGTCGTCGCCGGATCGCCGCCGGAAAGTTCGCGCTCGCGCTCGCCCATGCGCAGGATGGTGCCCCAGCCCCCCGGGCCCGGGTTCCCGCTGCAGGCACCGTCGGTGAAGATCTCGACTTCCGCCGCGTTCATTGGGGCGCCGCTCACAGGCCGTAATCCGCCAGCGAGGCCGCGCCGCGATGGAAACGCAGCTTGGCGAGATATTCCTGCGGGTCCTTGCGCTTGACCAGGGCGTTGGGCGGCGTGTGCACCCAGTCGTAGAGCCGCGTCAGCAGGAAGCGCAGCGCCGAGCCGCGCGCCAGGAGCGGCAGCGCCTTGCGTTCCTCGTCGCTGAGACGGCGCACCTTGTCATAGCCCTGCAGCAGATTGTGCGCCTTGGTGGCGTTGAAGGCGTTGTCGGCCTCGAAGCACCAGGCGTTGAGGCAGATCGCGACGTCGTAGGCCAGGAGGTCGTTGCAGGCGAAGTAGAAGTCGATCAGGCCCGAAAGCTTGTCGTGTAGGAAGAACACGTTGTCGTTGAACAGGTCGGCATGGATGACGCCGGAGGGCAGCTCGCGCGGCCAGTTCGCCTCGAAGAAGTCGATCTCGGCGCCGAGCTCGCGATCGAGCGCCTTGTCGATATGGTGCCGCGAGCCCTCGTACAACGGACGCCAGCCAGCCACCGACAACGCGTTGGGCCGCTTCAGCGCGAAGTCGGCGCCGGCGAGATGAAGCCCCGCCAGCGCTTCGCCGACCGGACCGCAGTGCGCCACGGTGATGCGCCGCGGCGAGAGCCCATGCAGGAAGGTCGTGATGGCGGCCGGCTTGCCGGCCAGGGTGCGCACGGCGTTGCCGTCGCGCCCGTGGATCGGCCGCGGACAGTTGATGCCGCGGGCCGACAGGTGATCGAGCAGGCCGAGGAAGAAAGGCAGATCCTTGGGATCGACGCGCTTTTCGTAGAGCGTCAGGAAATACTGCCCCTTGCTGGTCGTCAGCAGGTAGTTGGAGTTCTCCACGCCCTCGGCCACGCCCTTGAGGGCATCGGCCTCGCCGATATCGTACTCGGCAAGGAAGGCTTCCAGTTCCGTATCGCTGACTTCCGTATAGACCGCCATTCAACCACCACTTACGCCACCAGGGCTCGCGGCAGCTTGAACACCACGTTCTCCTCGGTCGTACGCACTTCTTCGATGGTGATGTCGTAGCGCGCGCGGCAGGCTTCGATCAACTCCTCGACCAGCACTTCGGGCGCCGAAGCGCCAGCGGTGATGCCGAGCAGCCGCGTCTCGCCCAGCCACGCCCAGTCCATGTCGGCGGCGCGCTGCACCAGCCGCGCCCGCGGGCAGCCCGACTTGGCCGCCACCTCGACGAGGCGCATCGAATTCGACGAATTGGGCGCACCGACCACGACCATGGCGTCGCAGCGTTCGGCGATCGCCTTGACCGCGGCCTGACGGTTGGTCGTGGCGTAGCAGATATCTTCCTGCTTCGGCCCGTGGATGGCGGGGAAGCGGCGGCGCAGCACCTCGACGATCGCGACCGTGTCGTCGACCGATAGTGTCGTCTGGGTCGCGTAGGCGAGATTCAGCGGATCGGAGACCTCGATGCGCTCCGCCTGCTCGACATCCTCGACCAACAGGATCGTGCCCGGCGGCAACTGGCCGATCGTGCCCACCACCTCGGGATGGCCGGCATGGCCGATCAGGATGACGATGCGGCCCGAGACGCTGTGACGCTCGGCTTCGCGATGGACCTTGGACACCAGGGGACAGGTCGCATCGACATAGATGAGGTTGCGGCGGTCCGCCTCGGCCGGGACCGATTTCGGCACGCCGTGCGCGGAGAAGACGACGGGCCGGTCGTCCGGCACTTCGCCGAGCTCCTCGACGAAGATCGCGCCCTTGGCTTCGAGCGTCTCGACCACGAAGCGATTGTGCACGATCTCGTGGCGGACATAGACGGGACGGCCATAGCGTTCGAGCGCGCGCTCCACGATCTGGATGGCGCGGTCGACACCCGCGCAGAAACCGCGGGGACTGGCGAGAAGGATCGTGAGCGGCGTCTTCGGGGCAATCATGGGAAAAACGTTCGACGAGATGCCGACCCGTTCGCTTGCGGGCCTGCGGACCATTGCCTAGAGTCCGTACACGACGGATTGGCGCGGCACCGTAACAAAGCCGCCGCAACGGGGAAAGCAACATGACCGAGCCGGTTGTCGCGGCCAAGGCACCAGCGAAGGTGACGCTAGAAGCGGGCAAGGACTACTGGTGGTGCGCGTGCGGTCGGTCGGCGAACCAGCCCTTCTGCGACGGCAGCCACAAGGGCAGCGGGCTTGCTCCCGTGAAGTACACGGCGCAAAAAGCGGGCGACTACTGGCTTTGCGCTTGCAAGCAGACCCACAAGCAACCCCTCTGCGACGGTACCCACAAGACATTGGCATGACATTGAACAAGCTCGCTTTTGCCGCGCCGGTCGCGCTGGCGCTTGCCCTCGGCGGCTGCGGCAGCAGCTCGTCGACACCCGCTTCCACCGTCTACTGCCCGGCGCCTTTCACGGTGCAGGATGCTGGCCGGATCACTCATTTCAAGCCGGGCGCCGGTCGCGATCCGCGGGATATCGAATATGAGGCGGCGTTGGTCGGCGCCGGAACGCAATGCGAGCTGAAGCGCGGCCGCATGACCGTCACGCTCGTGATGCGCGTTGCGGTCACGGCGGGCCCGTCGGTGACCGGCGCGCCGACGCGCGTTCCCTACTTCGTGCGCGTTTTGGGCGCGGGCAACGCCGTCGTGCAGGGGCAGGATTTCATTGCCGACTTCAAGCTGTCGGCGGCCAATCCGCGCGGCCAGTCGCAGGAGGAGCTGGTGCTCACCCTGCCCTATAACGAGTTGGGCGACCTTGCCGCCTATCGCATCGCTGTCGGCCTGAAGCCGACGCCGGACGAACTCGACTACAACCGCCGGGGAGGCGAACGGCAATGACAGCCTATGCCGACAGGCTGGAAGCGTTGGCTGCCCAGGCGGCCGATCGCTGCACGGCCTGCGGCAAGTGCTTCGAGGCCTGCCCGACGGCCCGCGAAAGCGGGCTGGACATAGCAACGGGCGAACTGCGCGCGCGGGAGCTCGTCTCGCTCACGCGCGAGGGCGGCGCGGCGGCACCGACCCTGCAGTCCTGGCTCAATGCCTGCGACGGCAGCGCGCGCTGCAGCGATGCCTGTCCCGAGGGCATCAACGTCCGCCAGTGGGTGACCATCGCCAAGCTGAAGTCGTTGCAGGCGAGCCGGCCCGTGACGGAAGGGGCGACCAATGCTGCCGGCCGGTTCCGCCACATGGCGCAGGCCGTGCGGCTGCTGGCCAGCATGCAACTACCTTCGGAAACCCTGAAGCGCATCCTGGCACCGGCGGAACGGCGGACGGCCGACGTTCTTTTCTACACGGGCTGCAACGTGCTGCGCACGCCGCACATCGTGCTGAACGTCATGGACATCCTCGACGCGCTCGAACTCGACTTCGACGTGGTCGGCGGCACCGCCCATTGCTGCGGCGTCTACCAGTTCCAGGAAGCCGATCTGCCGACTTACGAGCGCATGGGGCATCGCACCTTCCAGCGCTTCGGCCAGTCGGGCGCGTCCAAGGTGCTGACCTGGTGTCCGACCTGCACCAAGAATTTCGACGAACTCGAAAAGGACGTCGAAGCACCGTCGTTCGGCCTTGACCATATCAGCGAGTTCCTTGCCGCCAATCTCGATACGCTGAAGGCGCGCTTCGCGGCCGACCAGCCGAAGCGTCGCGTGGTGATCCACGAGCATCAGGGCATCGGTGCCACCGTCCAGAGCATCCGCAATCTGCTGGCCGCCGTGCCGAATCTCGAGCTGATCGAGCTCGCGCAGGATTCGGGCTTCTCCTATGCCTGCGGCGGCCAGGCTGCGAAATTCAAGGACCGCGAGCAGGCGATCCATCGCGGGCTGGTGATGGGCGCGGTCGAGGCCGGCGCCGACACGATCGCGACCATGTACCATTCCTGCCATCGTGCGCTCGCCGGCGCGGAGGCGATCTATCCGCTGCGGGTCGTCAACTTCACCGACATCCTGGCCGAGGCGCTGGGCCGCGGCGGCCATCCCGACTACTACCAGCTCTACAAGAAGGGCGGCGCCATGGACGAGGCCGTCGCTGCGGCGCGCGGCTTCCTGCTCGGCAACGGCGTGAAGGTCGACGAGAACGCCGTGAAATCGCTGACCGCGGATATCTTCAACGAGACCGGGCTCGGCGGGCCGCGCGAGGCCTTCGTCGACGCTTTCACCGCGCTGGCGCGCCAAGGTTGATCCCATGACAGTGTTGCCGTCGTCGTCGCTGCAAGCGGCGGCGCCCTGGTTGCGTGCCGATTGGCGTCCCGATTCGGGACAGGTGCTGGCCGTTCGCGGCGGGCGGCCGCTCGAGGGTGTCTATCCGATCAGCGGCGCCAAGAATGCCATCCTGCCGCTGATGATCTCGGCGCTGCTGACGCCGCACCTCGTCACTTTGCGCAACGTGCCGGCGAGCCTCGACGTCGCCGTGCTGTCGGCGCTGCTGCGCCGGCTCGGCACGGAAATGCACTGGTCGATGACGGCTTCAGGACTCTCGGTCACCCTGTCGGCCGACCGGCTGCAGCCGGGCAGCATCGACGGCGAGCTGGTGAGCCGCATGCGCGCCTCGGTCCTGCTGCTGGGCGCGCTGCTGGCACGCTGCGGCGAGGCGCGTCTGCCGATGCCCGGCGGCGACGCCATCGGCTTGCGCGGCATCGACTTCCACCTTGCCGGCCTCAGGGCGATGGGCGCCGAGATCGAGCTGGCGTCGGGCCTGATCGAGGCTCGCGCGCCCCAGGGCCTGACAGGAGCGGAGATCCTGCTGCCGCTTCCCTCGGTCGGCGCGACGGAAAACCTGATGCTGGCGGCCGTGGCGGCAAGCGGCACGACCGTGATCCGCAACGCCGCGCGCGAGCCCGAGATCGTCGATCTGGCGCACTGTCTTGGCGCGATGGGC
>MKRV01000218.1 GCA_001897995.1 Alphaproteobacteria bacterium 65-37 | reverse complement strand
GCTGGTGCCGCACGGATGAGCATCGCCGTCGCCGTCGAAAGCCCATTGCAGGACGACGTGCGTGAGCTCGTCGCCGAGCTGAACGCCACCTTGCTGGAACTGACGCCGCCCGAGTTCGTGTTCCACATGACGGTGGAGCAGATGGCGGAGCCTGCGACGACGGTCTTCATCGCCCGCGAAGACGGCAAGGCCGTCGGCTGCGGCGCGCTGAAGCGACATGAGGGCGGCGTGGGCGAGGTCAAGCGCATGTTCACGCGGCCCTCGCATCGCGGTCGCAAGATCGGCGCGGAGATCGTGCGGCACATCGAGGCGCTGGCGCGCGAGAAAGGCTTGAAACGCCTGGTGCTGGAAACAGGCGACCGCCACCCCGCCGCCTGGACCGTGTACGAGCGCGCCGGATTCACGCGCTGCGGACCGGTGCTCGACTACCCCGACTCGAAGTGGTCGGTGTTCTACGAGAAGATGCTTTAGCTCGTCGCACTTGCCGGAGCCCTGATAATAATCGAAGCGGTGTTCAACCCGCTGCCCTGGCTTTCGTGGCTGCGTACACCACTTCGGGGTAGCGCCGATCAGCGATCTTTGGCTGTTTGCTTGGATTTCCAATCAAACCGCTTGCTATCCGGCTGATGCAAATCGGGACGAACAGGGAAACTGGCATCGTGATAGCTAAAGAAGACTGGAGGAATCGGCGTCAGCTGCAGGTGCTTTCCTAGCTGCTCTGGCGACATAACCTTCGTCCTTAGAGATGGAAATGGATCCAGGTGCTTCACGGCATCAATTGCGTCAAGTAAGTTGAAGTCCATTGTAAGAAAGCAGAAACATCCGTGGGCTTCTGCGGTTCTGATGTGCCATGCGTCCTGACTTCTCTTTTGCTCAAGGTGGCCAACTAGGGCGCGATAGAGGGCGTCACCAGAAGTGTCTAGGCGAGCTCTTTGAAGTCTCTTGTCGGCAAGGTCTTGAATTGAATGTCCGCCGAAAGGTGTCGTATCAACTGATTTGGTCTGGGCCTCCCGCAACAGGCTGTAGTCGTAGCCGCCCCCACCATAGAGGCGAGCTGCAGACAGGCGGTACTCCTCCGCGCGCAACTCAACTGATGTCTTAAGCTGTAGGACATCGCCTTTGGCTAGGCGCGCAATGCCCGGAAGGTGCTTTATGCTGTTGTATACCCTGGTTGTGCAATCGGGGGCGTGCACTGGCACGCGGGCCATGTATCCGAGTGGAGCATTCCACTCGGCTGAGAATCCAGTCTGAATCCACTGCGTTTCATGAGTAACAGCATGCGCAAAGACGTTCACATCAATGAGAACATCGAGCGGGCGGCGGGAGAGAATCGAACGAGCACGCCAAGTTGAAAGGTCCACCAGCCAATCAACGACTGGAGGCAAGAAGCGAAAACAGAGCTTCTCTCGCAAAGCGTGCCAGTTCATTGAACTGTCCGTTTTATTGTTTTATCTGACGGCTATTATACTGGTAGTTGTGTTGCGCTTGTGGGCGGCTTTGTTCCACAGGGGGGTGCTTGGCTGCGTCAGCACACATGGTGCCAGCGCGTTTACCCCGATTGACGCAATCTTCCATCGGGCGATACGCGTAAAAGCAATATCTAGTTGCGCTATTCCGCAGATATTCTCGTGTCACCGTCGATGATGACGGCGTGTGACACGCGCTTTGATTTCTGCTGATCAGCGGATCGGAAAGCCGAGCTTGGCCAGCGAGGCGCGGAGCGTCTCGCGGCCGTTCATCGACTTGATCGGGCCGAGGCGATTGAGGACGCGTTGCGTCCAGGTCCCGGCCTGGAGTTCGTGACGGGCCGAGAAGCGGCTCATCTCGCTGTCGTATTCCGCGCGTAGCGCAGTCTCCTGGGCGGCATCGTAGCGCTCATGATGCAGCACGACGCCCTGCGGCAGGCGCGGCTTGACCTCACCTTCACCTTTTTCGGTCGCGTAGCCGAGGCAGAGGCCGAACACCACGAACGATTGGTGCGGCAGGCCGAGCAGCGTCGCGACCCGGATCGGGTCGTTGCGCATGGCGCCGATATAGACGGTCCGAAGCCCGATCGACTGGGCGGCCACCACGGCGTTCTGCGCGGCAAGCGCTGCGTCGATGCAGGCCACCATGAAGGTCTCGAGCCAGGGCATCGTCTCGAAGGCCGTCTTCTCGGCATCCGAGATGCGCTGGTTGCGTGACATGTCGGCGACCCAGGCAATGAACAGCGGGCATTGCTCGATATGCCTCTGGCCACCGGCGATCTCGGCAAGCACCTTCTTCTTCTCAGGGTCGGTGATCGCGACCGCCGACCACCATTGCATGTTCGAGCTGGTGGCGGCCGATTGCGCGGCGGCAATCAATGTCTCCAGCGCACCCGGCGGCAGCGGGTCGGGCTTGTAATTGCGCACCGAACGGTGGTCGAGCATGACCGCGATGGTCTCGTTCCACGGTCCGGCCGGCGGGATTGCATCGGCGCCATAGCGCCGTGTCAGGGCCTCGGTCGTGTCAACGGGAGGAGGAGTCAGCGAGTCCATGGGGCGTGCTCTGTGGTTTGGTCCGGGTGATGGCGGTGACGAGCGCGAGCAGGATGAAGCCCGCCACGATCATGAAGATGGCGCGCGGCTCGTGCTGGTCCATCAGGAAACCGAAGAGCAGCGGCGCCACCATGCCGCCGAGATTGAAGCCGGTGCTGACGAAGCCGAACACTTTGCCGAAAGAGCCCGGCGGCGTGACGGCGCGCACCATCATGTCGCGCGACGGCTGGATGATTCCGTTCAGCAGGCCGCCGACCGACAGCAAGCCGATCAGCGCCGCGGCCGGCATGTTCACCCAGGCCATCAGGATCGCCATGGTCGAGGTGCAGGCGAAGCCCACGGCCGCGACGCGCTCGTGATGCGGGGTGCGGTCGGCGATGATGCCGCCCACCAGCACGCCGAAGGCACTGCACAGCAGGAAGCCGGAGAGGGCAACGTTGGCGACCGTGAAGGGGGTGCCGTGGATCTCGCCCATGCCGACGACCGTGAAGGTCTGGATGCCACCATTGGCCATCGCAAGGCAGAAGAAGAAGAGCAGGTTGCGCAGGACCGGCCCGCTCAGCAGCAGGTCGAGGCCGACCTTGCCGCCGGCGGCCTGCTGGCCGGGCTTGTGCACGATTCGCGGCAGCACGCTGCCGGCCACGATCAGCAGCAGGGCGGTGGCGAAGGAGAGGCCGGCCGCCACCAGGAAGCCGCCGCGCCATCCCCAGATCGCCGCGCAGGCCAGCACCAGCGCCGGCGTGACGCCCGACCCGAGATAGCCTGCGAAGGTATGGATCGAGAAGGCCTTGCCGATCCGCCGGTGGTCGATGGTGGCGGAGAGGATGGAATAGTCGGCCGGGTGATAGACGGTGTTGGCGAGGCCCAGGAAGCCGTAGGCGATCACGAAGGTCCAGTAGCCCGGCAACAGGGCCGCCGCCGTGATGGCTGCCGTGCCCAGCAACAGGCCGCCGGTCAGCATGGCGCGCGGGCCGATACGGTCGACCAGGAAGCCGGCCGGCGTCTGCAGCAACGCCGAGACGACGTTGAAGGCCGTGAGCGCCAGTCCGATCTGGATGTAGCTGACGCCGAACGCCTCGCGCACTTCGCCGAACAGCGGCGGCAACAGCATGATATGCACGTGGCTCACGAAATGCGCGATCGCGATCAAGGTGATCACCTTGACCTCGCGGCCGCGCTCCCGATCGGCGCCGGTTTCGGCGCTCAGGGGGATATCGAGGGAGTCACTCGTCGACGACATTGACGCTCAGGGTCCCGATGCCCGAAATATCGACCTCGACCTCGTCGCCCGGCTTCATCCAGAGCGGCGGCTTGCGGCCGGCCCCGACGCCGTCGGGCGTGCCGGTGGCGATGATGTCGCCCGGCTCCAGCCAGGTCACGGTCGAAAGATACTCGATGATGGTGGCGACATCGAAGATCATGTGATCGGTCGTGTCCTGCTGCACCACGTTGCCGTTCAGCCGCGTCGTGAGCTCCAGCCGCTGCGGATCGGCGACGACGTCGGCCGTAACCATCCAGGGGCCGAGCGGGCCGGTCGCCGGGAAGTTCTTGCCGGCGGTCACAGAATGTTTCTGGAAGTCGCGCACGCTGCCGTCGAGGAAGCAGGTGTAGCCGGCGATCACCGACAGCGCGCTGGCCCGCGAAACATGGCGGCAGCGTTCGCCGATCACGACAGCCAGCTCGCCTTCGAAATCGAAATCGATCGACGCGCGTGGCCGCACGATCTTGCCGCGATGGGGCACGAGCGTGCTGTGCAGGCGTGAAAAGACGCTGGGCTGCTCGGGCACCTTCCGGCCGACTTCGCCGACATGGCTTGCATAGTTGAGGCCGATGCACAGGATCTTTTCGGGATCGGGAATGACCGGCAGCCATTCGATCTCGTCGAAACCGAGATCGGCCCCGACATCCTTCGCTGCCGCGGCGAGCTCATCCAGACCCTTGGCGGCAATGGCCGCCCGCAGGCTCGGCCAGCGCTCGCCGGTACGCTGTGAGAGATCGACGACACCGTCCTCTGTGGCCGCGCCGAACTTGCGCGTGCCTGCATGGCGAAAACTGACCAGACGCATACGCGGACCCTAAGGCGATCCGAGCAGCTTCGAAAGGCCCTTCGAAAGAGTGACGCTCGGGACCGGCGCAGGTTTGGCCAGAGGACCCGACGTCGCCTTGGCAAGCTTCTGTCGGGCCAGGCCCTCGGCCATGGAAATCGCGCAAGCAACCCCATCGAGCAGAGGGACATCGACCATGCTTTTCAGCTTCGCTGCAAGACCGGCCAGCCCGGCGCCTCCCAGGATCACGACGTCGGCGCCATCCTCGCGTACGCACGCCTTGCAACCCTTTACGAGTAACGCCATCGCGGCTTTGGGGTTGCGCGCGATGGCGGCACCGGTCGGCGCGACGGTGCGCACCGAGGCAAGACGCGAGGACAGGCCGCGGCCGGCGATGAATTCCTCGAGCATCGACTTCCAGCGCTCGCCGCCGGTGACGATCGAGAAACGGCCACCCAGCGCGCAGGCTTGCAGGATCGAGGCATCAGCCATGCCGATCACCGGCACGTCGCTCACCTCCTTGAGGGCGGCGAGGCCGGGATCGCCGAAGCAGGCCAGCACGACCGCATCCTTGCGGCCCTTGTCGTTGGCGAAGGCGTCGAGCGCGGCGTGTCCGGCAACGGCATAGGCGGCCCGCGAGGCGATGTAGCGCGGCCCGAAGGCGCCGGTGACCGCCCGCAGCCTCGTATCCGGCGCGGCGAACCCGCTCGCGACCTCGAGGACGAGGTCGGTGATCGAGGCCGTGGTGTTGGGGTTGATCAGCAGAAGCTCGACCATCGCCTATTCCTGCATGTTCTGTTTCAGGCGCGCGGCGTCGTGGTTCTCGCCGATCGACATGGCGCAGATGCGCGAGATGTGGGTGAGTGGCAGGCCGGTTTCCTTGGCCCATTCGTTGATCTGCCCCTGGGCGAGCTTCATGTCCTTCTTCGAGGTTCCCTTGGCGCTGATCGGCAGGCCGCAGTCACGCAGGCAGAGCATCAAATCGTTGGTCAGGATGAAGGAGTCGCGACCGAGGAAACGCAGCAGATACTGCCCGCTGAAGCCGCCCAGCCGCGCGCCGCGCTTGTCCAGGATCTCGAGCAGGCCGAGCTGATCGTCGGCCGGCCAGGTGGCGAGGAACTTGCCGAAGCTGCCATGCTCGGCGGCGATCTCGCTCACGAACCTGGCGTTCTCGCGCACCGATTTGATCTTCTGCGGGTTGCGCACGATGCGCTTGTCGGACGCCAGCTTCTCCCAGAACTCGGCCGGCTGGAACAGCAGCCGCTTGGGATTGAAGCCGAGAAAGGCTTCCTCGAAGCCCGGCCACTTGTTGTCGATCACGCTCCAGACGAAGCCCGCGGAAAAGACGCGGCGGGCCATCTCCGACAGCACACGATCGTCCGTGAGCTTGGCCAGGGCCTTGTTGTCCCGCTTCTTGGGCATGAGGCTCGCCAGCACCTTCTCGCCGCCCTTGCGCTTGGCGGCGCGCTCGCGAATGCGCTTGAACGGGACCCTTGCCATGGCCGCTACTCCAGCCAGCCATCGAAGAAGTCGAAGACGCTCGCCTTGAAGAGCGGGTGACCGATGCACGAGAAGTGATCGCAGCCCGGCAAGGTGACGGCCCTGGCGCCGGGAATGGCGTCGGCCAGGCCTTGCGGCGGTCCGGCGAGCTGATCGCGCGCGCCGGCAACGACCAGCGTGGGACGACGGATCGCCATCAGACTGTCACGCGTGAGCGGTGTGCGGCCGCCCCGTGAGCAGGCGGCCAGCGCCAGCCGGTCTTCCTTCTGTTCGTCGGCGAAGTGGCGGAAGCTCTTGAGCATCGGGTCGGCGATCTCGTCCGGGCTGGCGGCCTCCATGGCGCTGGCCATGGCGCCTTCCTCGCGCGGCGGATCGAACATCTTGCCGCCCACGCCCGCCACCACGAGGTGATCGATGCGGCCGGAATCGGCAAGCGCGGCGGTGAGCGCGATGTGAGCGCCCATGGAGAAGCCCAGCAGGTGCGCGCGCTCGACGCCAGCGTGGTCCATCAATGCAAATAGGTCGCGTGCCATCGCCTGGCGGTCGTACTGCGCCGGGTCGTGCGGCTTGGCGCTTTCGCCGTGGCCGCGATTGTCGAGCGCGAAGCCGCGCAACCCTTTGGCGGCGATGGCGTCGTACCAACCCATGCGCTTCCAGTTTTCGTAGCGGTTGGCGGAGAAGCCGTGCACCAGCACGATCGCCTTGCGCGCATCGGCCGGGCCGAATTCGTCGTAAGCGAGGGCAAGCCCGTCGGACGTGAATTGAGCCATGACTTTCCCTAACCCGGGGCATGAATTGCGACAAGGTTGATCGCCGCAGCCAAGTGTCGGACAACCGGCAAAACGACGGACAAGACACACGGACAAGAGACAAGGGAAACGCATGACAGGCGCAGGACACGGCAAGATCGGCAAGACCGTCCAGGACTCGCAGCCCTACTGGCCCGACGCGCCGCGGCCGCCAAAAGGCGCGCCCAACATCCTCGTGATCCTGTTCGACGATGTCGGCTTCTCCGACTTCGGCTGCTACGGCTCGCCGATTGCGACGCCGGCGATCGACGCCATCGCCCGGCGCGGCCTGCGCTACACCGGCTTCCACACGACCGCCATGTGCTCGACCACCCGGGCGGCGCTGCTGACTGGGCGCAACCACCATTCGGTGGGTGTGGGCTGTCTCGCCAACTTCGACTCGGGCTATCCCGGCTATCGCGGCAAGATCAGCCGCGAGGCCGGCACCATCGCCGAGATGCTGCGCCCGCACGGCTATCGCAACTACATGCTGGGCAAGTGGCACGTGACGCCGCTCACCGAGTCGGGCGCCACGGGGCCGTTCGACGGTTGGCCGCTCGGCCGCGGCTTCGATCGTTACTACGGCTTCATGGACGCCGAGACCGATCAGTATGCGCCGGAGCTGGTGCGCGACAACACGCCGGTCGATCCGCCAGGCACCTTTGCCTCCGGCTATCACCTGACCGCCGATCTCGTCGACCAGGCGATCCGCTACCTCGCCGACCATGTCGGCGACAATCCCGACACGCCCTGGCTCACCTGGCTGGCCTTCGGCGCCTGCCATGCGCCGCACCAGGCGCCGTCCGACATGATCAAGAAGTACGATCCGGTCTTCGCCGAAGGCTGGGACGTCGAACGTGACCGCCGGCTAGCCCGCCAGATCGAGCTCGGCATCGTGCCGAAGAAGACGCACCTGCCGCCGCGCAACGAGCATGTCCGGCCGTGGGCGGAGATCGCCGACGGCGAGCGCCGCCTGTTCACGCGGCTGCAGGCCGCCTATGCCGCCATGCTCGAGCATGCCGACCAGCATATCGGCCGCCTGATGGGCTTCCTCGAGACGGCGGGCCAGCTCGACAACACCCTGGTCATCGTCATGTCCGACAACGGTGCCAGCCAGGAAGGCGGGCCCTTCGGCATGATCAACGCCATGGGGCCCTACAATCTCCGCCGCGAATCGCTGGAGGAGAAGATCGCCCGCATCGACGATATCGGCGGGCCCGATACGCACAGCAACTTCCCCTGGGGCTGGGCGATGGCGGCCAACACGCCGCTGCGTCGCTACAAGCAGAACACCCATGGCGGCGGCATTCGCGATCCGCTGGTGATGGCCTGGAACAACGGCGTCGCCGCGCGCGGCGAGCTGCGCCACCAGTTCTGCCATGCCAGCGATCTCGTGCCGACCCTGCTCGATGTCGTGGGCATCAAGCCGCCCAAGGTGGTCAACGGCGTGAAGCAGATGCCGCTCGAAGGCACGTCCTTTGCGCCGAGCCTCGCCAACGCCAAGACCCGTTCCAAGTCGAAGGCGCAGTATTTCGAGATGTTCGGCCATCGCGGCCTGGTGCAGGGCGGCTGGAAGGCCGTGTCCTACCACCCGCCGGGCAGCGACTTCGCCAGCGACAAGTGGGAACTCTACAACCTCGCGCGCGACTTCAACGAGGTCGACGATCTCGCCGAGAAGGAGCCGGAGCGGCTCAAGGCGATGGTCGAGGAATGGTGGCGGCAGGCCGAGCGTCACAAGGTCCTGCCGCTCGACGACCGCTTCGCGCCGCGCTTCGCCGACAATGCCAAGCGTTTCCACGGGCCGCGCAACCGCTTCGTGTTCCACGCCGGCATGGGGCATGTGCCGACCGACGTCGCACCCGACGTGCGCAACCGCACCTACACGATCGAGGCGGACGTCAGGATCGACGGTCCGGCGACGGAGGGCGTGCTGATTGCCCATGGCGACGCCACGACCGGCTACTCGCTCTATATCAAGGACGGCAAGCTCGCCTACGACATGAATATCGGCGGCGAGCATCACCTGGTGGTCTCCGACCGGCCGGTGCCGACCGGCAACGCCCGGCTCGGCATGCGCATGCGGCGCAATCAGGGCCGCAACATCGCCACCCTGCTGATCGACGGCGAGCCGGCCGGCAGCTTCGAGACCCAGAACGGCTTCGTCAGCTTCATCTCCTGGTCCGGCCTCGATATCGGCCGTGACCGGTCGAGCCCTGTGTCGCATTACGAGGCGCCATTCGCCTTCACCGGCAAGCTGCGCAAGGTGACGGTGCTGATGGACGACGACCAGGCGCTCGACTCGGCGGCTGCAGCGACGGCAGCGCTGGCCCGCGAGTGAGCGCCGTTCCCAACCGATCCGGCATCGACGGGCCCTACGCCTGGCGGTTGGCATTGGTGTCGATGGCCTGTGTCGCCATGGGCGGCGGCGGCATCTATCTGCCGATGGTTGGGCTGAAGGAGATCGCCGCCGACTTCGGCGACCAGCGCGCCGTGCCGTCCTTCGCCTATATGGTCGGCTTCTTCGGCATGGGCGTGGGCGGCGTGTTCATGGGCTGGCTGGCCGACCGCACCAGCCCGCGCGTGCCTTTGTTCATCGCGGGTCTGTCGATCGCGATCGGCGGTTTTGCCGCCTCGCGCGGCGGCGAGATCGCGCTCTATGCCGGCTATGCCGTCCTGCTGGGGTTCTTCGGCAATGCCGGCACCTTCACACCGGCCATGAACAACGTCCAGGGCTGGTTCGACAAGCGCCGCAACACCGCCGTCGCCATCATCTCCGTCGGGCCGGCCGTTGCGGGCTCAGTCTGGCCGCAGGTCTACCGTCTGCTGCTGCCCGAGATCGGCTGGCGCGACACCCTGGTCATCTATGGTCTCGTCGCCGGAACCTTGCTGCTGCTGGGCGCGCTCTATGTCCGGCCGGCGCCGATCCTGCGCGGACCGGGCGGCCGGCGACGCGAGGAGAAGGTGGCGCTGCCCTTGCCGTCCTCGATGATCATGGTCCTGCTGTCGGCGGCCGGTTTCTGCTGCTGCGCGGCCATGGCGATTCCCTTCGTCCATATGGTCGCCTTTTGCGGCGACCTCGGCTATCCGGCGGCGCGCGGCACCGAGGCGGTGTCGCTGGTGCTGGTCTCCGCCATTGTCGCCACCTTCGTGATGGCCCGGCTGGCCGATCGCATCGGGCCATTGCCGGTCAGTTTGCTCTGCTCGCTGATCCAGATCGGCTCGCTGGTCGGCTTCCTCTATGCCCGCGACATCACCAGCATCTACGCCCTGTCGCTGCTGCACGGCATTCCGTTCATCGCCATCGTCCAGGGCTATGCGCTGAACCTGCGCTTCCTCTACGGGCCGACGATCGCGGGCTGGCGGCTGGGTGTGGTGATGCTGTTCGCCATGGCCGGCATGGCGTCGGGCGGCTGGCTGGGCGGCGCGATCTTCGACGCCACGCTCTCCTACCAGTCGGCCTTCCAGGCAGCGCTCGCCTTCAACCTGCTGAACCTGATGCTGTTGGGCATTCTCTACTTTGCGCAGCGGCGCCGGACAGGCGTGCCATTGCCGGTGTAGGCTTGCCATCAAAGGAGCAACCATGAGCAAAGATCACGATCGCTATCATGGGCATGGCCATGATCACGATCATGGACACGAACATGGTCAGGACGTCCCGTCGGAAACGGCGTTGCGCGTGAAGGCGCTGGAGTCGCTTCTGATCGAGAAGGGCCTGGTCGATCCCGCCGCGCTGGACGCGATCGTCGACACCTACGAGAACAAGGTCGGACCGCGCAACGGTGCCCGCGTCGTCGCCCGCGCCTGGACCGATCCGGCCTTCAAGGCGCGCCTGCTGAAGGATGCGACCGCCGCCATTGCCGAGATGGGCTATACCGGCGCGCAGGGCGAGCACATGGTCGTCGTCGAGAATACGCC
>MKRV01000217.1 GCA_001897995.1 Alphaproteobacteria bacterium 65-37 | reverse complement strand
TTATCTCTGGTGGCCGCGGCCTGGCCAATGGAAGGCCGCCTTCCTGGTTCGCCGCAAGGCCAAGGGCCTGCGCCTCAATCGCGAACTGCACGGTGCCGTCGGCATCTGGAGCCTCGTGCTTTTCATGCTGGTGAACTTCACCGGCGTCTATCTTGCCTTTCCGCAGCAGATCTCGGCCGCCGTGAACAGCGTCTGGCCGGGCCGCGACATGCGCGCGGCGATGTTCCAGGCGCGCGTCGAGCCGATGCGCGGCGTGGCGCCCATGAGCGTCGACGAAGCCGTCGAGCTTGCCAAGTCACGTGTGCCCGACGCCCGGTTCCTGAACGCCTTCCTCTCGATCCGGCCCGACCAGGCCATGCGGGTCGGCCTGATCCGGCCGGGCCATGAAGAAGGTGCGCCGATCATCACGGTGATCATCGATCCTTATCGCAAGGCGGTGGTCGACGTGTTCGATCCCCGGACCATGACGACCGGCGAGAGCATCATCGCCTGGCAGCGTGCGCTGCATTACGGCATCGGCCTCGGCGGCCTCTACAAGGCCCTGGTGTTCGTGTCGGGCGTGATCATCCCGCTGTTCGCGGTGACGGGCTTCCTGATGTGGTGGATCAAGCGCCGTAACCGCCGCGCCGGTGAGAGGGCCAAGCAGGCCATCCTGGCGGCTGCTGCACTAAAGGCTGCCGATTAACGTTGCCGCGGCCGCGACAGGTCGTAGAGCGTGAGAAGGCGGCGCGGCTCCGGCGGCAGCGACCGCCAGAGCGACGAATCGACGGGTGTGCCGCGGGCGATCACCCAGGCCTCGAAGTCGGCCGGGCGTCGCGCCGTGCCGAGCAGGACGTAGCGAACCTCGCCGCGCTCGACCCGGGAGGCGAAGTCCTCGACCGACATGATCGGATCGTTGCCGAGATAGCCGCCGAAGGGCAGCACCGGCTCGCCGGTCCGGATGATCAGCGGCGCTGCCAGCAGGGCCGTCGGCGTGGCCGCAAGAAAACGTGCACTGCCGCGATGCTCGCGAAGGAACGCGATCAGTTTCGGGTCGTCGGTCAGGCTGCGATAGGACCGTGACAGGATCGGGCCGCGGCCGTCGTCTTTGCCCAGCCAGCGGGGCAGGCTGGCGGAGGGCAGCGTGAGGTTGCCCGGCGCGAAAAGGGCGCTCAGCGCCCAGAAGGTCGGGAGGATCGCGAGGGCGATGGCGCCGATCACGGCGGGCGGCCGCTTGTCGCGCAGCAGCGTGCCGCCGGCGGCAAGCAGCGCCACGGCGGGAAAGCCCGTCCAGGGATCGAGCCAGCCGAGCGTCGCCCCCGTGAGATAGCCTTGCCAGAGCGCCGTCGTCGCCAGCCCCAGAGCAAGATATCGCGGTCCGCGCCGCCACAGCTCGTAGCAGCCGACGCCGGCAAGGGCGGCCATCGGCGGCGCCAGGGTGACGAGATAGTAGATGTGGAACGTGCCGCCGGCGGCAAGCAGCGCCACGGCGGGAAAGCCCGTCCAGGGATCGAGCCAGCCGAGCGTCGCCCCCGTGAGATAGCCTTGCCAGAGCGCCGTCGTCGCCAGCCCCAGAGCAAGATATCGCGGTCCGCGCCGCCACAGCTCGTAGCAGCCGACGCCGGCAAGGGCGGCCATCGGCGGCGCCAGGGTGACGAGATAGTAGATGTGGAAGATGCCGCCGGCGGCGCTGTAGACGATCGCGTAGGTCAATGCCCAGACGGCGAGAAGCGCAACGGCCGCCGGCCGTCGGCGCCATGTCAGGGCCGCGCCCAGGATCGCGAGCGGCAAGGCCCAGGAGAATTGGGCCGCGAGCATGGGCTCGGCGAGACGCAAGGGGCCGACGGGAACGGCGTCGTAGGCAAGAAAGCGCCGGGGGGCGGTGGGCTCGCTCGAGGTCGCGCGTGCGAACCGCTCGACCCCGTTGTGCCGGACGATCAGTTCGAGCATCGAGTTGCTGGGGCTGCTGCCGGCGACCGGCCGCTGCGGTGGTGGCGTCAGATCGAAGACGACAGCCCAGGAGAGCGCCACGACCGCAAGCGCGACGCCGCCGGCCGCCATCCAGGCCAGCCTCTGGCGCCAGTCGAGCGTGCCGGCCAGCCACCAGCCGGCGAGGAGGGCAGGGCCGCAGACCAGCGCGGCGAGCATCTTCACGTTGAAGGCAAGGCCCAGCACCATCATGGCGAAGACGAAGGAGAGGCCGCGGCCGCGCAGGGCAAGCCATGCCGCCAGCAGAAGAAAGAACACCAGCCAGGAGTCGGTGTTGTTGGAGCGGTCCGAGGCGACCGCGATCGGCGTGAGGGCCAGCAGCAGAGCTGCGATGAAAGCCGCAATTCGGCCGAAGCGTCGCGTCAAGGCATAAACAAGCCCCACCGATGCCGCGCCGGCCAGGGCCTGGGGCAGGTGGATTGCCCAGCCATCGTATCCCAGCAGGCGGGCGGACGCGGTCTGGATCCAGAAGGCGAGCGGCGGCTTGTCGAGCGAGACGAGGCCGGCCGGATCGAAGGCGTTGTAGAAAAAGAGGTGCAGGCCCTGCAGCATGCTGCGCACGCCCGCAGCATAGTATTCGTTGCCGAAGCCATTGGCTTCGAGCCGCCAGAGGCGCAGGGCAGCCGCCAGCCCAAGGAGGACGACCACAAGGGCCGCCTCCGTGCGGAGCCCTATCCTCTTCATTGGCGCCGCTTCATTGGCACCGCCTCATTGCCGCCGTCTCATTGGCATCGTCCCTCCCCGGATGGGTTACGCAGGACGGGGCCCGATCATCCCGTCATGTCGGCAGCGGACCTTTGAAGACGAAGAATGCACCGGTGCAGATGAACGCGAAGCCGACCAGATGGTTGAGCGTGATGCGCTCGCCGAGATAGAGCACCGAGAAGACGGCGAAGACGGTGAGCGTGATCACCTCCTGCATCGTCTTCAGCTCCGCTGCCGAATAGGCCGCATGTCCCCAGCGATTGGCCGGGACGGCGAAGCAATATTCGACGAAAGCGATCCCCCAGCTCGCCACCACGACCAGCCACAGCGGCCGGTCGGTGTACTTCAGGTGCCCGTACCAGGCGAAGGTCATGAAGACGTTGGAAATCAACAGCAGGACGATGGGGGCGACGGCAGGGGGCAGCCAGGTCATTGCGTATTCTACTCCGGTTTGATGCCCAGCCTTTTGATCAAGGGCACGACGGTCTTGTCTTCGGCCTCGAACATGGCCGCCGTTTCCTGCGGCGTCGAGGGATAGGCCTCCGCCGTGAGCTCGGCGAAGCGCTGCACGACGGCCGGATCCTTCAGGACCTTGACCATCGCTTCGTTGAGCCTGGCCACGGTTTCCGGCGCCATCTTGGCGGGGCCAAAAAGGCCGGTGAAGGTCGAGTGCGTGAAGTTTTCGAGACCCTTCACGCCGCTCTCCTTGACGGTCGGCACGTCGGGAAGCTGCGGCACCCTCTTATCGGACATCACGGCGACGGCGCGCAGCTTGCCGGCCTTGATGTGGGCGATCGCCGAGTTGAGCTGGTCGACCTGGGCCGTCACCTGACCGCCGATCACGTCCAGCGACGCCGCACCGCTGCCCTTGTAGTGCACGATGGTGTAGCGGCCGCCGGTCGCCTGCCCGATCAGCTCGATCGCCAGATGGTTGGTCGTGCCGACGCCCGAATCGGCCACGGCGAACTTGCCGTCGCGGCCGAGGGCAACGAAGTCGGCCACCGTCTTGATCGGCGAGCTGGGCGTCACGACCAGCACGGTGGGAACGCGCTGGATGTGGCTGATCGGCGTGAAGGCGGTGCGCCAGTCATAGGGAGCATTGCCGTAGATCGCGGGGACGGCGACCAGCGAGTTGGCGGACACCAGCAGGTTCGTGCCGTCCGGCGCGGCGCGGGCCACCACGTCGCTGCCGATCATGCCGCTGGCGCCGGCTTTGTTCTCGACCACGACCGTGGTGCCCAGCACCTCGCGCAGCTTGTCGGCGACGATGCGCGCCGTGACGTCGATATTCCCGCCCGGCGCATAGGGCGCCATGAGCTTGATGGGCCGGTCCGCCGATTGTGCTTCGGCAGACCAAGGCGTTGCGAGCAGGCCGATCAGGGCCGCCGCGATGGCAACCAGACGCATTGTGCTTCCTCCCGATGTCTTTGGGGCGAGCCTAGAAGAAGGCTCGCCGGCACGCAAAGCTCGGGAAGGGTCGCTGGGCCTAGGGCGACCAGTATCCCGACGCCAGGAGCTGCTCGCGCAGCAGGGATCGGGCGCGGTGCAGGCGGCTCTTCACCGCGTCGACCGAAAGGCCGAGCTGCACTGCCGCCTCGGGCGCTGTCAGTTCCTCGATGTCGCGCAGCACCAGGACCTCGCGGTAATGGTCGGGCAGCCCTGCGATCATCGCACCGAGATCGCGCCGCAGGTCGGCCGGCACGGGATCGAGCCGCAGGGCAGAGGACGGAGCCTCGTCGAGCGGGATGGTCTGCCGGTGCAGGCGCAGCAGGCGGCGGCATTCGCGTTCGACGATGCGAAACAGCCAGCTCGTGAAAGCCGCGACCACGCGCAAGGTGCCGATGCGCCGGTGGAGCTGCCAGAGCGCAGCCTGGACCGCGTCCTCGGCGTCTTCGCTGGTGCTGCAGGTGCGGCGAAGATCGCGCCGCAGGTCGGCCGGCACGGGATCGAGCCGCAGGGCAGAGGACGGAGCCTCGTCGAGCGGGATGGTCTGCCGGTGCAGGCGCAGCAGGCGGCGGCATTCGCGTTCGACGATGCGAAACAGCCAGCTCGTGAAAGCCGCGACCACGCGCAAGGTGCCGATGCGCCGGTGGAGCTGCCAGAGCGCAGCCTGGACCGCGTCCTCGGCGTCTTCGCTGGTGCTGCAGGTGCGGCGAGCGAAGCGCCGCAGGTCGGGCTGTGACGCCGCCAGCAGCCGATCGAGGGCCGCCGCATTGCCGGCCCGTGCGGCGGCCACCAGAGAGTTGTCGAGCGTGCTCACGGTGCCTTGTCCGAGAGGCGGCGCCCGGCCAGCGCACAGGCCGGGCAGAAGCCCATCAGCGAAGAGAAAAGTGCCATGGCGCCGCTGCCGCCGACCAGCCAGGCGAGCCAGCCTTGCATCGGCACAGCGAAGACGGCCCCCAGCAGCGCGACGCCCAAAGCGGCACGCGCCAACCGTTCCCAGCCAGGGATGTTGCGTTTGAAGAGCATGACCGAGCCTCCTTCAAAAGGGTCATGCTCTCCAGAGGGGCCGCAATCCCCAAAGGGTTCGCGGCCCAGCAAAAAGAATCCGCCGTTACGAGAGGGCCGGTCGATGCTGCGCCCAGGGCTGGGCGTCTTCGAGCAATGCGCCCAGCCGCAGAATGTCGGTTTCGGCGCCCCATTTGCCCACGATCTGGACCGAGGTCGGCAGCCCGTCGGTACCGAAGCCCGAGGGCAGGGCGAGCGCGGGGTGGCCGGTGAGGTTGAAGGGGTACTGATAGGAGGTCCAACCCTGGCGGGTGATGCCGCATTTCACGCCGTCGACCAGGACCTCGTCGTTGGCGGCGTCGTGGGTCACGTCGAGCGCGGTCCGCGAGTTGGTCGGCGTCACGATGAAATCGTAGCGCTGGAACAGCGCCTGGATCTTGCGGAAGAGCGCGGTCCGCGCGAACTGCGCGTTGCGGAAGTCGGCCAGAGAGAACTTGGCGCCACGGTCCATGAAAGCGAGCGTCACCGGGTCCATGCGGTTCTGCCATTTCGGCAGATACTGCGCGCAGAACACGGCGAAGTTCGCCTGGTAGAGCACGCGGCCCTCATACTCGATCCAGTCGATCTTCTCGGTGACCTCTTCGACCACCGCGCCCATCGCCTCCCAGGCGGCGAGCGAGGCGCGGGTGTTGGTGCGGACATCGGCGGCGATCCGCGGATTGGCCGTGAGCTCGATATAGCCGATGCGCACACCCGCGAGATCGCGGCCGGCGAGCTTGGGCGACAGCGGCTTCTGCGAGGGGCCGGAGAGCGACCACGGATCCTTGTCGCTGGGCCCGACCAGCACCGCGTGCATGATGGCGGCATCGGTGATGGTGCGCGACAGCGGCCCGGCAAAGACGTTGTTGCCGAAGGCGTCGCGCGTGGTGTCGGCCGGCACGGCCCCTAAGGTCGGCTTCAGGCCCACCAGGCCGCTGCAGGAGGCGGGCCCGCGGATCGAGCCGGCGCCGTCGGTGCCGAGCGAGATCGGGCCGAGGCCGGCGGCAACGGCCGAGGCGCCGCCGCCGCTCGAGCCACCCGGCGTGCGCTCGAGATTCCAGGGATTGCGCGTGATGCCGAAGGAGGGGCCATCGGTCAGGCCCTTCACGCCGAACTCCGGCGTCGTCGCCTTGCCGACGATGATGGCGCCGGCGGCGCGCAGGCGCTGCACCAGCACGTCGTCGGCCTGGGCGATATTGTCCTCGAAGATCGCCGAGCCGTGACGGGTGTGGACGCCTTTGACGTCGACCAGGTCCTTGATGCTCACGGGCACGCCGTGCAGCGGGCCGAGCGCATCGCCGCGGGCGACGGCCTCTTCGGCCTTGCGGGCGTCGCGGCGTGCCTCGTCGGCCATCACTTCGCGAAAGCAGTTAAGCTTGGGCTGAGCGTGATCGATCGCTTTCAGCACGACGTCGACATATTCGACGGGCGAAAGTTTGCGGTCGCGGATGAGAGCGGCGGCCTTTGCGGCCGGGGTGAACAGGAGATCGGTGTCGGACATGGCGCGCACCCTATCCGATCCTCGACACCTTCTGCCACGTGCGCTACGCCGCTTGCGAAATGTTCACCCTGCCCGTCCTGGCGGCACTTGCGGTCGTGGCCGTCGTGACCTCGTTCATTTCGGGGATCTTCGGCATGGCGGGCGGGATGCTGCTGATCGGCTTCCTGCTGCTCTTCCTGCCGGTTCCGGTCGCCATGGTCTTTCATGGCGTGATCCAGATCGCCGCCAACGGCTGGCGCGCCTGGCTGTGGCGCCATCACGTGAAGTGGAGTGTCGTTCTGCAGTTCGGCACTGGCGCCGCAGCAGCGTTGATCGTGTTCTCGTTCTTCGACTTCGTGCCGGACAAGGCGCTGGTGCTGATGGCCGTCGGGCTGACGCCGTTTGCGGCACTGGCGGTGCCGCAGCGCTTTGCCCCCAACATCGAACGTGGCGGGCAGGCGTTCCTGGCCGGTGTCATCGGCGGGGCGATCCAGCTCGTGTCGGGGGTGACCGGTCCGCTGCTCGACATCTTCTACGTGCGCACCGGCATGTCGCGGCAGGTCAATGTCGCCACCAAGGCGGCCGCCCAGGTGCTGGGCCATCTCACCAAGGTCACCTACTTCGCGGCGGTGATCGAGGGCCCGGCCGGCCGCGATCCCGAGCAATGGCTGGTGATGGGCTATGCCGCCTGCTTCGCCGTGCTGGGGACCACTTTGTCGCGCAGTTTTCTCGATCGCATGTCAGATCGGCAGTTCTATCATTGGACGCGCCGCGTCATCCTGGGGCTGGGCGCGGTCTATGTGGCGCAGGGAGTCTGGCTGATGGCGACGCGATGAGCGACCAAGGCAAGGTCGATGTGAAGGCGGAAGTGCGGGCGCTGCTCGATCGGCTGCCCGACGACTGCAGCTATGCCGACGTGCAGCGCGGCATTGCCGTGCTGATGTGGCCCAAGCAGGGGGACGGCAGTCTCGCGCCGCCCAAGCGGCTCGAGCCCGACGAAGTGAAGCGCCGGCTGCGCGAATGGCTCAAATCGGAGAGTGACAAATGAAGGACCGTGTCTCGATCGACCTCAAGGACGGCGTCGCCGACGTCCGTCTGATCCGCGCCGACAAGATGAACGCCCTCGATCACGCGATGTTCGAAGGCATCATCGAAGCCGGTGCCAAGCTTGCCGCCATGCCGGGCCTGCGCTGCGTGGTGCTGTCGGGCGAGGGCAAGGCCTTCTGCGCCGGCCTCGACATGGGAAGCTTCGCCGCCATGAAGCAGGACGGCGTGCCGGGCGTGCGCGACCTCACCAAGCGCACCCATGGCATCGCCAACCGGCCGCAGCAATGCGCCTGGCTGTGGCGCGAGCTGCCGGTGCCGGTGATCGCGGCCGTGCACGGTGTGGCGTTCGGCGGCGGCTTCCAGATCGCGCTGGGGCCGGACATCCGCTACGCCACGGCCGATGCGCGCTTCTCCGTCATGGAGATCAAGTGGGGTCTGGTGCCGGATCTCGCCGGCACACAGCTGATGCGCCACCTTGCCCGCGAGGATGTCGTGCGCGAGCTCACCTACACGGGCCGGATCTTCAATGGCGTCGAGGCCCAGCAGATGGGATTCGTCACCCGCGTCGTCGACGATCCGCGCGCCGCGGCGCTGGAAACGGCGAAGGAAATCGCCTCCAAGAGCCCCGATGCGATCCGCGCCAACAAGCGGTTGCTGAACGCCGCCGTCGCAGTCGACGCCGCCGCGGGCCTGATGATGGAATCGGTCGAGCAGCAGAAGCTGATCGGCTCGCCCAACCAGGTCGAAGCCATCATGTCGAACCTGCAGAAGCGGGCCGCCAACTACAAGGATTGATCGCGATCCACTGATCATCTCAGGAGCACGCCATGAACCGCCAGTGGCTCTATGCCAAGCAGCCGGCCGGCAAGATCGGCAAGGACTCGTTCCAGTGGACCGAGACGGCCATCCCCTCGCCTCAGGCGGGCGAGGTGCTGGTGCGCACGCGCATGCTCTCGCTCGATCCGGCGAACCGCGCCTGGATGATGGGCAAGACCTATCGCGATGCGCTGGAGCCGGGGCAGGTGATGAACGGCTTCACCATCGGCGAGGTCGTCGAGTCGAAAGTGCCGGAGTTCGCCAAGGGCGACATCGTCGAAGGCGATTGGGGCTGGCAGGATTATGCCGTCCGCTCGGCGCGGCGCCTGACCAAGCGCACCGTGAAGGCGCCGCTCGAGATGCTGATCGGGCCGCTCAGCGTCACCGGGCTCACGGCCTATTTCGGCCTGCTCGAAGTGGGCCGGCCGAAGCCCGGCGACACGGTGCTGGTCTCGGCCGCCGCCGGCGCGGTGGGGTCGATGGTCGGGCAGATCGCCAAGCTGTCGGGGTGCCGGGTCGTCGGCACGGCCGGTGGACAGGACAAGTGCGACTGGCTGGTGCGCGAGCTCGGCTTCGATGCCGCGGTCGACTACAAGGCAGGTGGCGTGCGTCGCGCCCTGGCGGCGGCCTGCCCTGACGGCATCGATGTCTATTTCGACAATACCGGCGGTCCGGTGCTCGACGCGGCGCTGTCGCTGATGAACCTGCGCGGCCGCATCGCCTGTTGCGGCAACGTCTCGCAATACGACGTCGAGAAGCCGGGGCCGGGTCCCATGGGAGTGCCGGGCCTGGTGGTGACCAAGCGGCTGCGCCTGGAAGGCTTCATCGTGATGGATTTCTACGACCAGCGTGCCGAAGCCGAGGCGCGGCTGGCCCGCTGGGTTGCCGAAGGCAGGATCAAGGCCGTCGTCGATATCGTCGACGGCCTCGACAAGGCGCCGGAAGCGTTGATCGGCCTGTTCGAAGGCCGCAACAAGGGCAAGATGGCGGTGCGCGTTTAGCCACCGCCGCCCGTTGTCGTTCGTCTATCGGCCGGTGAAGGCGGGCTTGCGCTTCTCGACGAAGGCCTGCACGGCCTCCTTGTGGTCGGCGGTGCGCGAGGCCGACACCAGTCGCTCGGCTTCGCGATAGAGCGCCGTCGGATAGTCGATGTGCAGCGCGTCGTCGAGATTGTCCTTCATGCTCCGCAGTGCCACGCGCGGCCCTTCGGCCAGCGACTTGGCGAAGGCAAAGGCTTCGTCCTGCAGCTTGGCATCGTCGACCACGCGGTTGACGAGGCCGATGCGCTCGCAGCGCTCGGCGTCAACCCGCTCGGCCGTGAACATCAGCTCGCGCGCCCGCGACGAGCCGATCGTCCGGGTGAGCAGCCAGGCGATGCCGTAGTCGCCCGACAGGCCGATCTTGGCATAGCCGGTGCTGACGAAGGCCGATTTGGCGGCGATGCGGATATCGCAGGCGAGCGCAATGGCGAGTCCGGCGCCCGCAGCGGCTCCCGGCAGAGCCGCAATGGTCGGCTTACGCAGCGCGACCAGTGCCCCCGTCAAATGGGCCTGCCGCCAGCGCAGGTCGGCGAGGCGTTCCTCGAAGCTCATCTGGCCGCGCGCGCCGCGTCCGCCCATGCCTTTGACGTCACCGCCACTGCAGAAGGCCGTCCCCGCGCCGGTGATCAGGATCGCCCCGACATCGGGATCGTCGCCGCGTTCCCGGATCTGGGTGCGCAGTGCCGGCGTCAGCTTGTCGGACATGGCATTGCGGGCGTCCGGGCGGTTGAGGGTGATCAACGCCACGCCGTCGCGCACGCTGCACAAAAGTTCGGTTGTGCCGGTATCGATTTCCATGGAACCCTCTGCCTTCTCTTACAGGATTGGCGATGACATTCCCGGTCACCGAACACACCGTCAAGACCGCTCGACACACGACGGGCTATCTCGCCTGCGGAGCGAAAGACGCACCGCTGCTGATCTTCGTCCATGGCTGGCCGGAACTGTCCCGCTCCTGGCGGCACCAGTTGCCGGCCTTCGCAGCGCTTGGCTTCCGCTGCGTGGCGCCCGACATGCGCGGCTACGGCCGGTCCAGCACCTACACGCGCTACGAAGACTTCGCCCAGGAAGACATCGTGGCCGACATGATGGAGCTGCTCTCCGCCCTTGGCCGCGACAAGGCGGTATGGATCGGCCACGACTGGGGCAGCTCCGTGGTTTGGAACATCGCCGCCCACCATCCCGACAAAACGGTCGGCGTGGCGAGCCTCTGCGTGCCCTATCTTTCCGGCGGCTCGACGGTCGACCAGCGGCTGGCGCTGGTCGATCGCTCGGTCTACCCCGAGGATCTCTACCCCGTCGGTCAATGGGATTATCACCTGTTCTACGAGGAGAGTTTCGACAAGGCGCAGGCCGACTTCGAAGCGAACATCCACAACCTCGTGAAAGTGCTGTTCCGCAAGGGCGATCCGGCGAAGGTCGGCAAGCCGGCGGCGACCGCCGGCGTGCGCAAGGCCGGCGGCTGGTTCGGCGGCGGGGCCTGCCCCGACGTGCCGCGCGACGGCGACGTGATCACCGAACAGGATCTCGAGGCTTACACCGCGGCGCTGGAGCATAACGGCTTCTTCGGGCCCAACGCCTGGTACATGAACCGCAAGGCCAACGGCGACTATGCCAAGCGCGCCCAGAACGGCGGCAAGCTCACGATGCCGGTTCTTTTCCTGCACGGCGATTACGACACGACCTGCGAGACGGTGCGCTCGAAGTTCGCCGATCCGATGCGGCGCGATTGCAGCGATCTCACCGAGGTGATCGTGAAGTCGGGCCACTGGATGGCGCAGGAGAGGCCGGTCGAGGTGAATGCCGCGCTCGCCCTATGGCTGGCGACCAAGCTCCCACACTATTGGCAGAGCTAGGCCGATCATTGGCAGGGCGAGACGATTGCCCGCGATTCAAGTTCACAGCAGAGTTGCCCCATGACCTTCGCGATCACCGAACACACGCTCAAGACCGCCCGCCACACGACGGGCTATCTCGCCTGCGGAGCGAGGGACGCACCGCTACTGATCTTCATCCATGGCTGGCCCGAACTCTCGCTCTCGTGGCGCCATCAGCTGCCGGCTTTTGCCGCACTGGGTTTCCGCTGCATCGCGCCGGACATGCGCGGCTACGGTCGCTCCAGCACCTACACGCGGCATCAGGACTTCGCGCAGGAAGAGATCGTGGCCGACATGCTGGAGCTGCTCGCCTCGCTCAGCCGCGACAGGGCCGTGTGGATCGGCCACGACTGGGGCAGCCCGGTTGTCTGGAATATGGCCGCGCACCATCCCGACAAGACGGTCGGCGTGGCGAGCCTCTGCGTGCCTTACCTCTCGACCGGCTTCACTCTGGAAACGGTGGTGCAACTGGTCGATCGTTCGCTGTATCCCGCCGACAAGTTCCCGGCCGGCCAGTGGGACTACCAGGTCTTCTACGAGGAGAGCTTCGACAAGGCCTGCAAGGGCTTCGAAGCGAACATCCGCAACGTGGTGAAAGCCCTGTTCCGCA
>MKRV01000216.1 GCA_001897995.1 Alphaproteobacteria bacterium 65-37 | reverse complement strand
CCGTCACGATGCCGTGCGGCAGCGAGGCGCGCACTTTCTCGGCATCGACCTTGTCGGGCTGCTGCACGCCGATCGTGACGTCGACGAACATGTCGGTCTTGGGATTGATCTTCAGGCTGCGGATCATCGCCAGCGAGGAGTGATGCAGGGCGTCCTGCACGGCACGCAGCGCCGCCTTGGTATAGTCGCCACCGTGCAGGTCGTTGCCGGTGCCCAGCTCGAGGATGACGCGTTTTGCCGCCATGGTACCGCCTCCGCCTAGAGATCGAGCCGGACGATGGCCGCCGCCTGGGCGATCACCGTCTTGTCCGTGCCGGCCTCGTTGGGAATCTCGAGACCGCCTTCGACGACCTTCACGGTGCCGCTGCCGTGCGGCAGCACCGCCAGCACTTGCTTGGTGTCGACCTGATCGGGCTTGGGCACCCCGATCAGCACTTCGACCTGCATGTCGTCGCTCGATTTTCCCAGCGCCGTGGCGACGGTGAGCGAGTTGTGCCACAGCGCGTCGCGCAAGGCCCGCACGGCGGCCTTGGTGTAGTCGCCGCCGCGGATATCGGTGCCCATGCCGATCTCGAGAGCCACCTTCTTCAGCGCCATGGCCAGCTCCTTATGACTTGTCCTTATGACTTGGCGAGACCCGCCTTCACCAGCAGCGGCTTCACGTCGACGAAATACTTCTCGGCGAAGGCGCGATACTCGGCGGGATTCTTGTCCCAGGGAACCTGGATGAACTTGTCGAGATACTCAGTGACCTTCGGTTCGGTCGAGGCCTGCTTGAAGGCCTGGTAGATCGCCTCGACGATCTCCGGCGGCATGTTCTTGGGACCGACCAGGCCGTAGGGGCTCTGGCCGACGACATTGATGCCGCGTTCGATCAGGGTTGGCGTGTCCTTGTAGCGCGGGATGCGCTTCTCCGTCGCCATGGCGAGGATGCGGCACTTGCCGTCGTCGACGAACGGCGCCCATTGCGCGGCGTCGGAGAGGAAGTGGACCTGGTCGCTGAGCAGGGCCTGCATCCACTCGGCACCGCCCTTGTAGGGCACGTGGGTGTAGCTGGTGCCGGTGGCCTGCTCGACTTCGATCATCATCAGCTGGCCGGTGCCGCCGACGCCGCTGGTGCCGTAATTGTACTTGTCCGGTTCCTTCTTGCCGGCGGCGATCATGTCCTCGAGCGTTTGCCAGGGCGAGGTGGACTTCACGACGATGCCCATCGTGTAGCCCGACAGGCCGGAAATGTAGGTGAAGTCCTTCAGCGGATCCCAGTTGGTCTGCTGGTAGTGCGGGTAGCGCAGGCTGTTGATCGCCATGATCGCGAGCGTCTGGCCGTCGGGCTTGGCGTTGAGCAGCATGGCCGGGGCCAGGGTGCCGGCCGCACCGGCCTTGATGTCGACGACGATCTGCTGGCCGAGGATCTTGCCGACGCTTTCGCCGAGTAGGCGCACATGGACGTCGGTGACGCCGCCCGCAGCAAAGGGGTTGTAGATCGTGATCGGCTTATCGGGCTTCCAGCGGGCCTGGCCGCGCGCGACCATGGGGGCGGCCAACATCGGGGCGGCGAAGGTGGCGGCGCCTGCGAGCATGGCAAAGCGACGACGATTGACGGTGACCGGCTTGGACAAGGCGCTTCCTCCCACAACGAGACGCATTTGTGCATAGCGAAACGGCTGCCGCGAGGCAGCCGTCCGCCGTTCCATAGCGTCTTGGTGGAAGCGCGTTAAGCGTTACTTCTGTCGGCCTGCATCGACGCTCCAGGGGCCGGGCCCGGCGGCGGCGATATAGAGGAAGACGAAGCAGTAGAGCGCGGCCAGCTCGCCCTTGTTCAGGAGCGGGAAGAAGCCCATCGGGGCATGGACCGTGAAATAGGCCACCGCCGTCATCCCGGAAGCGAGAAAGGCCGCGGGCCTGGTGAACAACCCGATCACAAGCAGGACACCGCAGACCAGCTCGATGATGCCGGCATAGCCGGACATGGAGTTCAGGCTGAAATTGGCCGGCACGAAGCCGGCAGGGAAGCCAAGGACCTTGGCGGTGCCATGCTGCAGCAGCAGGAGCCCGCTCATGAAGCGCAGGACACTCAGCAGCCGTGGCGCCCACGAGGTCGCAAGGGCGTCGAAATTCATCGTGAAATCTCCCCGATACTGGACTTGCAGCACCCATCCTGAATGCGGCTCGGACTTTCGACAAGCGGCTGTCGGTGACTAAGTCACTGATCTCTCAGTATGCACTCGCACGTTGCAGATGCATTGCATATGATCCCCCGCACCGGACCGGCCCCAAGAGCCGGCCGACAAAGAAGCAAGCAAGAAAAGGCGGCAAGCCGCCCGGGTGTGGAGGAAGAATGGCGACGGTCGAAATCCGCAACGTGCGGAAGGCCTTCGGGCCGGTTGAAATCCTGCACGGCGTCAGCGTCGATATTGCGGATGGCGAGTTCGTGGTGCTGGTCGGCCCTTCCGGTTGTGGCAAGTCGACCCTGCTGCGCATGCTGGCAGGCCTGGAGAACATCACGTCGGGCGAGATCGCCATCAGCGGACGGGTGGTCAACTCGGTGCCGCCCAAGGATCGCGACATCGCGATGGTCTTCCAGAACTATGCGCTCTACCCGCACATGACGGTCTACGACAACATGGCCTTCTCGCTGACCTTGGCGAAGGCGCCGAAGGCGGTGATGGACGAAGAGGTCGGGCGGGCGGCCAAGATCCTCGGCCTCGAACAGCTCCTGCATCGTTTCCCGCGCCAGCTTTCCGGCGGCCAGCGCCAGCGCGTCGCCATGGGGCGCGCCATTGTACGCAACCCACAGGTCTTCCTGTTCGACGAACCGCTCAGCAACCTCGATGCCAAGCTGCGCGTGCAGATGCGCTCGGAGATCAAGGAGCTGCATCAGCGGCTCAAGGTGACGACGGTCTACGTCACCCACGACCAGATCGAGGCCATGACGATGGCCGACAAGATCGTGGTCATGAACAACGGCAATATCGAGCAGGCCGGACCGCCGCTCGAGCTCTACGACCGGCCGGCCAATCTGTTTGTGGCGGGCTTCATCGGCTCGCCGGCCATGAACATGCTGAAGGGCACGGTGAGCGGCGGGACGCTGCACACCGAGGACGGCACCAACTGGCCGCTGCCGGCCAACGGCGCCCGGCCAAAGGACGGGCCCGCGATCTACGGCGTGCGGCCCGAACACCTGCGGCTCGACGGTGAGGGCATTCCGGCGACGGTTCAGGTCGTCGAGCCCACCGGGTCGGAGACCCAGGTCCTGATGAAGGTCGGCAATCAATCGATGATCGGCGCCTTTCGCGAACGCATATCGGCGAAACC
Source organism: Alphaproteobacteria bacterium 65-37 (assembly GCA_001897995.1). Taxonomy (GTDB): domain Bacteria; phylum Pseudomonadota; class Alphaproteobacteria; order Reyranellales; family Reyranellaceae; genus Reyranella. The sequence continues at coordinate 12,418 of MKRV01000216.1, read as the reverse complement.
CGGCGAGATCCTGCCCGTGCGGCCGGATCCCGCCCTGGTCCATCTCTTCGACCAGCAATCGGGTCAGCGCCTCTGAGAACGGGGAAGAAAACAAGCAAAAGTCATCAAGGAGGAAACGACAATGGCGTTCATCATCAAGCGGCGTGAAGCCATCATTCTCGGCAGCGCCGCGGCGGCGATGGCGATGGCACGGTCGGCCAACGGCCAGAGCATCCCGACGGCCGCGGCGACGCCGCCCAAGCTCGACATCGAGAAGGGCGCCTCGTTGCGCATCCTGCGCCCGGCGCGCTTCGTCGAGCCGGACGAAGTGATCTTCCGTGCCAACACCGCGAAGTTCGCCAAGGAGAAGGGCGTCGAAGTCCGCGTCGATTTCGTCGGCTGGGAGGATATCCGCCAGCAGACCGCGGTGTCGGCCAACACCGGCGCCGGCCCCGACATCGTGCTGGGCTGGGCGGAGGATCCGCACATCTACGCCGACAAGCTGCTCGAGGTCAGCGACGTCGCCGAGTATCTCGGCAAGAAATACGGCGGCTGGATGTTCCTCGGCGAGAAGTACGGCAAGAAGGCCAAGAGCAACAACTGGATCGGCCTGCCGTTCGGCGGCTCGACCGGCCCGATCGTCTACCGCCAGTCGGCCGTCAAGGAAGCCGGCTTCGACAAGGTGCCGGGTGACCACGCCAACTTCCTGAAGCTCTGCCAGGCCTTGAAGAAGAACAACAAGCCGGCGGGCTTCGCGCTGGGCAACGCGGTCGGCGACGGCAACGGCTTCGCCAACTGGCTGGTCTGGAGCCATGGCGGCTATCTCGTCGACGAGGACGGCAAGGTCTCGATCAACAGCAAGGAGACGGTGGCGGCCCTCAACTACCTGAAGGAGCTCTATCCGACTTTCGTGCCGGGCACGCTCGCCTGGGGCGATGTCAGCAACAACCGCGCCTTCGCCGCCAACGAGCTGTTCCTGACCGCCAATGGCGTGTCGATGTACTTCGCGCTGAAGAACGATCCGGCGACCAAGCCGATCGCCGACGACACCGATCACGCCCCGCTGCCGCCGGGCGTCGTCGGCAAGCCGCCGCAGTCGGCACTGATCCTGAACGGCATGGTGTTCAAGCATTCGAAGTTCCCGAATGCCGCCAAGGCCTACATGCAATACATGATGGAGGCCGAGCAGTACGACCCGTGGCTGACCGGGTGCCTCGGCTACTGGTCGCATCCGCTCGCGGCCTACGGCAAGAGCAAGGTGTGGGACAGCGATCCCAAGCTCGCCGTCTACCGTGAGGGCATGAACAATCCGTTCTGGAGCGGCTACAAGGGGCCGATCACCCAGGCCGCCGGCACGGTCGCGGCCGAGTACATCCTGGTGCAGATGTGCGCCTCGGTGGCGTCGGGCCAGGCGACTCCCGCCGATGCCGCCAAGGAAGCGGAGCGCCGCACGCGCCGCTACTACCGCTAACACAGGAACGTGGTGCGGCCGGATCTTCCGGCCGCACCTCTTCTGTCTCAGCCCCTTCTGTCCAAGCCCCTCAGTCCTAGCCTCGGCGTTCGAGTTCCGGAGACGAGATGACTGCTGCGACCCTGACCGACTGGACGCGCACCCGGCCGCAACCGACATGGCTTGGCCGGCTGTTCGACAACAAGGCGTTCCTGGTCTTCCTCTGCCTGTTGCCGGCCGTCGGCCTGCTGACGGTGTTCCTCACCTATCCGCTGGGGCTCGGCATCTGGCTGGCCTTCACCGACACCAAGATCGGTCGCACCGGGCAATGGGTCGGCTGGGAGAACTTCGAGTATCTGCTCGAAGATCCGCTGTTCTGGAAGGCGGTGTTCTACAGCGTCTTCTATACCGCGGTCGCGACCTTCGGAAAGTTCGCGCTGGGCCTCTGGCTTGCCCTGCTGCTGAACAACCACCTGCCGATGAAGAGCCTGCTGCGGGCCATCATCCTGCTGCCCTGGATCGTGCCCACGGTGCTGTCGGCCATCGCCTTCTGGTGGATCTACGACCCGCAATTCTCGATCCTCTCCTATCTCGCCGTCGACGTGCTGGGCATCCGCGACACGTATTTCGACTTCCTCGGCTCGACCTGGCCGGCGCGCTGGTCGCTGATCGCCGCCAACATCTGGCGCGGCATTCCGTTCGTGGCGATCTCGCTGCTGGCCGGCCTGCAGACCATCTCGCCCTCGCTCTACGAGGCGGCCCTGCTCGACGGCTCCTCGGCGTGGCAGCGTTTCCGCTACATCACCTTCCCGCTGCTGCTGCCGATCCTGGCGATCGTGATGACCTTCTCGATCATCTTCACCTTCACCGACTTCCAGCTGGTCTACGCCATCACCCGCGGCGGTCCGGTGAACTCGACCCATCTCATGGCCACACTCGCCTTCCAGCGCGGCATTGCCGGCGGTGAGCTGGGCGAGGGTGCGGCGATCGCCGTGGCGATGATCCCGTTCCTCGTCTTCGCCACGCTGTTCAGCTATTTCGCGCTGGCTCGCCGCAAGTGGCAGCAGGGAGAGGCCAATGACTGACGCGACCGCTGGTCAGCCGGAAACCCAGTCGACCGCCACGGTCGTGCCGGAGAAGATGGCGTGGGACAGCCGTGCCCGCCGCATGGTGACGATCTACGTGCCGCTGGCCTGTTTCGTCATCATCCTGCTCTTTCCGTTCTACTGGATGACGATCACGTCGTTCAAACCGAACGCCGAGCTGTACGACTACAAGCGCTACAATCCCTTCCTGATCGACAGCCCGACGCTCGACCACATCTACAAGCTGCTGTTCGAGACGGCCTACCCGAGGTGGCTGATGACGACCATGTTGGTCGCCGTCTGCGCCACCTTCCTGTCGCTGCTGTCGAGCGTGCTGGCGGCCTACGCCATCCAGCGCCTGCGCTTCAAGGGCAGCCAGTATGTCGGTCTCGGCATCTACCTCGCCTACCTGGTGCCGCCGTCGATCCTGTTCATTCCGCTTGCCACCACGGTCTATCAGCTCGGCCTGTTCGACACGCCATTCGCGCTGATCCTGACCTATCCGACCTTCCTGGTGCCGTTCTGCACCTGGCTGCTGATCGGCTACTTCAAGTCGATCCCCTACGAGCTGGAGGAATGCGCGCTGATCGATGGCGCGACGCGCCTGCAGATCCTGCGGCGCATCACCTTGCCGCTGGCGGTGCCGGGGCTGATCTCGGCCGGCATCTTTTCCTTCACGCTGTCCTGGAACGAGTTCATCTACTCGCTGGCCTTCATCCAGAGCGGCGAGAAGAAGACCGTGCCGGTTGCCATCCTCACCGAGCTGGTGTCGGGCGACGTCTATCAATGGGGGGCACTGATGGCGGGCTCCCTGCTGGGCTCGCTGCCGGTCGCGATCTTCTATTCGTTCTTCGTCGACTACTACGTCTCCTCCCTCACCGGAGCGGTGAAGGAGTAAAAAAGCGCCAGGCCGTCGGTGTCGGCGGTCCTGGCGGATGGGGTACCGGTGGAGGGGCATCCTCCGGCTGCGGCACGCCGGGCACCGGCATTTCCGGTGGAATTGGATCCACCTTGCCGGGAACCGGCGGCACAGCCGGAACCTCCCGTGGCGGTGACGGACTACTTGTCCTTGTCATCCGGATGCTGCTGCGGCGGCTGTCCCGGCTTCTGATTGGGCTTCTGGTTCTGCCGCTGCTGCTGCTCGCGCTGGACCTGTTCGCGTTGCTGGCGATCGCGGTCCGGCTGCTGAGAGGGATTGTGCTTGTTGGGGTCGTTCATGGCGCTTCTCCATGTTCGCCGCGGCGGCCGGAATGGCGCCGCTGGGGAGAAAACGCCCCGCCTTCGAGTGCGGTTGCGCGCTCATGCTTTCTAGTTTTCCGGCTTTCTAGTTTTCCGGCACCTTTCCGATCCGTTCGACAGCAACCCGAAGTCTTTGAGAATCACGGTCCAGGAAAGTTTTGAACTCCGGCGCGTCGAGATAGGCGATCGGCGTTTCGACCTTGGCCATTGCCTCTTTGAATTCGGGATCCTCGGCGGTGCGACGGGCCGCATCGCGCAGCGCGGCCATGATCGATTGCGGTGTCGCGGCCGGCGCGAACAGGCCCGACCAGATGTAGAAGGTGGCGTCGTAGCTCAGCTCTTTCATGCTGGGCACCTCGGGCAGTGACGCAAGACGCTTGTCGCCCCAGACCGCCAGCGCCCGCATCTTGCCCGCCTTGATCTGGCCGATTGCCGCCGACGGTCCCGAGGCCAGCGCGTCGATCTGGCCGCCGAGCAGCGCCGCCACGGCAGGACCGCCGCCCTGGTAGGGGATGTGGAACAGCTTGATGTCGGCAGCGCCGGCGAAGATCTCCATCGCGACATGCAAGGTGCCGTAGACGCCTGAGGAGCCGTAGTTGATCGTACCGGGCCGGGCTTTCGCCGCGTCGACAAGATCTTTCAACGTCTTGTAGGGACCGTCTTCGCGCACCACGAGCACCGTCGGGTCGGCGCTGATCAGCGCGATGGGCGCAAACTGATCGAGCTCGTAAGCCGGCGCGCGGCCCTGCAGGCGATCGGCCACCGGCAGCACCGAGATCGAAGAGAGCGCCATCAGGACGGTGTAGCCGTCCGGCGCCGCGCGCGCGGCCAGCGCGGCGCCCACCGAACCGCCGGCGCCGGGCTTGTTCTGCACCACGACGGACTGCTTCAGCAGCCGGCCCATCACGTGCGCCGTCGGCCGGCCGGTGATGTCGGCAACGCCGCCCGGCGGGAAGGGCACGATCATCTGGATCGGCCGCGACGGGAAGGGCTCCTGGGCGGCGGCCCCACGGGCCAGCGACAGGAAAACGGTACTGGCAAGCAGAGCGCGGCGCTTCATGTTGCGGCCTCTTGGTGTTTACTGGCCCTTGGCCCCGGCCTTGGCCGCCCCGGCCCGCGTCGCGGGATAGGTCGCGGTGAAGCCGAAGATGGTGCTGAGCGCGTTCGGCACGGCGATCTTGTCGAGGTCGTCGAGGCCTGCGGTCTTGGTGGGCTTCAGCCCCAGCACCAGCGGGCCCTTGGGGGCCGTCCAGTCGGACAGGAAGGAGGCGACGGCGTCCAGGGCCTTCAGGGTCTCGCCGGTTTGCAGCTGGGCAAAACCCGCCAGGGCGTCGAGGGCGCCGCCGACCAGCTCCTTGCCCGTCATGCCGTCCTCCTTGGCGAAGGCCGGCACCAGCTTGGCCAGCAGTTCCTTGTCGTCGAGGGTGAGCGAGGCGCTGCGCAGGCGGCCACTGTCCTTGGCGCTGTCCATGTCGCTCTTGTCGCTGATGCCGTCCATCACCAGCGACAGGGCGATCTTCGCCTGGCCGCGCAGGTCGATTTCGAGCGTTTTCAGGGTCAGCACCTTGGCTTCGGAGTCGATGCGATAGTCGAGCGCCAGGTCGACCGGGACCCGCGGCACGCCGTAGGAGTCGAGCGAGGAGAAGAGCTCGTCGTCGCCGGTCATCCCTTCGATCCTGAGCTTGGCGAAGCGCGGCGAGGTGCCGTCCTTGGTGTCCTTCTTCAGGCGGTCGAAATCGAGCTCCTCGACCGTGAGCTTGTCGATCTTGACCGTGCTTTCCTTGTCGCCGGTCGCTTCGCTGGCCGGCACGATGGCGACAACGTCGTTCAGGATGAAGCCCTTGTCGCCGAGCGGCCGGCCGCTGGCATAGGTGAATTTCTTCAGCTCGAGCTGCGGCTTGATATCCCTCTCGAAGCGTTCCAGCCCGTTCTGCGCCATCGCCGGAGCCGAGGCCGACAGCGCCAGCCCGACCACGATCAGCGCCCCGAGGAACGCCCGCCAAACCGCCCGCATCTCTATTCTCCCCCGTGTGGTGAGCGGCGGACCCTATCATCGGGCGAGCCCGCCATCGACTAAAGAACGAATCGACGCTGTCACAAAGCCGGTGCAGGCTGGCCCCGTCCACCACTGTTCGATGACCAGTCCACCACCGTTCGAGGAGACGATCATGATCCGCAAGGCACACGCCGAATGGCGCGGCACCGGCAAAGACGGTAACGGCGACATCACCACCGATTCCGGCGTGCTGTCGAAGACCGCCTATTCCTTCAAGACCCGCTTCCAGGGTGAGAAGGGGACCAACCCGGAGGAGCTGATCGCCGCTGCCCATGCCGGCTGCTTCACCATGGCGCTGGCCTTCCAGCTCCAGACCGCGGGCTTCACGCCGACCTCGCTTGCCACCGAAGCCGCCGTCTCGCTCGACCAGGAAGGGGCCGGCTTCAAGATCTCGAAATCCGCCCTCACCTTGGTGGCCGAGGTGCCGGGCCTCGATCAGGCGACCTTCGACAAGCTCGCCGAAGCGGCCGAGAAGGGCTGCCCGGTCTCCAAGGTGCTGAATGCGGAGATCACGCTTACCAAGACGCTGAAGCCGTAGCGGCTCAGCGGTAGCCCGCGGCCTGCAGCTCGAACAGCTCGGCGTAGCGGCCCTCCTGGGCGACCAGCTCGTCGTGCGTTCCCTGGGCTTCGACCTTGCCGTCCGCCAGCACCAGGATGCGGTCGGCCATGCGCACGCTCGAGAAGCGGTGCGAGATCAGGATCGCGGTCCTGCCCTCGCTCAGCTCCTTGAAGCGGCGGAAGACCTCGTACTCGGCGCGCGCATCGAGCGCGGCCGTCGGTTCGTCGAGGATCAGCACCTCGGCCTCGCGCATATAGGCGCGGGCAATCGCGAGCTTCTGCCATTCGCCGCCCGAGAGCTCGACGCCGTTCTTGAAGCGCTTGCCGATCATCTGGTCGTACCTGCCGGGCAGCCGCTCCACAACCTGGTCGGCCTGGCTGCGCCCGGCGGCTTCGGCGATGCGTGCCTGGTCGGCGCGGGCCTCGATGCGGCCTACCGCGATATTGTCGCGGGCCGAGAGGTTGTAGCGCACGAAATCCTGGAAGATGACGCCCATGCTGCCGCGCAGCTGGGCGAGGTCGTATTCCCTGAGGTCGCGCCCGTCGAGCAGGATGCGGCCCTCGCTGGGGTCGTAGAGCCTAGTCAGCAGCTTCACGAGCGTGGTCTTGCCGGCCCCGTTTTCGCCGACCAGCGCCACGACCTCACCGGCGGCCAGCGTGAAGGAGAGATGGCGCACCGCCCAGCGTTCGCTGCCGGGATAGGTGAAGCCGACATCCTCGAAGACGAAGCCCTGCCGGATCGGATGGGGAAAGGGCAGGGGATTTTCGGGCGAGAGAATGGCCGGCCGCATCTCGAAGAAGGAGAACAGGTCGTCGAGATAGAGGGCCTGGCCCGCCACCGAAGAGAAGCCCTGCAGGAACTGCTCGAGCAGGGTGCGCAGACGCAGGAACGATCCGGCCAGGAACGTGAGGTCGCCGACCGAGAACGCGCCCGTCAGGGTGCGCCAGGCGATGTAGGCATAGGCGAGGTAATAGGCGATGGTGCCGATGGTGGTGAACGCGCCGCCCCAGATTGCGCGGCGGAGCGCGAGCCGGCGATTGGCGTCGTAGAAGGCCATGGCGAGGCGCCGATAATGATCGATCAGGAAGCCATGCAGGCCGAAGATCTTCACTTCCTTGGCGGTCTCGACGCTGGCGGCGGTCTGGCGCACATAGTCGAGCTCGCGCCGCTCCGGCGTGCGGCCGAAGTCGAGCGTGTAGCTCTGGGCGTTGAAATGGGCTTCGCCGAGGAACGCCGGCACCAGCGCCACCAGCAGCAGCACGATCAGCCAGGGGGCGAAGACCACCAGGCCGGCGGCCAGGCTCGCGACGGTGACGAGCGACTGCGCCTGGCCGAACAGCTGGTTCATCAGGGTCATGCGGCCGCTGGTCTGGCGCCGGGCGCGTTCGAGCTGATCCTGGAAGGCGGCGTCCTCGAAATCCTCGAGGTCGAGCGTCGCTGCGTGCTGCATCAGGCGTTCGCTGGAGGCGTTGGTCACCTGTTCCGCCAGCAGGCCGTCGATCATCCAGACGGCGCGGCCGAGCAGGTCGGCCAGCACCGCCAGCCCGAACTCGATCAGCAGCAACGTGCCGAGCTCGTTGAGATGGCCGCTGGCCAGCCACAGCTCGAAGCTCGGGGGCTTGTCGGACATCTGAACCAGCCGCACGACGTCGTCGATGATCAACTTGCCGACGAAAAGCGCGGCCACCGGCAGGAGGGCATGCACGGTGCGCAGCGCCGCCGACGCCGCCGTGAGGGGCGGGCTGGTGCGCCAGACCATGGCGAGGAAGGGGCGCAGGTTGCGCAGCGCGCCGACACGTTGCTTGAACGAGGTGGGGGCAGCGACAGGCCGGGACATGACGTTACTGTAGTCCCGATTGTGGCCGCATGTGTGCCGCCCCCTATGCCGCCATCCTGTGCTGCCTCCCTGTGCCGTCGGGGGCTGGCGTCAGCCCTCGGGCAGCGGTTGGGCGTCGAGCCAGTGTCGCGCCGCGTGCAATTCGCGGAAGATGGCCAGCGGCCGGCGCGCGCTCGCCGCGGCAGCGAAGGTTTGCGCCTGGGCGAAGCTCTCGTCGGAGGCGGCGACGATGGCCACCGGCCCGATCTGGCCGTGCTGGGCGTAGAGGACGACCCGTTCGCCCAAAGCGCGCAGGTTCGCTTCCGTCAACACGCTCGGCGTGTGCGTGATCTCGAAGATCTTGCGATAGCTCATGGCGCCGTCGGTGGTAATGCCGGCGAAATATTTCTCGATGTCTGCAACCGTCACCTCGTCCTTGGCGACGGCGACGACCAGCCGTTTGGCGTGCGAGATCGTCCAATGCACGGGCATGCGTACGGTCCTCTTCTGCGGCTGCCCTTTCTATCGCCTTGCGGTCGATAACGGAATGCATGGCGGGCGGCCGCGCGGGACGGCATAGTCGCCTGCCTCGGGGGAGAGCTTGATGAACGTCCGCGTCCTTGTCGCCACCATCGCCGCCGTGCTGCTGGCTGGCTTGATGCCGGCTGCCGCCCAGCTCGAGCCGACGCCGCCAGGCTGGCAGATCGAGCGGGCGATCCTGCTCAGCCGTCATGGTGTGCGCGCACCGACCCAGTCGAATGCCGAGCTCGACAAGCTCACGGCGTCGGCCTGGCCGACCTGGCCGGTGGCGCCGGGCTTCCTGTCGCCGCAGGGCGACGTGCTGATGCGCGAGATGGGCAGCTACTATCGCCTGCTCTATGGCGGCCGCGGTCTCGTGCAGGCCGACGACTGCCCGGCCGCCGGCACGGTCGCCGCCTGGACCGATATCGACGAGCGCACCCGGGTCAGCGGCGCGGCACTGCTCGCCGGCATGTATCCGCGCTGCGCCAACCTCTCCCTGCGCAATCAGGCCAATTTCAACGTTCCCGATCCTTTGTTCCATCCGCAGCCTACGGCGTCCTGCCCGATGGATCCCGCGGCGACCCGCCAGGCCATCCTGGCGCGCACCGGCGGCAGCCTGGCGACCCTGCAGCGTGACTACGCAACGCCACTCAAGATGATGCAGACCGTCCTCTGCCCCAACGATACGACCGCGACGGCGGCGGCCGGCGGCACCTGCGGCGAGGCCGGCAAGCCCACGACCATCGAGACCGACGCCAATGGCCGGACGTGGTTCAAAGGGCCGCTGGGCCTCGGCTCGACGGCGTCGGAAGCCTTCCTCATGCAGGCGGCGCAAGGGATGCCCAAGGATCAGGTGGCCTGGGGGCGGCTGGCCGGCGATGCCTCGCTGATGGAGCTGCTGACCTTGCATCTCCTCGACATGGATCTCACGGAGAAGACGCCCGCGATTGCCCGCCAGCATGGCTCGAACATGCTGAGCCTGATCGCAACCACCCTGGAGAGCGGCTACAAATTTCCCGGGGCGCAGCCGGTCGGCCAGCCCGTGCGCTTCGGGGTGCTGGTCGGCCACGAGACCAACATCTACAACGTGGCGAGCCTGCTCGACCTCACCTGGCAGGTCCCCGGGTTTCTGGCCGGCCAGGCGTCGCCGGGCGGGGCACTGGCCTTCGAGCTGTTCCGTGCCGGCAGCCAGCGTTTTGTTCGCATCGCCTACTATGCCCAGACCCTTGATGAGCTGCGCCATCGCACGCGCCTCAACTATCGCGATCCGCCGGGCATGAAGGTCGTCGACCTGCCGGCCTGCAAGGCCCAGTCGCAACAGCATGCCTGCCCCCTGGAGCGCTTCCTCGAGATCACCAAGGCGGCCCTCGAGCCGCAGTGCCTCACCGCCGGCAATCCCTGATCTGTTCTCATGTTCCTCTCCCCCGATTCGGGGGAGAGGAGAAAGGAAGACTCGGCAACGGCACCGCCTTGCGTCATCCGCACAGGCCTGCCTAAACTGGTCAGACCACGGACAGACCAAGGTTCGGATGCTCGAGATTGTTCGTCAGGATGCCGAGGAGACGCCGAGTGGCGCCGATCGCGTCTTCACCTTCTTTCGCGACCGGCTGCTGTCGGGCGACTTGAAGGCGGGCGATCGCCTGCTGGGCGAGCGGGAGCTGGCCCTGGCGCTGGGCGTCAGCCGGCCGGTGCTGCGCGAGGCGCTGCGCTCGCTCGCCATGCTCGGCCTGCTCGATATCCGGCACGGCCGCGGCGCCTACGTACGGTCGGCCGACGCCTCGGTGCTGGGCCAGGCGCTGACGCTCTGTCTCGCGCCCGAGCCGAACATCCTGGACGACGTCCTGCAGGCGCGCATCGCCATCGAATGCCAGGCGATCCGGCTGGCCTGCATGCGGGCCGGCGAGCGCGATCTGCAGACGATCGCCGTCCTGCTCGACACCCTGGTCGACTCGCTCGACGATCCCGAGCGCGGCGGCAGTGCCGACTACGATTTCCACGTCGCCCTGGTGCGGGCGAGCGGCAGCCAGGCGTTGATGAAGATCTACGAGGCGATCTCGCCGCTCCTGATGCAGAGCCATGTCGAGCGGCGTCGCGACACGTTCCGCGAACCTGCGATCACCTCCGGCCTGGTCGAGGCCCATCGTCAGGTCTTCCTGGCGCTGGCGCAGCGCGATCCCGACGAGGCCGAACGCCGCCTGCGCGCGCATTTCGCCATCGGCGACGATCTGCGTCGCAAGAATCTGATTTCCACCTACCAGGCCTCTACCCAGCAGACACGAGGGAAGACTTCATGAAAATCGTCGTCGGATCGGACCATGCCGGCTTTCCGATGAAGGCCGAGATCCTGGCCTTCCTGCGCGGGCTCGGTCACGAGATCGAGGATGTCGGTTCCTACGATCCCGCACCGGTCGATTTTCCCGACGTCGCGCGCAAGGTCGCGGTGGCAATCACCTCGGGCCGCGCCGAACGGGGGCTGATGATCTGCGGCACCGGTGTCGGTGCCTCGATTGGCGCCAACAAGATGAAGGGCATCCGCGCCGCCGTCTGCCACGACGTGCATTCGGCGCATCAATGCGTCGAGCACGACGACGTCAATGTCATGTGCATCGGCGCCCAGATCGTCGGTCCCTGGCTCGCCAAGGATCTGATCGCCGCTTATCTCGATGCGAAATTCTCGACGGCGGAGGAGTTCCGCCGTCGTGTCGCCAAGCTCGCCGACATGGATGCCGGCCGCTAGGCTCCGAAAAACAATCGAGCGAAACAATCAAGCAAAGCAAAAGGAGGAAACGATGAAGAAAGCAATGACGGTCCTGGCGCTCGCCGCTGCGGCCCTGGTGGCAATTGGCACCGCAGCCCAAGCCGACCAGCTCGACGATATCCGCAAGGCCAAGAAGATCCGCATCGCCGTCGATCTCGGCGTGCCGCCCTACGGCATGACCGACGAAAAGCTGCAGCCGGCCGGCGTCGATATCGAGACGGCCAAGCTGCTCGCCAAGGATTGGGGCGTCGAATTCGAGCATGTGCCGATCACCGGGGCGACACGCATCCCGGCGCTGCAGACCGGCAAGGCCGACCTGGTGATCTCGACGCTGTCGATCACGCCGGAGCGCGCCAAGGTGATCGACTTTTCGCTGGGTTACGCCGTGCTGCGCACGGTGATCGCCGCGCCCAAGAACGTGAACGTCAAGAGCCTGGCCGATCTCGACGGCAAGACCGTCGGCACGGTGCGCGGCACCACGCACGACACGCAGCTCACCAAGGAAGGCCCCAAGGGCATGAAGCTGGTGCGCTACGAGGACGACGCCACCGAACAGCAGGCCTTCCAGAGCGGCCAGGTCGACATCTTCTCGACGGCCGAGATGCTGGTGCCGCAGATCGACAAGCGCGCCCCGAACCGCCAGGTCGAGGTCAAGTTCGTGCTCGACAACTTCAAGCTCGCGGTCGGCGTCAAGAAGGACGAGAAGCGCCTGCTCGAGGAAGTGAACAAGTGGATCGCCGCCCGACTCAAGGACGGCACCCTGAACGCCATCTACAAGAAGCAGTTCGGCTCCGATCTGCCTGACATGATCGTCAAGCAGTAGGCGTCTCATGACGAAGACCTTCGCACGGCGGCGGATCCTGGGGGCTGCGGGTGCAGCTCTCGCCGTCCTGACGTTTGGCGTGCCGGCTGAAGCCGACACGCTGGACGACATCAGGAAGGCCGGCAAGGTGC
>MKRV01000215.1:5352-8604 GCA_001897995.1 Alphaproteobacteria bacterium 65-37 | reverse complement strand
TAACATTTCGTAGCATGGGGGCACCTCGAACAGGCCCGGCGACCGAATGGCGCGCCGGGGCCACGCGCTACGAATGTCGCCGGGATTCGACAAAGTGGATTCCGCCTTTGGCTAGTGACCTCACAACATGCGTTGCCGAGTATCTTCTGCCGGTTGTGTAGCACCCAAGCGCTCGAACGGCTCATCAATGACGAATTCAACGCCTTGGGGGCATAAATGACGCCTGATGCAGTTTGGAAGCGGTATGCCGCCATATGGTCCCTCGCTGCCGCAGAACGGGAAATGGAGCTTGCCGTCTGCCTTGCGGGTGATGCCACCTATTGCGATCCGAACGGCCCTTTGACGGAACACGCAGCTCTGCCGGCCTATATGGGCAGGTTTCAGGATAGCGTCCCCGGGGCGCGCCTCCATATCCGCTCGGTCCTACACCACCACGACCAGTCGCTCGCCAACTGGATTCTGCTTGGAACCGACGGAACGGCCCTCCAGGCGGGAACCAGCTTTGGTATACTCACCAAAGACGGAAGGCTCGGCGCGATCAGCGGCTTTTTCGATCCGGAAAGTCGAAATGCAGCGGCATGAGCGCGGCGTCGGCGCGAGATCTTACGTTTGACATCGCGGAGCGCATGGGTCTGCACCCGCTGCAGGGTCGCCTTGGAATAATCGAGCACGTCTTGGACACTCAAGTTTGGCGGATCTGTTTGATGTTCCTTTGATCGAGCTGGCTCCAGGCAGTGTCCGCCGTCAGCGCCGGCAGGCCGCGTACATCCGTGAGCGCCAAGCAAGCACGATCTCCCAGAGATAGACCGACCGCCCGTGTCGAAGGGCGCAGTGCCCCCTAGTGCACAGCTTGGCGCATGTCGAACTCGACCACCTCAATGCCGATTGCATCAATGAAGGAGGCGGCCTCTTCCGCCGGCATCCCCCGCTCGCTCAGCTTAGCGACGATTTCGGCCAAGTTGACAGCGGACAGCTGTCGAGTACTACCTAAGAGTGAGACGAGGATTCCCGTTAATATCAGCGGGCTAGGCATCCAGCTGAAATGAGCATTTCCGCCTAACTGTGAGACTCTTTGAGTGCGAGCTGCACCTTGTCGGGGTAGTACCCCTCCAACGCCCCGGCAGAGTCTCGCCTTTAAGCAGTACCCGACACCAATCTTGAGCGCAGCGCTCACGCGCGAAAGGGAGGGAACCCCGCAGGGCGGAGACGCGCGCAGCGTGGCTCCGTTCACGATAGCCCGGCCGCCGGCGGCGGATCGCTCGATCAGAGCCGGCTCCGAAATTGCGCGTGCGTGTCTATTCCGGCCTACTTCGTGACACCGTTCTGGGCATCGATTAGCGCCTGGCGTTGCTTGATCATCTCGATCTGCAGCGTCAGCAACTTTACCTGCGCGTCGCTCAGACTGTTCTGGTCCTGGAGCTGCTTGACCTTGACGCTCAGGATTTCGCCGGGAATGGAAGCGATCACCTTCAGCACATCCACGGGAATTGAGATCCCCGCCAGCAGCTCGCTTGGCTTGTCCACGTCGATGCCTGTCAGGACGCCGTCCGTGACGGTGAGATTGACCGTCTTCTTGACGAAGGGCGCGCGGCTATTGTCGACGACGAAAGTCCTCCCGGGATCGGCTACCATGACAGTCGTTGCACCGAGATAGGACGACACGCTGCGGAGTTTGCAACCGCCGAAGAACGCCAAGCCACTGGGCGAAGCATCGACGCCGACACTCCGCGGTGTCATCATACGAAACACGATACCCGAGTAGGCGTCGGCATTGGGCTTGTCCTGATACTCGGCCTTGATGGTGGTGTCGGCTAAGGGGTTGCCAGGTTTCGGGGGCAGCCTGATTTTCATGATCGGACCTTCGCCCGGATCTTTCCGCAAGGTCGAGGGCTTCTGCATCGCCTCCAGGATCCTGGCATTGAGGTTGGCTTTCTCTGTGTCCAACAGGACGCTCGTTTGACCCTTCTGCTTCGACTCGTCGAGCAGGACGTCGCTGAGGTTCACGTCTGTAATCACGGACATCTTCTGGAGAGCCCTTGCGCAGGCCTCTCTCCGCTGATCGTCCTCGCTCAGCTCTGGCGGTTTCGGCTTATTGGCATCCAGTGTTTGAAAGGCGGGGACGGCTTTCGCAACCTCCTTCACCAGTTCGGCGAGCTTTAGAATAATGGCGGCGCTCTGGTCTTCAGAGGTTGAGTTTACGGTGCTCAATAGGCCATTGGTGCCGACTGCGAGCTTGAACGTGTCGTTGCTACCAGCCTCCGGCCTGTATTCCAGCATCAGGGCCGCGTTGGGATCGGCCACCTGCTTGGGAGTGCCGACCGAGACCGTCAAGACATACTCGAAGTCCTTCTCCGAGACGGCGTCTTTCAAGTACGCGCGCTCAGGGAGCAATACGAAGTCGCCCGAGACTGTAATGGGCAGGACGGTGTCGGGCAGGAAGTATGGCATGCCAGTCATGCCTGGCTTCCCGCGCGATGTGGCCTTGAAATATGCTTCATTGTACGGCGCTGAGCGCTGCATCTGCGAAGAGCAAGCGCTGTTCAGCAGCGCGGCGGTCACGGGAAGGATTCCCGCGAAGGTAGCGAGTTTCATGACGTCTCCCCCAAAGTCGCGTCAGGCCGGCTTTTCACCGGACGTATTTGCGTGAATGGCTAGCATTGTTTGCTCGCGCCTGCCACCGTCGCGTGCAAATAGAAGCCGCACTCTCTTGGCAGTAATCACACGGGCGACACGACGGGTGAGGCCAACGGCGGCGCGGGATCGTCGGCAGCAAAGAAATGGGGTCGGTACGCGAGAAGCCGGACTTCGGGGCTCTGAGTTCAACCGACCGAGCGCGAGGAAGGCCGGCCCCCGGAGGGGCCGGCCGAGGGCGTCAGCCCTGTTCGTCCTTGGGCTCGTTGACCCGCAACACGATCTTCTGGCCCTGCAGCGGCAGGAAGTTCAGCACCAGGCCGAAACCCGTCCCGGCGGGGTGCGCCCAGGCCGCACCGATCTCGCTCCAGAACCGCTGATCGCCTTCGCCTTCCCGGACCGCGAACACGCGGTGGGTCGGGCGCTTGCCGGTTTCGGTGCGAGTTCCGCGGGCGTTCTGCTGATTGGCCATGATCGTCTCCTTGAGTTCGCGAGGGCGGGATGCCCTCGATGCGAACCGGCCACGACGGCGGGTCCTGGGCGGACAAGGGCCTGGTGGGGGGGGGGGATCGCCCATCTGCAGGTGCCGGCATCGCCGGCGCCGAAGACCAGGCCGGTGCT
>MKRV01000215.1:0-5334 GCA_001897995.1 Alphaproteobacteria bacterium 65-37 | reverse complement strand
CGCCGTCCAGTCCGCCTCCCCGCCCCGGCTGCAGGCTCGCAGCGAAGCGAGAGCTGGGGACACCCCAGCAGGGCGTAGCGCACCCTTGGGCGCTCGGGTGCTGGCGTAGGTTTCGCAAATCGAGGTATCCCGTCTCGCTGATCGCGGGGAGCCATGGCCACGCAACAGCAGCACGAGCCACTCCGACACCGACCAAGCGCGCCGACGTCCACGGGTTATCGAATCGCTTACGGAAGAGCGACGAGAGCAGGATCTGGCGAAGGATCGGTGCGGCCTGGGTGCACGAGGACGGGGAAGGGCTTCCGCTGGTGACGCAACCCGAGCTTGCTGCAGGGCTAGAGGATCGCACCGAATGCCTGGCAGAGGGGCCAAGGACGACGAATAGGGAACGCTCGGAGAGCAGCGGTCTGGAGCCGGCCTCTCGTCATGTCAGATGGCGGTGCAGCTGGCGACGGTCCCTTGGCGTTCGGAGTGTGCGTCGGTCGTCATGCGGATGATGTGCGTACTAGATAACGACCTAATCCGTCGCCAGCCGCAGCAGAACTCTAGTTCCCCAAGAAGACGCAGAGAATGGAATTCACCCAATAAGCGCCACGTGTGTAGGAATGAAGACGAACAGACGGCCCGCGACGTCACCACAGGCGACCTCGCAGCCGTCGGTCTTCGCAACATCGAAGCAGGAGAAGCGGGGTGCCAGCCCCCGGAGAGACATGACTTCCCCGGCGGCTGGTTTGGCGCCCGATCTTGGGTGTTTGAACAAGCGCCGATACAACCTAATCACGTACACAAATCAGCCGCTATGCGATCTGTGACACACGGTTCAGGATGTCAATTGAAGCGCCGATCACAGAGGAATCAGCGGACGCCATAGCGCGCCATCCTCTCGGCGATATCGGGCACTTGCGCCTTGGCGGCCGCAATGTCAGCAGTTGCCCCCGCCGCATCCCCATTGCGCTGGCGTGCGATGCCGCGACTGTACAGGATCTCGGCCGACTTAGGGGCAAGGCGCAGGGCGGCCTCGAAGTCGACAATGGCGCGGTCGGTTTGGCCGGTGGCGAGAAAGCTACGTCCCCGAGCAGCAAGAACGCCCGCGTTCGATGAGATGAGCAAGATAGCCAAGTCGAAGTCCTGGATGGCGCGCTCGTGTTCAGCCTTCGCCGCATAGGAAAAGCCGCGACTGCTGAGGGCCAATACATTCGCGGGCTCGTGCCGGAGCGCCCGGTCACAGTCCTGGATTGCCAGATCATACTCATCCATCCGAGCATAGGCCGCGCAGCGGTTGGCGAAAATCCAGCCGCTGTTCGGGTCGAGCCGGACCGCTTGATTGTAATCCTGGAGGGCGAGTTCGAGTTCGCCCATCTGAGTATAAACCGAGGCGCGGTTAGTGAGGGAAACCACCAAAGTGCCGCGACGCTCGCGGTCCGCTTCAACAGTTGCCGTACACCCAGCAAGCCGTAGATCGAGTGCGATCGAGTGGTCCGTGCATTGTCGCCGTTGCTGCTCATAGGACTGGGCGAGTGCATGGCCAGCCAATGCCGTAACCAGTATGAACGCGTAACCCACTATCTTGTGCACGTCAGCCTTCCCCACTTAACGAACAGGTAACCTGCGGGCACTACCGGGAACTACGCGTTCCACGTCGATACGTGCTTCTATCGACTGAGGCGCCAACATGGCTCTACACGGCAGGTGGTGCGCGTACCCTATGGTTTAACAGGCGCCTCCTGCTTCAGCGCTTTCACTTCTTTTGCCGCCCACTCGGCAAGCTCTCGAGCGGCACCTACAAAGACCGCTCGCACTTTCGCAGGATTGTCCGCGCCTAAAAACGGCGTCTCAACTTGAGTGTACCTGCGGAAGAGCAGATTGCCGGCGTTTCCGGAATTGCCGCCATTGGCATTCGGCTTGAACTGCTGAAGCGCGTCCGATTTAGGGCGCAAGAACAGCCAGCCGCTCGACAACAGAGCGCCTCGGTCGGACAACATAGTCGTGACCGAAAAAGTAAGAACGGCATCCGACGTAGCCGACGCAAACATTGCCACTGAATCTCTTGGCGCCCTCGCGACGGTCGGCAGGACTCGAACATTGTCGACGCCGGCGAAGGCCTGTTGTGTCGCCTTCAGCACTTCCTCAGGATAGTCAAACGTTGGAAAAGCCTTGTTGACCAATTCGACTCGGTCCTTCAACCACGCGGTATCGAAACCGGCGACAATCGCCGACGCCGGCGTTAGGCCAGGGCTCGGCATCGATGTTGCGATGATCGTCTTCATCTGTTCGCTGGCGATAACATCGATTTGCCCCAACAATGGTCTGGCTGCGGGCGGTAGGTCGATTGGAGTCATTGATGGATGCAATGGCGCCCGCTGGCAGCCCAAGAGGAACATCGAGAAGGCGATTGCGGCTACGGTCTTAATATTCATGACTCAATCTACAGTAGAATCCGGCTTTGACCTTATCGCATCTGCCTCCTTCTCTGTGGAGCACAATAGATTGCGCATCAGCCGCAGCAATGCCTCAATGGCAATAGCGCCACGTGCCGTGCCGGATGATCCATTGGCCTGGCTCACCGACGTCCTCGCCCGCCTGCAGGATCATCCGGCACGGCCCATCGATCAGCTGTTGCCCTGTAACTGGCGCCACCACGAGAAGAAGGTCGCCGTCTGATGGCGCGGCACCCCGAGCCGAGTGAGACCGAGAGGAAAGCATTGCTGCGCGGCCTGACGGAAGTTGGGCCAACCAAGCCTGTCGGCTACTTGCCGCTCTATACCATCGAGGAGTTCGTGCAGCTGACCCCCGAGGCTGTCGCCGCTGCCGCAGCTGCCCGCGGCCTCGCAACAGCCCAGTTCGGCCCAGCGGCATGCTGCATCAAGAGTGGTGCACTCTACGTCTACGACCGCGAGGTGCTCGCCGATCTCTTGGAGGAAAGCGCGGACGCAATCGCCGCCGCTGGCCTCCCGTCAGACCCAGATCGTTTTGTGGCTCACATCGCTACCGTCTGGTTCGATATGGCCCATCCGGCATATCCCCTCATCGCACGCGTGTTCGGCGAGAGCACTTGATACCCACGTCATAGCCGACCGTCGTGGCACTCGCCGGATGCTTACCTTTTGGATCCAGTACGCTCAACGGAAAGTCCAAACGGCGAATTTCATCGCAACGAGTGAGATGGAAGTGATTGCGCAGACGGTCTCTCACTTCGTTGCGTTTCTATCGCGTAGAAGCTTGTCACGCATCTCAAGTGCTAGAACGAAATTCCTCCTGAAGCGGATAGCTTCATCGAGATCGTTGAGGGCGAGATCCACCTGACCCCTCTGCATATATATGGCGGCACGGTAATAGAACACTTCGGCGTAGTCTCGTCGCAACTCTATTGCGGCACCGAAGTCCTTGAGCGCCAAGTCGGCTTTGCCAGCAGAGTGGTAGAGTAAGCCGCGATTGTAATATGTATTCGCTATGTCCGGCCGAAGGCGGATGGCTTCATTGTAGTCTGGAAGGGCAAGGTCGGCACGGCTCGTCTGAAAGTAGGCTAGACCACGGTCGCTGTAGGCATCCACATAATCGGGCTTGAGACGGATTGCTTCGCTGAAGTCCTTGATAGCAAGATCAAGTTGGCCAGTCCGCACGTAGGTGCTCGCGCGAAAGAAGAAGGCGTCGGGTCTAGTAGGTGCAATGCGAATGGCTTCAGTGGAATCTTGAAGGGCCTTGTCGAACTGGCCGAGCCTGTATTCGACTGAAGCACGTCCTAAATAGACTTCGGCATTGCGCCGCCCACGCTCGATGGCTGCGGTGTAACCATCAATCGCTAAGTCGAGTAGTCCCTTAGCTGAGTATATATTGGCACGTTGATGGAGAATGGCGGGATCGCTCGGCTTCAATCGAAGCGCTTCATCTAGATCCCGCAGAGCCAAGTCCGGATTCTTTAGAACTTCGTAGACCGCGGCACGACTAGTAAGAGATTGGCTTCGCCCGGGCTGCAAACGGATCGCCGTGTCGTAATCTTTGAGCGCCAGCTCCGCTTGCCCCATCTTCATGCGAACGCCACCGCGATTGTGAATAGCATCGGCGAAGGTTGGATTGAACTGGATGGCCGTATCATAATCCTTCAACGCCTGATCAAGCTGGCCCTTGCGTTCGTACACGAGCGCGCGTCCAACAAGAGCGTTACCGTGCCCTGGCACGAGTTGGATGGCAGTGTCGTAATCTTTCCGGGCGAGGTCGCTTTGTCCATGTTCCAGGTACAATCTGCCGCGATTTGCATATGCGTTCGCATGGTCTGGCTTCAGCTGAATGGCCTTGCTGTAATCTCGAAGCGCCAACTCTTTCTGGCCGGTGGACTCGTAGACGCTGCCCCGATTGTTGTAGAGTTGTGCTAGGTTTGGGTCGAGGTGGATGGCGTCGTTGAAGTCCTTTAAGGCGAGATCGAATCGACCAGTGATAGATTGGGCAATGCCGCGATTGTAGAGGGCACTCACCAGATGCGGATTGAGCCGAATCGCTTCACCGTAGTCTTGAATTGCAAGGTCCATGCGCCCCATAGAGGCGCGGGCCAAGCCTCGATCGTTGTACACGGCCGCGGCATCAGGTCTGAGACGGATCGCTTCATCGAAGTCTTTGATGGCCCATTCGAGTTGGCCCCTGCTGTGATAGAATGAACCGCGATAGTAGAATCCTGCTGGTCCCGTGGGATCGAGACGAATTGCTTCATTGAAGTCCTTTAGCGCTAGATCACCCTCCCCTTTGCCGACAAAGGCTGCGCCGCGGGCACAGAGCGCGATGGCAAGAGACTGCGGCGTTTCTCGGGCCGCACTGATAACAACATTGCAAGCGGCTATTCGCTCATCAGCCGGAGTAGCGGGAGCAATGCATAGAGCGCTTGAGTCTGCGTAAGCAGGGGCTTTTGCGGAGGGATCCGCCGCCGTGCGCTCGGTGGGCAGGGTCAATAGAAGGGAGGTCAAGAATAGCACTCCCCTCAGATCTACATTGTTTGCAATGAGGCGACGCAGCATCGCTACTTCCCAGCAACGTTCATTGGACGATAGGTCATTGACTAGTTCTCTATACGATGCTGCCACTGACGGCTAATCGGTCAGTTGAACGTGACTCTCAATATGGTCAGCCCTGCCAATAACCGTGCAACGCGGCATGGCATTGGAAGCCGTCCCCCTGCCGATGGTCACCGGAGGCGAGTTGAAGCAACGCGTTTGCGCTCGAATGGAACCTCTACGCGGTTCCATTCGAGCGCAGGCCGCCGTAGAGCCTGGCTGATTGCCGCCGAACGCCAAGCGCTCCAGTAGCTCTGCGTCGAAGTTTTGAGCGGAAAGCCTGGCTGGAAGCGCG
>MKRV01000214.1 GCA_001897995.1 Alphaproteobacteria bacterium 65-37 | reverse complement strand
GATGATCGGCTCGGCCATGGTCGCGCTCCTCAGACCAGGGGTTCGGTATTGAAGGCTTCGAGGTCGGTGGTGAGATCGGTGAACTGACCGCCGAGCTTGCTGGAAAGATCCTGTGCGAGGTCGGCCGGAGTGAGGTCGGAAGCGGCACCGGCTTGCAAGGTGGCGACCGGCCGCGGCTGGCCGAACAGGAAGACTTCGCGGCCGCGCACACCCAGGAGCTGGCCGGTGATGTTCCGGCCGGCCGGCGAGCAGAGCGCCATGACGAGGTTGGCGACGTGATGGGCGCCGATCTTCAGGGCACGTTCCTTGTAGGTCTTCTGCGCCTCATTGGCCGGCTGGATGATGTCGGTCACGCGCGTGGCGGCAAACGGTGCCACTGCGTTGGCGGTGATCTGGGCACGGGCGAGGTCCATGGCCGTGACGCGCGTCAGGCCGAAGAGACCGGCCTTGGCGCTGGCATAGGCGGCCTGGCCGAGATTGCCGTAGAGGCCAGCGGAGGAAACGATGTTGACGATGCGTCCCCAGTCGTAGCCGTCCTTGCCGCCGCGGCCGGCCTTGCCCTGGTCGCGCATCACGGCGGAGGCGGCGTTGATGAGATAGAAGGCGGCCGAGAGGTTGGTGCGGATCACCGCGTCCCAATCGCCCGGCGAGGCGCGGAAGACGAAGGCGTCGCGCAGAATGGCGGCGTTGTTCACGACGATGTCGATGCCGCCGAACTGCCGAACGGCGAGGTCGACGAGCTGCTTGGCAACGCCGGGCGAGGCGACGCTTTCGCCAAACGCGAGGGCCTTCTTGCCGATCGCCTCGGCCGCCTCGCGGACCACCTTGGGGTCGCCGTCTTCACCGGCGATGGAGGCGCCGTTGTCGGCTACGATCACATTGGCGCCCTGGGCAGCCAGGGCCTCGGCGATGGCGCGACCGATGCCGCGGCCTCCGCCGGTGACGATGGCGGCGCGTCCCTCGAGAAGGCCCGTCATAGGTCGGCTCCTGTTTTCTTGCCGGCACTTGCCATTTCCGCCGCGGTGTAGAAGGCGTCGGCGTGAATATCGATGCGTCGCATGCCGCGCTCCTCGAACAGCCGGCTTGCCGCCTCGACCATGACCGGCGGGCCGGCGAGATAGGCCTTGCAGCCGTCGAGCTCGTCGAAGTCGGCGGCGACGGCCTCGTGGACCAGGCCGCTGCGCAGCGCCGACGCGCCGCCTTCGCTCAGCACCGGCACGAAATGCAGGTTCTTGTGCCGCTCCGCCAGCGCCGCGAAGTGGTCGTGCAGGTAGAGGTCGCGCTCGGTGCGGACCCCGAAATAGAAGTAGATGTGCTGCGGCAGCGCCTTCTGCAGGGCCCGCTCGACCACCGACTTGATGGGCGCCATGCCCGAGCCGCCCGCCACCGCGATGATGGGACCGCGATGGCTCTCACGCAGGTAGGACGGCCCGAACGGGCCTTCGACGCGGACAGGATCGCCAACCTTCAGTTTCTCGCCGACATGCGTGCTGGTGGCGCCGCCTGCCGTGCGGCGAACGTGGAACTCCAGGATCGGATCGCCCGGCACGTTGGCCATCGAATAGTCGCGCGGTGGGCAGCCCTCGAAAGTGACGGAGGCGAACTGGCCGGCGGAGAAGTCGAACGGCCCGCCGGACACGATCTCGAGACGGATGCGCTTGATATCGTGCGTGGCGTCGTCGAGGCCGACCACCTTGCAGTCGAGCAGGCGGCGCGGATGGACGATCAGATCGTCCTCCTCGAGCCAGGCGACTTCGCTGTCCGCCCAGGGAACGGCGCGGCAGGCCAGGATCAGGCCGCGCGCTTTCTCGTCATCGGAGAGGGCGAACTCGGAATAGCCTTCCATCGTCACCTCGCCCTTCACCAGGTGGGACTTGCAGGCGCCGCAGTTTCCGGACTGGCAGCCGAACGGATAGGAGATGCCGGCATCGAGCGCGGCCTCCAGGATGGTGGCGCCGGTCGGGACGTCGATGGTGCGATCGGCCGGGGCAATGCGTACTTTGAAGCTCATAAGCGCTGCGCAAGAATTTGTTTGATCCCCAAACAATCAACCTCTACCACTCGATGAATGGGGCGTCCACCCACCAAGCCCGCAGAAGACCTCGGAATGAAGACCGACCGCAAGTCCGCACCGCAAGACCTCGCCAACGGGTCCACCCAGGATCTCGATCGCGGCCTGCTGCCCTCATTGCTGGGCTATGCACTGCGCCGGGCGCAGTCCGCCGTCTTCGCCGATTTCTCCGCCACCTTCGTTGCCGCCGGCGAGGCCGTGACGCCCGGCGAGTTCGGCTTGCTGGTGCTGGTCGACCGCAATGCGGGCTTGAGCCAGATGGCGGTGGCGCGGGCGCTGGGCATCGACCGCTCGACCTTGGTGCCCATCCTCGATCGCCTGCAGGAACGCGGCCTTCTGGTGCGCCGTCGCTCGCCGACCGACGGCCGCACGCATGCGCTCGCCTTGACGCCGCTCGGCATCAAGGCCTTGGCGCGCTTCACCAAGCTGGTGCGTGCGCACGAAGCGCGCATCGCTTCCGGCCTTTCGACGGCCGAAACGCGCATGCTTCTCGAGTTGCTGGAGAAGGTGAGGGTGGCCTCGCTATAGTCGCCGCCCCGTGAGTACCTCCGCCGTCGCCACTTCCGTCGATTACGATTCGCCCGCCGTCCGGCGCGGCCGCCTCTGGCTGTTCGTCATCGCCGCCGCCTGTTTCATCCTCTGCCAGTTCACGCGATCCGTGACCGGCGTACTGGGGCCCACCTTGCGCACCGAGATCGGCCTCAGTGCCGAGCAGCTCGGCACGGTGACCGGTGCCTTCTTCTGGGGCATCGCCCTGATGCAGATCCCCTCGGGCATCCTGTTCGACCGTTACGGACCGCGGCTCACCGTGGCGCTGACCCTGTTCGTCGGTGTTGCCGGCGGCCTGCTGTTCGCCTTTGGCACGAGCTTCGAGGAGCTGACCGCCGGCATGTTCGTGCTGGGGCTCGGCACCTCGGCGGTGTTCATGGGGGCGATTGTGCTGATCGCCCGCTGGTGGCCGCCGAAACGCTTCGCGACCTTGTCGGCGACCATGATGTCGCTGGGTTATGTCGGCAATCTCAGCGCTACCGAGCCTTTTGTGTGGATCATGGGCTGGATCGGCTGGCGCTGGGGTTTTTCCGCTGCCGTGCTGGGGCTGCTGGTCTCGGCCGCCTTGATGCTGCTGGTGGTGCGCGACGCGCCGGCGGGCTCCGCCTGGACCCGGCGCGAGCCCGAATCACTGATGTCGGTGATCCGCGGTCTCGGCGAAATCTTCCGCCACCCCGCCATGCCGGGCCTGATCGGGGCGGCGCTGATCGGCTATTCGACCAATTTCGCGATCCGCGGCCTGTGGCTCGGCCTCTATATGATCGACATTCACGGGCTCGGCACGCCGGCCACGGGGCGGCTGTTGTTCGCCATGGCAGCGTTGGGCACGATCGGCATCTTCCTGGCGGGCTGGCTCGCCGCGCGTCTGGGCTCACCGCGACCGGTGGTGCTGTGCTTCGCCGGCATCAGCCTCGCCTGCATGACCACGCTCGCCTCGTGGTCGGACATCCCGACCGAGGCGTTGATCGCGGTGCTGCTGGTCTTCGGCCTGTTCTCGAACTTCTTCCCGGCCATCATCGAGCACGGCCGGTCGCTGTTCGACGATCGACTGCGCGGCCGGTCGCTCACCTCCATCAATGTCTGGGTGTTCGTCGGTGTCGGCATCACCCAGCCGGTGAGCGGCTTCATCATGGAATCCTTCGTTCCCGCCGGGGCCACCTCGGCGGCGCTGCCCGAGCACGCCTATCGGGCGCTGTTCACCTATCTCGCCGTGGTGGTGCTGGCTGGCGCCGCTGCTTACGCTCTCTTTGCAAGGTATCGACGTTCATGACGGCATCACCCTCTTCGGCCCCTTCCGCGTCCGCCCATCCGGACTTCCAGCATTTCTCCAAGGATCTGGTGCACGATTCGGAGATCCTCGCGGCGCTGCGTGCCAATCCACCGGAGGTCCTGAAGACGCTGAACGGCGAGCTGCTCGACATCGATTCGGCGCGCGGCTATGCGCGTTTTCGCTTCGAGGTCGTCCCGGCCTTCTGCCATTCGCAGGGCCGCATCTGCCAGGGCGGCTTCCTGACCGGCATGGTCGACACGGCCATGGCCAACGCCGCCATCGCAAAGGGCAAGCTCGGCGTCGCGGTGCCCACGCTCGAGCTCAAGATCAGCTTCTTCGAGGCGATGGGGCCGGGGATCGTCTATGCCGAGGGTCGCGTCATGCGCTGGGGCGGCTCGGTGGGCTTCCTCGACGGCGATCTCAAGGACGAGAAGGGGCGGCTGATCGTCCACTCGACCTCGACGATCAAGATCGTGCGGCCAAAGACGAAGGGCTAGAAGCGCGCCAGCCAGTGCTCGGCGATCTGCCGGCGTGTGGCGAACCACGCGCCGCCTTTGGCCGTCATGTGCGAGACGATCCGGTCGAGCGCGGCGATACGCCCCGGCCGGCCGATCATGCGCAGATGCAGGCCGATCGACATCATCTTGGGATGACGGTCCGCTTCCTGCCAGAGCGTCTCGAAGGCATCGTTCGTGTAGTCGGCGAAGTCGCGCGCCGAGACGAAACGATGGAAGCCCTGATGATAGTGCATGTCGTTGGTGTCGAAGCTGTAGGGTAGCACGAGATGCCGCTTGCCGCCGACCTCCACGAAGAACGGCAGGTCGTCTGAGTAGTCGTCGCTGTCGTAGAGGAAACCTCCCTCCTCGACGAGCAGTCGGCGCGTGTTGGGCGACGGCGTGGAGCGGGTATGCCACCCGACGGGACGCGAACCCGCAATGTCGGTCAGGACCTTGACGGTCCGGCCGATTGCCGCCCGTTCGTCAGCCTCCGCCATGTGCGCATGCTTCTCCCAGCGCCAGCCGTGACAGGAAATCTCATGGCCGCGCGCGACGGCGTCCTGGATGAGCCAGGGCGAGAGTTCGGCCGCGAGGCCGCAGGTGCTGAGCGTCGCCGAGACGCCCAGCCGTTCCAGCGTATCGGCGATCCGCCACCAGGCGGCCTTGGTGCCGTACTCGAAGTGCGACTCCATGCACCGGTCGGGTACGCCCACGACCTCGTCGGTCACCTCGTAGACCTTCTCGTTCTGCGAGTCGCCCCTGGCGAGCGACATCTCGGCGCCTTCCTCGAAGTTGATCACGAATGAGACGGCGACCCGGGCACCGTTCGGCCATTGTGGGTCGGGCGGGGTTCGGCCGTACCCCTTGAGGTCACGCATCCTTGTGCCCGATCAGGTCGGCCAGTGCCGGCGCGAGGCCCGTGGACTCCTTCGGCGCGGGCCGGCGGTAGGTTC